>JAYVQG010000239.1:0-23493 GCA_043757025.1 Limnoglobus sp.
CCGACCCATTTGTTTCATGCGAATGACTACGGCCACAATCAATATCCTCGACGGATCTCTGGCGATTTCGAGAACGACTAACCTAGGAACCCAAGCCGAGCGCGGCTACAGCGCGACGGAAATTGCCGCGAGTTTGTCGGGAATCCCCGTTCGGAATCGACGCAAGTCCGAATTGCGGACGGATTTTTGGTCTGTTTTTGCCATTTTCGCGTCCCAAAACGCCACTTTGAGATCGAAAATCGCCGATGCCGAACGGGCTGGTTTGCCGCATCATCGACTCATATCGCGGTTTGCGTCGAAGCTCTCGATTTCACATCAGCCGAAACGACTGGTCGAAAATCGACCGAATGCGACCGAAAATCGACCAACATTGACCGAAACGCGTCCAAACGCGACCGTTTTGCGTCACTCCGCGCACGACACGAAAACCGGGTTACGTCGGATCGCCTTGGATTTTTTGACTTCGCGAAATCGCGTGGGTGAGGCCGAATCGGGATTCGTTTCGCCGCGCCGCGTAGGCTTTGCGAAGCGAAGCGCGGGGGCGTGAACTCACCTGAAAATCGCGTTGTGATCGGGATGTCAAAAACTGGCAGGAAAACGGTTGCGGCCGTCGTGGGAGTGTGGTTAGAATGTGTGGAAGTGTAGCCGAGGTCGATTGAAACTCCAGAGTCGCCGAGGCTTCGCAGACGAGCGGTTTCGCACAACGGAAATCTATGCGTTGCGATCCGCGAAGAACGCCGCGGCCCGCAAGCAAGGTCTTCGTGCGGATCGCAACGCATAGATTCTTTTGCGTTCTGCGGCGGAATGGCAGCCGATTCAAGGGGGTGACCAGTGACAAGTGACCCGTCGAGTGACACGCAGTACAAGATAGCGGATTGGGCAAGCATAGAGCACTGCGTCTACCATGCGCTCACCGACGCGCCCGAGAACCTAAGCACACACCGGGTCGCACATCTCGTCGGCCGGCTCGCAGCCGCGCTGATCGAGAAGGGGGTGTTTACCGGCGACGAGTTGGAATCGTACCTCCGTTCGTGCCGCGGTTGATCGCTTCGGGCGCAGCGTCAGATGTGGAACCATGCGCTGTAGCCGACAGCAGGGGCCGTGCTGGTTCATCCGGCCGCTGAGCGGGTCGGACGACCAAGCTCAGTAGCCGGGGTTGTGTGATGCCCACGATAACCTTGACCAGGAACGTGGCTGACTGTGAGCGGGTCCGCACCCAACCGTGTCCGGCGTACAACGATGCCAATGCGTGGGGCATCTACATGCGGCGGTTGCAACTGATCGTCGCCCCCTCGTTCGATACGGTGTCGGGGTGGAACCTTCGGCAGTGTCGCTGGTCGTCGAGACGGACCCGGCGCTTTCAGGCTCCCCTTGCGACTTGTGAAGTTCTTGGACTCGCCAAACCGCCATTGGGCATCTTACCGAAAGAACCGCTTGCTCGGAGCGAACCTCTTTTGTACCGCTAAAAGTAATCATGAAAACCAACAACGTCGCACTTCTGTGCTTTCTCACTATGATCGCTGGGTGCGGAAAACCCGCACGCGATCCGCAGGCCGGTGAGCCCGCTGTGCCACAAGCCAAGCATGTGCCTGAGCCGAAGAGCCCCGAACAGGTACCACCGCCGACCAAGCCTGCTGTGGAAAAAAGGGAGTCAAGCGGACCAGCGAAAACCACCACAGGACTTAGCACGAAGGAGCTGGCTTATCGAGATGGCGTTTTGAAGTTTGTCGAGGAGTCGCGAAGCGTTCTCCGCTTACTGGATCTCATCCCAAGTGAAGCAGCCTACAAGAAGCGAATGGAGAAGCTGCAAGAGGACTTCATCCGTATTCCAGACCCTCCGGAGAGCATGAAGGAACTTCATGAGATGGTGAAGAGTATTTTCTTGTCTTTCGGTGAGTACGCAACCCAGTTGGCAAACGTGGAAAAATTGCTTCGCTTAGACGCCAAGAAAGAATCGATTGTAATAGCTGGCTATATCAAAGAATCGATTGCCTCAACAAATGAGGTACTGAATAAACTTGAAGAGGTTCTTAAGTAGTTCAAATCGAACGTCTCATTTGCCAGTCGGCCGAACGACTCCGGCATTCGGTCGCTCAATCCCAACGCCACGCGGTCGGTTGTTGTACGCATGAAATTTGGTCCGGGCAGGCATGTCAGTCGCCGACGCCTTCGGGGCCGTTTCTGTCTTGCGGAGCGCCGAAGACATCTTGGCCCAGGTCCGCGCCGACCGCGACGAGTGGGGTGACCGCCAGGTGACGTGAAGTTACGGTTGACAGTGTTTTTAGGTCATCTCGGTTCGGGTTCTCCAGTTTTTGGCAAAGGTACGGACGAATCGATTCGATGGTTGAATTCTCGCCATCAGAACCTTAGCAGGCCGTGGTTTTCGGGCCTGAAAGGTCCGTTCCTAAAGCCCAGGTCGGAGCGAGCGAAGCGAGCGCAGGCCTGGGTAGACCCAGAATACAGCCCATTAGCATCAAGTTAAGCGTTTGCGGGCGTTTCCACTCGCAGTCGCGACCGGCCTCGATCCGCACCGTATCGATGCCGCCCGTTTTGAGGCTCATGCGGACTTGCAATTTCATTGCGGCCGTTCCGCCGTGACTGCCGCCGCAACCGGGAAACTGCGAGGCCAATTCCTCGGGCAGCGAGATGGTCGTGCTGTCGAGGATTTGCACGTCGGTGAAGCGGTCGAGGATTGGCCCAAAGACACCGTCGGACGTCACACGTTCTTGGACGGCGAGTTCGAAGAGTGTTTGCAGGAAGCCGACCATGCGTGGGTGAAAGCGTTGCTCGATGGCCTGCGTTGTGACCGGCTCGCCGTTGGCGGCCGCCATCTGGGCCAATTGTTTGTCGGTGGCATGCGGGTTTTTGAGGTATCCGAGAACGAATGTGGAAGCGAGCCCTTGCGGTGTCAGCTTGCGTTTGCGCTGGATGACCTGGGAGACCGCAGCGGCCCGATCCGCGAGCGTACCGAAAAGGGACTGCACGCTGCGGACGATTTGGCATACTGTAATCATTGGAAGTTCCTTCTTCCAGAGGGTTGTGTGATAACTACCATGGTGGAAGGACTTCCGCTTTATTACAAGCCCAGCTCCTTAACTTGATGCCAATGGGGCGGGCGACGTCGCCACCTTGGCACAGTTCGACGTGTTCTTCGCCGGCGTTGAGGTCGTCGAGCGGGCGACCGAACACCGCGCGAAGTACAATCTTAAGACGCCCGACGCCCTCCACTACGCCACGGCCATGGAAGTCGGCGCGACGGTATTCTTGACTGGCGACCGGGCTTTGTCGCGATGTTCAGAAGTGCCGGTTGAGGTGCTGTAAGTACTGCCAGCCCATTCGCGGAGGACGTGTTCTTCGTCCTCCGTTGTTTGCATGAATTCCTTTCGGCGGCGGAGGGGCACAGTATGGCGACGACGGACTTCCGGATTGCGGCGCGGATGAGTAGTTCGGTTACTGTCATTTCTTGGGCCGCACAGTATGGCGACGACGGACTTCCGGATTGCGGCGGCTCAGGTTGCGTCCGTTCGCGGCGACATCGTTGGGAACATTGCGGCCCACGCGGCTGGCACGGAGAGGTGCTTAGTGGTAGCCACGAACAACCGGGGCGAGTGGCACGGCGAAGTCGTCGGGGTCTGAAGTGCCGTGCAAATGGGCAAACTCTCGAATTGTTAAACCCCGTTCAGCCAGAGAATCCGAGTTTTCCAAGAATGAAAATATGCCTTAAGTTCATATCTCTAAAGGACTTAAATCATTCCTATAAAACTCCGATTTTCAGCTTGAACGGGGTTTAGGGAAAAAAGCCATAAAAATAGCGCAACTTCAAAACGCGCAAGCGAGGGGTCGGGCTAACTCGCAAATCACGATCGCGTGGCGTCGGGGATTAGTATCGGTGCGGCGGGGAAGCCGGTCTCGGGGATTGCGATGAGGCGGACGCCGGTGGCGCGTTCGGTTGCACCGTCTTTTCTTAGTTTTGGTTCGCTGTGCAATCGGTCGAAGCGATACACGTTGGAGCGGCTACTGCTCCATTCCAGTACGAAATCTTGCCCGCCGGAACGGAGTGTGAGCGTGGCGGTCATGTCGTCGTTGGGGCGGACGCTGAACTTGCCGTCGTGGCCATCGGCGATCAAATGGAACGTCGAGGCAGGGCCGGTGCGATCCGGTTCACCTCTGATTCGGTAAGCGTATTCCTTCGCGGCCACCGTAATGATCAGCTTGCCCGAAGGCACCGCGCGCTGGTTTCGCAAGTCGTCGGGGATGCTCAGTTCGAGCTGTTTCGCATCGGCATCGAAGCGGTCGCGTTTGAGGAAAGCAATCAGTTCCACGATGGGGTCGTCGAGTGACAGTTCCCCGTCCCAGCGGGCGAGTTGCTGGAGAAATCGCCCCCACGATCTCATCTCCGGTTCGTCGGCCCAACCGGCCACTTCTAGCCATGCGGCTCGGGTGTCGGCGCGGTTGAGGCGATTCAAAATCAACCCGCGAACGTGCCGTACGCCGGTGTCGTAGCTGCGTCGCAACCGCTTCTGGAGTTCGCCGCGAACGGGGTCGGGGAAGCGAGCGGCTTCCCACTCGAAAGCATTTTCCGGGCGACGTTGATACAAATCCGCCAGCTGTTTCATGCGCTCTTCGGCGAGACTGCGCGAGCCGCCACTATCGACATTCGGCTCGGGCAAATCGAGTGTCGCAGCGGGTACGCCCGGCCCCGGTGTCATGCCGAGTGCGGCGCATAAATCGCGCAAATGCAGCAGCCGTTCGCGGGTCGATTCCCAATCCGAACGCGCCTGATCGACGCGATCGAACTCGAATGCGGCGGCGTAATTTAGCACCGCCCCGCGACGGTTCGGCAGCTTCTCCGAGCCGGGCAAATCGTCGGTCGGGCGGAACGGCGGTGCGCTCGCTTCGGCCTGTAATGCCAGCACATCGAGCCGCCAGCGGTGATCGACGCTCGGCACCAACATCAGCACCGTGCCGCGCCGCACCAGCCCGCGATACCACTCGTTCAGCGTCGCCTCGGCGCGCCGCAATAGCTCGGCATCGGTCTTCCATTTGTTCCACAATCGCACCGCTTCGGTGTCCACCCACGCGGCGGCGTAATCGGGCGGCGGCATCAGCAGCGTACGCAACTCCGTGTCGAGAACATCGAGTTCGGATTTCGACCGCACTTCCGCCGGGCCGAGCCGCGGCATGTGGAAGCGTTCGCGGTAGTCGGCATAGTCTTTGAATTCGCGTAATCGCGCATCGACGAACACGCGGTCTCCATCGGCGAGACGCTCGTAGCCGAGGTCTTCGTGGATCGCGGTCAGTTCGCTCCGGTTCTTGGCAATCGCGCGATCCGCCAGCCGCAGCGCCGCCGTGCCTTCGCGCTCTTGGTACGCTCGCAGCCGCAGTGTCAGCCGGTCGTCGGACGTTTGCGAACTGAAAATGAGCAGCGCGATGAGGCCGATTAACATCGACGACAACAGCGTGCTGGCACCGGCGACGGTTTGCCGAAGTCGTTTGCGCGATTGCGCGGTACGGGTACGAAAATCGTTCGCGGCTTCGGTCGCAGCCAGATACAGTTCGGCGACGCCGTACGATTCGGATTGGAACGATGCGAACAGCGTGTAGCGTGGGAACCGGAGCGCGGTGGCGGCAACTTGGACATCGATACTGCCGAACTGCGGCGTGGTCGCCGCCGAACCGAACGCGGTTTCTTCGTCGAGGAAATCCTCGAACGCCGTCTTCACGTTTTCCTTTTGCGATTCGATCTTGCGGATCCAACTCGCCGGGTTATCGTTCGGCGAACAGAGCGAATCGCACTTGGTCAGCGTCAGGAAAATCGGCAGCCCCGCGACCTCCCGATCGTTCTCGCGGGTCCGCTCGAGGCCATCGAGGAATTGCCCGAAGCTGCGGAATAACTCGGTCATTTCGGGCTTCGTGGCAGTGGCATCGAGCGCGACGATGATCGCATCGGCGGAGCGCACTTCCCCGGCCACGGGACGTTGCGGAAACTGAAGCTGCGAGGGATCGCGAATGAGTTGACTGGCGGAAAACCCATCGACATCGCACAAAATACACGGCGCGTTCGGGTCCGTGTGCGGCGTCACTTCCGGTTGCTGCAGCGACTCGACCGCGGCGAGTGGCACCGTGCCGAGGAATGCATGGAGCAGCCCCGTCTTGCCGGTTCGCGGCAGGCCGAAGAACACGATTCGCGGCGGCGTGACGGGCATAACGTGGCAGACTCATTGTGACCGTGTCGGAGTCGAGACTACGATACTCAGGGTACGACATCACACCCAGGGGTACGACGAAGCGTCTAACCCTGGGCTATGTGATTTAACCCCGTTGGGGTACGACATCACACCCAGGGGTACGACGGAGGCCGTCTAACCCTGGGCTATGTGATTTAACCCCGTTGGGGTACAGAATCGCAATGCATTTACTCCAACGGAGTTCCATCTTACAGCCCAGGGTTAGACGTTTCGTCGTACCCCTGGGTTACCCTTCCCATCAAATTTCCGCAACCGTTTTGTTGCCGTTTTTGTTACGGCGATGCCAGTCAATTTCCACTGAAATTCCTCCGGCGGCTCGAGCATTATCTTTATCCCGGAGGGATACCAGCGATTAGCCCCAGGTCGCGTCCGCGCACCTGGGGTAAGAGCGAAATTTCCATCGACCCCGAATGGGGTCGTAGCGGCATCATCGCATCGTTCGCAGAGAGATTCACGAGCGAATTCGGCCCACTCGATTGGGATGCTGTATGTCTGAGAGGAAGCCGCTACGACCCCTTCGGGGTCGGTGGAAATTTGCTCAGTTCCCTGGGTGCGCGGAAGCCGCGACCCAGGGCTAATCGCTGAAATCCCGTTGGGATAAAGAAACCAAAACCAGGATGACCCGAAAACACCGTCAATCGCAACTTCACGTCACTTGGGCCACCCCTGTGTAATGCCTGGGTTACCCTTACGGTGTTTCCGCGGGGAATGTCACGGTCAAACCTGCGGTTTCGCGTGCCCACGTCGAGAGTTGCAGCACCGAGCCATGATTTGCCACGATCGCATTCTGACCGGCGAACCGCAGTTCCAACCCGAACGGCTTCGCGGTCGTTTCCTTTTTCTTCTGCACCGCCGCTTTGACATCCGCGAAGGTACGCGGCGAAGGTTCGTCGTCGATCAGGTAAAATTTCGCGTCTTTCACATCGCGCCCGCCGAGGATCGTGATGCGGATGCGTTCTTGCGTCGTCGGGATCGCCTTCGGAGCGGACGGCACCGGAGCAATCGGGTTGTCGCCCGGCGACGGGTTCGTCGCGCCCGTGGCGGGTGCCGTCTGGCCGCCGGTTTCGCCGTTGCCTTCGCCATCGGTCCCGCCACCGAACAGGTTCCAGCCGATGCCGTGGCCGAAGACGATCATCGCCACCAACACGGCGAGCGCGATGCCGCCGAGCATCCGCGCGATCTTGTGGACGCCCGGTGCCGCCTTAATTTTGAACAGGAAGCGTTCGAGCAGCCAGCCGACGAGGATCGTCAGAACGTAACCGACGAGGAACCCGCCCGCCACCGCAAAGAGGTTGACGACGAGTTGCGCCAGTCGCGCGGCATTCAGGCTGAAGGCAAATAGCGGTATCATCGTGGGCCTCTCCCATTCGTGAACTTCGCGGTCGTCGATTCGCAATTTGTACGGGATTTATAGTGGTGGCACGCTTCCAACGTGCCATTTTCGACGAGGGAGCGAATGATACGCGAAAAACGTGCCACATCGATACTCGGCAAAAATCGGAAAATCGCGGTGTATCCGTCGCGATGGTTGGGTATGATAACGCCAATACTAATATCCCGACGCCCGGCGTTGGCTCGTCCCACTTGTGCGGGTGATTTTCCATGTCGTTGACTTTAACCTGTCCCGGTTGCGAATCGGTTTATACGGTTGGCGAAGTTCTCATTGGGAAAACGATTCGCTGCAAAAAGTGTAGCGAGATGATCCCCGTGAAAGCCGCGGCGGCTCCGAAGGCGGCCACCGTCGTGGCGAAAGCGACTGCAAAACCGGTCTCGAAGGCTACGGCCGTTCCTGCCAAACGGGTCGTCGCAATCGATGATGATGAGGATGATATTCCGCTCGCCAAATCCAAGCCGACCCGACGCCGCGAGGAAGACGAAGAAGAAGACGATAACCCGCGTCGCCGTCGCGGGGCGAAAGACGAGCCAGCAAAGAAATCGCCGTTGTTACTGATCCTCGGCGGGCTGGGCGCGCTGTTGCTAGTCGGCGGTGGCGCGGCGTACTTCCTGTTGGGCGACAATACGAAGCCGAACGATGTGGCCGCAATCGGGACGATTGACCCACAACCGCAACCGACGATCGGTGCCAATGGAGTCGCGAATGCAATTGAAAGCGGCCTTGCCAAGGGAACGACCACGACCATCAAACCGGAACCGACGAAGGCCACGCCGGAAACGACCAAGCCCGCCGTGGAACCGATCAAGCCGACAACGACACCCACAACGACACCCGCACCCACGCCGATGCCGACGAAGCCCACGCCGGAGCCAGTCAAGCCCACCCCGCCACCGGCTACGAAGCCCGAAACCTTAACGTCGAATGGCATCACGCGAGATCAGATGATGACGGGCACGATGACGCGACTGACCACCGACACGGTGAAGAAGGCATCGGTGTTTATCGTGGTCGAAGCCGCAGAAGGGCGAGGTTCGGGCAGTGGCTGGTTCGGCTTGGAACCGGGACTCGTGTTCACGAACGCCCACGTGTTGCACATGATCGCGCCACACAGCCCCGCACCGAAAAAAATCACGATCTATCTGAACTCGGGAACGCAAGAACAGCGCGAGATTCCCCACTCGCGAATCAAGATTCTCGCCGTCGATCAAGACATCGACTTGGCGATTTTGCAAGTGGTGAACGAACCGAATCTCCCTTCGCCGCTCAAAGTGAAACCCTCGATCGAATTGCTCGAAGGTCAGGGAATCACGACGTTCGGATTCCCTCTCGGTTACATCCCCTCCGCCGTTTCGGGAGGCTCGAAGAAAGAACCGGAAGTCTCCGTTCGTCGCACGTCGTTCACGGCGTTTCGGCGAAATGACTTCGGCGAACTGCGTCGGCTTCAGTTCGAAGGCGGAGCCAACCAAGGTAACTCCGGTGGGCCTTTAGTCGATGCCGAAGGCGATGTGATCGGCGTGGTCGTATCGCTCATCGGTGCGAACCGCATCGGTGCATCGCTGTCGAATGCCGTGCCTTCGGAATACACGTACGGTCTGCTCGCCGGTCGCGTATCGACCATCGAGTACGGCATCGCTTACCGCGACAAAGACAAGATCCGCATCCCCGTCACGGCGAACGTACTCGACCCACTCGGCCGCATCGGGAAAATCCACATCCGCGGCTGGGTGGCCGATACTTCGGATAAATATCGACGCCCCGGAACGACGAAACCCGATTCCGAATCGGGGGACAGCGACGAACAAACTTCGCAGCTCACATACGACCCGAAAACGAAAACGGCGAAGGGCGAACTCACCTTCCCGGACCTTGCCGCAGGCCGCGCGTACTGGGCACAGCCGTACTTCGCCAATGCCGTCAACCCCGAGTACTACATGCCGGGTACGCGGATCAAATTGGCCGGGCCGCCCGTCGATCGAACGAATGCCTCGCTCGTTTTCCACAACAAAGCGGGCGCACTCCGGAGCGTGACGATGTCGAATAGTAGCGACATCACCGAAAGCGTCGACGGCGAAGGAGAAGGCAAAAGCGAACGCGCGAAGTTGAAGACGATCTTCAAATTGAAGGAATCGGCCGGGCAGGCGGATCGCAACGATGCCCGTCAGGCCGCGCGTGTGAACATGGCGTTCGAAGGCATCGAGATTAAAGTCGAGGCCCTCGGCGGAGCGATCGAGGAAGATATTCTTCCGAAGTCGGTCCAAGCCGAACTGAATACGCTCGTGAAGCAAATTGGTGCCCAGGGGTTCATCGACAAATTCGGCGAGATGTATCGTGTAAATATCAATGCGTTATCGCTGCCCGATCCGAAGCTTCAGGGGTTGATGATTCGCCTGACATCCAACGGTGGAGAAGCGTTGCAGGCCACGTCGATTCCATTACCGAACAAGACCGTAACGCCGGGCGAAACCTGGACGTCGTCGAAAGACTCGCGCCTGTACAACGTCGCCCCGCCGAGTCCGACTGCGGGACCGAATCCAATGGGCGGGCCGCAGAAGCTGAAGATTCGCGAGTTGAAGTACAAAGACCTCACGACGTACACGTACATCGGCCAGCGCGATCGTGCGGGCAAGAAGGAAGCCGTCGTGCTCATCGAAGGGAAGTCCGTGCAAGCGGCGGGATCGAAGGAAGCCGTGAGCGGGTCGATCAAAGGCACTGCCTGGATCGAGATCGACACCGGCATCGTCGTCGAGGCCGAGATTCACAAAGAATTCGACATCGACAGTTCGAGCGACGGCCTGAAAAAGCACGTCTCGGGCGTCTTCGACTACAAAGTGACGCGCGGCTCGGCACAACAGTAAGCCGACTCGCGTTGGTTTCCGCCCGTTCGTTCGTCGTCTCTTCGACCCCGTGCGCGCGTTATGAAGTTGAGCGATTTTGCAGCTTGGCACCGTTTTGAATGTCACACAGGCCACCCAGGGGTACGACGAAACGTCTAACCCTGGGCTACAGGATTTTACCCCGTTGGGGTAAGAATTGGCTATGGATTTACCCCAACGGGGTTCTATCTCATAGCCCAGGGTTAGACGTGTTACGTCGTACCCTGGGCGTATATGCAAATCAGCGCAACTTCAAGATGCGTGTATGCACGGGGTTGTTTCTTTCCTCCTTCGAGTGACCACCGATGTTCCGTCGTCTCACTTTTGCCGCCATCCTGTTTGTGGCGGCGTTCTCCGCACTCGCACAGGATAACCCCGCCACGCTCGCCCCCGGAAACTGGGTCATCGCCACCCGTAGCGGACCGACGACCGATATTCGGCAAATTCTTCTGGAGGTCGAATCGAAAGACGGCAAACTGGCCATCAAGGTGCTGTCCGAACGCGGCGACCCGAAAGTGAAATCGTTGACGGTCGAAGGCGGCATCGTCTCGCTGACGATTACCTTCGGCGGTTCCACATTCAGTTTCGACGGTACGATCGACCCGAAACAACCGAAGATCATCCTCGGCAGCTTCGGCGATGAACGCCGACTGACGGCCGCAACGTTCTCTGCGACGGACATCACCGAGATCAATCAGAAGAACTCCGTCGTCGCCAACAAAGCGCCTGCCGAGATGATGGCGGCGATGAAGATGTCGAGCGCACCGCAGAATCTGCGCGGCAAGGCACGGCAAACCAAAGACGCCGACGCGAAGAAGGAATTGCTAAAGCAAGCCGAAGACGCGACGAAGGAAGCCGACGAGAAACTGCCCGACATGTATAAGGAAGTGCTGGCGAAGTACCCCGGCACGTTCTCGGCCTACTTGGCCGCGAATAGCCTCATCAATCGTGCGGAGAAAATCAAAGCCCCCGCCGATGCCGTGAAGGCATGGGCCGAGGCGATGATCGTCGCCGCCGCGCCATACGGCAAGAAATACGAAGACGACACCGCATCGCGTATCGCCGCAGCACTGACGAGCCAAACCGGTTACGCCGCCACCGCACTCCCCTACGCCGAGCGAACGGTGAAGGTCACCGAACGGGCCTCGCCGGCACGCCGCGTCCGCGCACTAACGGTCCTTATGGAAGCGCAATCGGGTAGTGGCAAGGCCGATGCCGCGAAGGCCACCGAAGCCATCATCGTGAAGATCGACGGGGAACTCGATGCGGAGTTTCTGAAGACCGTCCCGCCGTTCAAGCCGAAGAAGTATCAGGGGCGTACCGACGAGAAAGCCAACCGCGTCGCCGTGATGGAACTGTTCACCGGTGCCCAATGCCCGCCGTGCGTCGCCGCCGACGTGGCCTTCGATGGCTTACTCAAAGCGTACAAGCCGAAAGACCTGATCTTGCTGCAATACCACCTGCACATCCCCGGTCCCGACCCGCTCACGAACGAAGACACCGTCGCACGTTACGGCTACTACAGCGAGAAATTCGCCGACGATTTCGGCGGCACACCGAGCACCGCGTTCAACGGCAAAGCCGCAGCAGGCGGTGGTGGCGGCATGCCCGACTCGGAAGGGAAGTTCACCGAATTCCGCGGCATCATCGACGCGATTCTCGAAAAATCGAGCGATGCGAGCCTGACGGGAACGGCCAAACGCGATGGCGATGCCATCGCGGTGTCAGTCGAAATTGCCGGCTTGAAAGAACCGAGTGAAAGCGTGAAAATTCGCGTTCTGCTCGTCGAAGAAAACATTCCGTACGTCGGCAGCAACGGGCTGCGGTTCCACCATCATGTGGTGCGCTCGCTGTTCGGTGCGCCGAACGGCGTTGCCGTGAAAGACCTGACCGGCGGCAAGCACACCGCGAAGCTGAGCCTCGACGCACTACGTGCGCAGCACACGAAGTACCTCGATGCCTTTGCGAAAGACAGCCCGTTCCCGAACAAGAAACGGCCGCTGGAAATTAAGCAACTGAAAGCCGTCGCACTCGTGCAAAACGACGACACGGGCGAAATCCTAACGGCGATTCAATTCGATGTGAACTGAGCAATCAATCGAAGAATGGTAACCGTTCACGGGGTAATCCGTTCAGGTGTCGAACGACTGGTTTTGTAGGTCGGGCCGGATGCTTTGGGAGGCCCGACAGTGCGTGCGCGCGAGGATTCCAAACTCAAGGGAGGTTGTCTTTGCCGCTCTGTCGGGCCTCATCGCAAAGCCTCTTCGGCCACGACCTACGGCGTCTGAATTGCTGGAAATGCAATCTGCCCCGTGCGCGTGAATTCTGTACAGGATCCTAACGACTCGCCTCGCGCAACAGAATCTCGACCTCCGCCCGCGTGTCCCATGCGGGCGGAACTTGTCCCGGCTTCGATTCCCGTTTCAGCCACATCTCGGCTTTCTCGCGCCAGATTTTTGCATCGGTCGCGTGGCCTAACCGATTCTGGACCAGGCTATAAATCAGCCACGCCGCCGGTCGCTCCACCTTGCTCTCGCAGATTGCTTTCAACTTCGTGGCGGCTTCCTCGAAGCGGCCCGCCCGCATCAAGCTCGCCCCCATAACGGTTGTTGCAAAATCGCTCGCATTCGTGCCGACCTCGGCGAGTTTCAGAACCCGGAATGGATCGACGCCACTGTCCGGAGAGAGCGAACAGACCCACGCGACTTGCTGGGCTTCATTCGCATCGTGCGTTCCCCGATAGAAGTCGGTGAGGTCGCGGCAGGCTTTCTGGTAGCCCTCGCGGTCGTGGGCATGTAGGCGAACGAGCGGCAGTAACCCCACCGCCGATGTCGGGTCGACCCGCAGTTGCATCGCTTTGCTGAGGTGCGCCGCCGAGCCGTCCCAGTCGCCGAGTTGCCCGAGCGCCACCCCGGCTTGGTACCAGTTATCGGGCAAATCCGGTTGCAGCAGGATCGCCTTCGCGGCTTCGTTGGCGGAACCCTGCCAGTCGCGGAGTTGCGCCGACGCCACGGCTTTGCGACGGCGATACTCGGGCTGTTCCGGACTCTCGGCGATAAGTCGATCGAGGTGCCACGCCGCCGCGAACCAACGCCCGTTCTTCTCGCTGACATCGGCTTGTCGCAGCCACCATTTCCCGACGACGGAACGATCCGTTGTGGCGACGACGGGGTACTTGCTTTTGAGTAACTTCCAATCGTCTTGGAACTGGCCGGGTTCGCTCGGGATCACGTCGCCCGCTTCACTTAAACGCTGGCCGGAAAGCATCCGCCCCGCCGCGAGCATCTCTTCGACCGACCACTTGGCGATGACGAGCGTCGATTCCCAATCGGCCCGCGCCGGGAACGGCGGCGTCACCGTTTCGCCGGTGGCGGCATCCCAGACGCGGCCTTTTCCGTTCGGCAGTTCGGTGTAAAAGAGCTTGCCGTTCGTGCTGAATTCGCTGCGGAGGACGGTCGCACCGAGCCGCACCGGTGGTACGAGCGGCGATCCGTCGGCGACATCCCAGAGCCGCGCCGTGTTGTCTTCGCTGGTGCTGGCGAGTGCGTTCCCTTTCGCGTTGAACGTGAGGCTGAGAACGCGGCTGACGTGCCGACCACTTGCGGCCCACACCGGCTTCCCGCGATTGCCTTCCTTGAGAATGTCCCACAGCATCACGTGGCCATCGAGGTCGCCGGTCGCGATCATCGAACCATCGGGGCTGAACGCCGCCGTCACAATTGCCGCCCCGGTGCGTAGCGGTGGCGTGACCGGTTCGTGGTCGTTCGTTCGGCGAACTCGCACCGCCTGACCGCCGCCGTACGTCAAGGACATCGTGCCTTCCGGACTCAGAATCGTGCGGATTTCGTCGCGGTTCGCATTCTCCACGGGTATTACCGTTCCCGAGGGGGCGATCGTCGATCCACTCAGTTCGCCGTGCGTGATGAGGTTCCACGTCCGCACGGCACGGGTCTGATCGACGACGAGCAGTTCGTATCCGTTCGGGCTAAATTGCACGCCGAGCGGCGTCGAGTTGTGCCGCAGCGGTGGCGCGATCATCTCCCCGCTCGACGTATCCCAGATGCGGATCGCGTTGTCGTCGCCGCCGCTGGCGAACCATCGACCGTCGGGGCTGACCGCCAAAATTTGCACCGGGCCATCGTGCGATTCGGGGCGGCCAATCGGCTGGCCGGTGACGGCATCCCACACCTTCGCGGTCGAGTCACTCGAACCGGTGATGACACGCAAACCGTCGGCAGTGACGGCAATCGCGTTGATCGCCGCCGGGTGCCGAAGTGGCATCGCCAGTGTCGGCGTGCCTTTCGCGACATCCCAAATGATCGCGGTGCCATCCGCCGAAGCCGTGGCGACGCGATCGCCGTTCGGGAAGAACGCCACCTGGTTCACCGCCCCCGCGTGCTTCAGCGGCAACGTGAGTGGCTGACCGGTGGCTAAGTCGAACACGCGCGCCGTCTTATCTTTGCTCGTGGCCGCAAATCGCTTGCCTGCAAGGTCGATTGCCAGCGATGTGATGCGGTCGGCGAATGTGGCCGCGAAGAGTTCCTTACCCGTCTGGCTATCCCAACCGCGCACGCGGCCCGCGATGCAACCCGTAATTAACGTGCGGCTGTTCGGTGCAAACTCGACCCGCGTGAGCGTCGCGCCGTTCGGCAACACGAACGACAAGCGGCCCGTTTTCGCGTCCCAAATGCGCGTCGTACCATCGGCCCCCGCCGTCGCAGCGCGGCTGCCATCGGGTGCGAGCGCACTCGCCAAAATTCGCCCGCCGTGTTCGAGTGGCGGGCTGACGGCGCTACCTTCCTTCGCATCCCACACGCGGCCGATGCCGTCGTCGCTGATTGCGAGCACGAGGCGACCGGTGCCGTCGTATTGGGCGTCGGTCATCGTCGCTTCGTGTAGCCAAATGTTCGACAGACGCGGGCAGTGATCGAACACCGAACGCAGCCGAATGCGGTGGATGTTTTCGCGTTCGATCCCGCCCTGTTCCAGCCGCAGCGCCTCGGCATACCAGAGCGGCGCACCGAGATAATCCTGCGTATCCAGCATTCGCGTGCCGTTCGTCACATTCAATCGAACGAGGCGGCGGTTGCTTTCTTCGAGCGCACTCGACGCCTTACTCCGCGACTCTTCGGCTTCCTTCGCGCGATTCGTGACGGCGACGTACGACCAGATTCCGAGTGCGATCATCGCGAACGTGGCGAGGATCCCGCTGGCGATCACGCCCGTGGCGGTCGGGTGGCGACGGACCCATTTGACGAACCGCTCGACCGAGCCAACGGGCCGCGCCGCGATCGGCTCGCCGTCGAGGTAACGCCGCAAGTCTTCGGCAAATTCTTCGGCAGTGATGTACCGGCGGTGCGCCGGTTTCTGGAGCGCCTTCAGGCAGATCGTATCGAGGTCGCGCGGGATGCTGGACTTCAACGTGCGTGGCGGGATGATCTCCGAATCGAGAACCATGCGGATCGTGGCAATCGCACTTTCACCGCTAAACGGCGGGCGACCCGTGAGGATTTCGTACAGGATGCAACCGAGCGCGTAGGTGTCCGTCGCCGGGCAAATATCGTGAACGCGACCCGCTGCTTGTTCGGGTGCCATGTAACTCGGCGTGCCGAGGATCGTACCGGCGTGCGTCTGCCCGGAGTTCTGCGCGATGTCTTTCGCCAACCCGAAATCGGTCACCTTCGGCTGACCATCGAGTGTCAGTAGCACGTTCTGCGGCTTCAGATCGCGGTGAATGACACCCGCCGCGTGAGCGGCATGAACGGCGCGGCAGAGCGTCTCGACCGTCTGGGCCGCGTACTTCGCGCTCTGCGGTTTGCCATCGAGTTTGGTGTGAAGGTTGCCGCCGTCGACGAGTTCGAGCGCGAGGTACGGCGCGCCGTTGTGCTCGCCGACATCGTAAACTTGCACGATGTTCGCGTGGTTCAACTTCGCGACCGCTTCGGCTTCGGCACGAAACCGTTCGAGGTGCGCTTCGCCGACGTTCGCCCCGCCGATAATCATCTTCAGCGCGACGATGCGGTTGAGGTGAATGTGCCTCGCTTTGTAGACGATCCCCATCCCGCCTTTGCCGAGTTCGTCGAGAATCTCGTAAGGCCCCACGAGGCACTCCGGCGCGACGCGGTTCCCCGCCGCCGTGATGATCGACTGGGCAAATACAGCCGTCGCATTTAAGCGCGCGCCACCAATAGGGCCAGGGGTACGAAAGCTCGAAGGCGGTTTCTTACTGAGTGTGTCGCGCGAATACACATCCGGAGTCGCCGCCCGCGTCAGATTCGGGTCGGTGTCGGCTTCGTCCGCCGCCGTCTCAACGGGTGCGAGCGACTCGTAGCCGATCGTCTGATCGGGCTTGGAATCGGGCGCACCATTCGAGGTGAGGTTGTCGAGATCACCGGCCATGGGGAATGCCCCCGACGGTCGGCGAATAACGGAAGTTGAGCATAAAAAACATGATACCGACCATTCGCAACAACCACGGGTGCAAAACCACCCCAAATCCACCCCGTGCGCCACCATCGATTCGATGCAACCACTACGATAGGCGAATCGCGACGGTTCGATTTGGTTTCGCCACCGTAAAGTGGGGCACGTTTTTAACGTGCCATTGTCGATTGCGCAGATGCAATGTGGCTGGCATGCGAGGGAGACGGAATGAAGCTCTCGTTCTGTTTCCGTATTTTCAGTGTGTTCCGCGGTTCTCTTCCATTCTTATTAATGGCAACGCCGTGAAGGATTTCAAAATTGCGTTTTCATTTCCGTGAATTCGGTGTTTTCCGTGGTTGTTCCTGTCTTTTCTGCTGTTCGGTTTAAGTCACGCAATGAGGAATACTCGAGCCAACCGTTCACAGTGTCTTCCGTGTGGTGTCAAGCGAATTCTGACATTTCCTCACGGTTCACTTCTTGGGTGCGGGCAGGTCGCGACGGGCTTTTTTGAGGAGTGCGACGAATTCGGGGATGGGTCGGATCGGATCGAAGTCGGTGTCGGTTTCGACGTAGTCGTGTCCGAAACCGGCGCGGAGCGCGATGCCGAGTAGCGCGAGGGCCTCGGCGCGGTAGGCGATGTCGCCCTTAGAGACGTGTGCGTAGATGCACGCGACTTGATACGCGGTGATCGGCGCGAAACTGGCATCGAGCGCGGTGCGGGCATCGACGAGGGCTTCGGGATACTTGCCGAGCCGGGCGTGCATGACGCCGCGACTGGCGATGGCGGACACGTTTTTCGGGTCCAAGGCGATGACGGTGCTGAGCGCATCGAGGCATTCGAGAATGCGGCCGGTTTCGCCGAGCACGTGCGCCCGATACAGGTGCGTCGCCGGCGATTTCGGGTTGAGCGCGACGGCGTTATCGAACGCTTTCAGCGCCGCCACTTTGTCCGTTGCCAGGAGGTCGATGCCGCGATGGATCCAGCCGTCTTCGTTAGAAGGATCGGCGAGATCGGCTTCGGCCCCCGCAGCATCGCCGGTCAACTTTCGCAGTTTGGCGCGGAGCGGCAGCACACGCGCGTGGGCCGCCCCGTTCCCCATCGCGGCATCGGCATCGGCGAGCGCCTCCGCGTACAACTGCAACTTCTCGCGGGCTTCGGCCCGTACCAAAAAGGCTTCGGCGAAGGTCGGCTGCACGAGCAACACCGCAGTCATATCTTGCTCGGCAGCCCGGTTATCGCCCAACCGCAACTGCGCCAAACCGCGATTGAATTTTGCGAACGTCGAATCGGAGTCGAGCGCCAACACGCTCGTAAAGCAGCCGCGTGCAGCAGCCCACTGGCCGAGCGAAAGCTGGCAGACGCCTTCGCAGTAGTACGGCCAGACCGCTTTCGGGTTCAGCGTTTGCGACTTGTGGAACAACGGGATCGCGGCTTCATAGCGGCCCGCATCGAGTTCGACCGTCGCCGCCTGGTGGAAATCGCGCGCCGTTTGCGCGGGCGTCACGGCGAGTGCCGCGACCGCAACGCCGAGATCGTCGGCGCGGCCGAGCCGCTTGAACATCGTCTCGCGCTGGATGTACAGCAACCGCGGCGGGTCGCCGCCGGCCAGTTCGCCGGCGCGGGCGTTGGACTTCACCGCTTCGTCCATCTCACCGCGATCGGCGGGTTTCTGGGCAATCGCGCGGATCCAGTGCCCGCGCGCCAACATCAAATGCAAATCGACGAGTTCGCGACGCAGTTCGTCGCGTTGCTCGGCGGACAGTACCGCCACGTGTCGCTTTCGTTCCCAGTCGGGTTCATTCGCGCCGAACTTCGCTAACGCCAACTGTCCTTTCTCGACGCCGCGGGTGAGCGACGGCAGATCGGCCGGGTCGACGTGCAGGAACTGCTTCGCCTCGTGGGCTTCTTCGCGAAACTCGCGGTAAACTTGCTCGGCTTCGAGTCGCACCAAGCGAGATCGGTTCGCCCAGGCACTCGCCCCGACGGACAGCAGAATCACGCCCAACAACGCCCCGATCATCGTCGTCGAAGTCAGGTACGGGTGTCGGCGTCGCCACTTTTGCACCCGTTCGCGGATCGATCGTTCTTTCGCAAATTTCAGCGGTTGATCGTTCAAGTAGCGGTGTAAATCTTCGCGCAGGTCGGTCGCCGTCGAATAGCGATCCATCGGCTCGAACGCCAGGCATTTCAGGATGATCGATTCCAGCCCGTACGATACATCGCGGTTGTAAATGCGGATCGACTTCAGCGGCCCGGCTTTGCGTTCCTCGATCAACTGCTTGACCGCGGCCGACGTCGATTCCGACGGCATCCGAAACGGGTACTGCCCCGACAGCAGTTCGTAAAGCACGATACCGAGCGAATAAATATCGCTGCGGGCGTCGGCGCTCGGTAGCCCCGTAATCACTTCGCGCATATGCTCGGGGGCCATATACGCCAACGTGCCGCCGAGCGTCGGATTCGGGACCGACGCCCGCAACAACAATTCTTCCGAGACGCCGAAGTCCAGGAGCATCGGCTGGCCGTCGTCGGTGAGCAAGATGTTCGCGGGTTTAATGTCGCGGTGAATGATGCCGCGATCGTGCGCGTGAGCCATGCCGTCGGTGAGGCGGATCGCCAGCCAGACGATGGCGCGCACGTAGCTGACCGAAGCCAGCAAGCCGAAGACGGCATCGGTGGTCGATTCTTCGTGCCGTTCGCGCGTGGGGCTTTCGGGTAAAACTTGCCGCGAGGTATTCAGGTAGCGAAACGTGTCGACGAACGCCCGCCCCGTTGCGGGTATGGCGGCGTTCTCGCGATATTGCCGTAGCAGATTCTGGAGCGTCGTGGTGCCGAAGTACGGCATACACACCGCTTGAAGCGGCCCCGACCGGTGGACCGAGTACACCGGCACGATGTTCGTGTGTTGCAGCTTGGCGAGCGCCCGCGATTCCCCAGCGAGGTCGGCGGAGACTTTGAGCACGACGAAGCGACCTGCGAGGTTTTCTTGCGTGGCCAAGAACACGCGACCGAACGCCCCGCTGCCGATCTCGCGAACGAGTTGGAAGCCGTACGCCGTCTCGCCGGGTTTCGGCATCGCCAACATCGCCGTGGCGACGCGATCCGTGTGCATCGGAAAATTCGACTCCGCCATCGTGCTCGGCGGTTCGACGGGCAGAAGCAGGTTCAACAGTTTCGCCGTCGGTGCATCCACATCTACGCAATCCGATTCCGTATCGGACTTGCGAGCGATGACCGAAGTCGGTTCATCGGGAGTCAAACGACCTTCTGTGTGTGACATTGTCACGACCGAATACCTCACAACGGCAATCCAATAGGCAAAACCTTCATCAAAGCTAGTGCGGATTTACTCTCATGACGTTGCGGTCGCCAGGAAATGCAGAATTCGCTGCGATCCATACATCGGATCGCGACTGTGGCGCGACGTTTGCGCTGCCGCAATGATTGCGCCACCGCGCGAACTTGCTCTTTTTCGAGCAAAGTTTCGCACCTCGTAAAAACACGTGCTAGACAAACGGTGAGGGTTATAACGATTATCCTGCGACTACCTACGGCTGGACCCTCGCCCCTCGTAGACCCGTCGCGATTCACCACAGATGGGGTTTATCATGGCGTTTACTCTCAAATTGAACGTGATGGCGCTCGAAGACCGCACGTGTCTCTCTTCCAGCCTCGGCGTGCCGTTGCCACCGCCACCGCCGCCACCGCCGCCGATCATTGTCGTGATCAAGCCACCGATTGACGTCGGCATGGGGAGCTTCGCCACCACCGTCTCCAAAACCTGATAAGTTCGCATCGCACGATTGCGTCGGGCAGTCGCCCGACGCGATTGAAATTGACACATTTCTATCCACCTCGCTCGTGCGTTTTGACGGTTGGGCGAAGCGACAATGGCTCGTTCGGTCGCCTTCACCTTGCCGCTTGCGAACAACTCATTACGATACCACTATCAGTTTTTCCGCCTCAGAATCGTATTGTGCCACGGACTTGGCCCACTCTCGAATCGGGTTGCGATATGCCAACTTCCCCGAAAGATCCGTCGTCCGATTCGTCCATCCGTCGCTCGGCTTCGGAACAAGCGTCGATGGCATTCGGCCCGAAGATGCCCGAAGGAGTATCCGATAGTACGTCTCAATCGAGCGAGCCGGCTCCTGCGACGGGTATGCCATCGAGCCAATGGGCTTCAAAACTGCACGCCGCGACACCCATGGGTTCCGGTTCGTACTCGAGCGCGCGGCTACAATCGGGGCGACGCATCCAGGCGGAAATCGAAAAACACATCGAAGCCAACGCCGATTTCGGCCCGAAAGCCGGTTGGCATCACCCGTCGCCCGGTTACAAACTCCTCAAACCGCTGAAGGCCGGGACGTTCGGTTCGGTCTGGCTCGCATCGCCCGATGCCTCTCCCGATCAACACGTCGCGATCAAATTTTTCCCGCGACGGGACAAGCGAAACCTCGCCGACGAGACGAAGCACCTGCTCGAGATGTTGAACGAAAATGGCTTCGTGCAACTCCTCGCGATTTGCGGCAACGATGCGGAATGGCCGTATTACGTGATGAATTACGTCGAGAAATCGCTCAAGGACATCCTCGATAATAAAGAAGTAGCGCTGCCGACGAAAGACGCGATCCGCATCTTCACGAAACTCGTCGAGGCGATGTCGTACGCGCACAACCGCCCGCGAACGGCGCTCGTTCACTGCGATTTGAAGCCGGGGAACGTGCTCGTCAACGAGCAAGGCCACCCGCTGATTACGGACTTCGGGCAGTCGCGATTACTCGAGGAAGATACCGCCGCACTCGGCACCGAGGGGTACATGCCCCCAGACCAAGCCGACGTTGGCCACGATCAGGCGGATAAACGCTGGGATGTCTACGCGCTCGGGGCCATCGGTTTCGCGATGTTGTCGAAAGATCGGATGCCGCCGCGTTGGGAAGTCGTGCAGAAAGAATTGTCGACGGGCAAACAGAATCGCCGCACCGAGACGCACCTCAAACGCTATCGCGACTCGCTGCGAAAAGTCGACGTGGATTGGGACAAATTAGCGCCCGACGTCGACCGCAACTTCCGCGAGATTCTCGATAAATGCCTCGCCACCGAGGAGAGCGAACGCCTCGACGATGCCGGCGATATTCTCGAATCGCTGCGAGCGCGCAAACTGCGGCAGAAGCGTCGGCCGATCTTGCAACTCGGGTTACTCGCGACGATCGTCTGCGCGATTGCCACGGTGATTGCCGCGCGCGAAATCCATATTCGGACGGTAGGGGAAAGCCGAATCAGCTTGATGAAAGAGATCGTGGCCGGGCAAGCGGATCTGGCGAAAGTGGCCGCTGAGACGCTCGAGACCCGATTGCAAGAACGGGCGCTGTTCCTCAAAAACCAAGTCGCCTCGCCCGACTCCGTTCCGGCCCGGAAAGCGTTGGCCAATGCGGTCGAAAAATACAAACATCGTTCGCTGCCACCGCCGTTCGTGTGGAACGAAACGGATCGCAAGCCCGCCGCCGAATGGCTCAAGGAAATCAATCGACGCGGTGGGGAACAAAATCTGTTCGCGAATCGCGGCGCGGGAATCCTCATCAACGCCGAGCGCCGCGCTTACAGCTTCGCGGGGTGCGAAGATAACGACGCGAAAGCCAAGCTGTGGACGATCCGCTCGCCGTGGAAAGACGACGATACGATCAAAAACTGCGGCAAAAACTTCGCCTATCGCGACTACTTCAACGGGCTAGGTTTAGCCGTCGACGAAACGAATTACGACAAACAGTTCGATCCGATCGTTGCACCGCACATCTCCACGGTCTACCAATCGACCCGCGCGCTCAATCCGTGGTTCGTCGAAGTTTCGCACCCGTTGTTTTCTCCCGACGACGACAAGCAGGTCGTGGGTCTCCTTACGTGCGCGATCGAAGTTCGCAAGGATCTCGCCGATTGGTTGAACAACGCGGGCGTCGAAAAAGACGTGAATGCCGAAGATTCCCGCACGCCGAAAGAACTCGGTTCGTTGGTGTGGGTCGTCGATGGCCGTGGAAAACTCGTCTGGCGGAACAACATCGCCGCCGCCGTCAGCGATCCGAAAAACATTCCCTCGTACAAAGAATTCCTCGGGACGATACCGGACGAACAACGCAAAAGCCCGACCGAAGTCTACGACCCGATGGATGAGAAGACGCGGCTCATCGCGGTCAAGCAAGACTTGAAACCACTCGACAATTCTGCAAGCAAAGACATCCAACGTTGGCACGTCGTGGTTGCGAAAAACTCCGACGCGGCGATGAAGCCCGTCGACGATTTGTCCCGCAGCCTCATTCGCGCCGGTGGCATTGCGGTCGTGGCCTTCGCGGCGATCGCCGGTCTGTTGTGGTTCGGCGTGTTCCGAATGCTCCGGAACATCGCGTCTGCGGATTAAGTATTCCCAGGGGTACGACGTAGGACGTCTAACCCTGGGCTAAAAGATCGGCACGGTTCAAAACCCGGTTGCAGTTTTGCCAAATAAGACCACTAAAAATTTGGTTCCGGCGTGATTGGAATTGGGCGAAATCGGACGTAAGT
>JAYVQG010000240.1:0-6142 GCA_043757025.1 Limnoglobus sp.
TCGATTCGAGTATCGGCGCAAGTCGCGACATAAAATCGACCGAGCACGACACAAAATCGACCGACCACGACATTCTCACGACACTTGGAGACACTTTCACGACACTTCACGACACTCTTGCGCACGTCGATAATTCCGACTTACGCCAGATCGCCTCCGATTTTTTGACTGCGGGAAATCGTGTGGATCGTTCATCGAACGACTATCCACTCGTAACTCTCACTACGATTTCGCAATGTTTGAACTTTCGCTTTTATTGGGTTGACAGGTGCGTTTGTAATTGTTAAACTGCCTTCGGTTTGATTGTCAAACCATTCTCTCCTACAGGAGTGTTTTATGATGACGCAGCCCGCAGCAGTACGGGAAATTTGCAAGGCGTAGTTTCTTGTCGATCCTATCGTTTTGACACCGATTGACACTGTCACTATTCGACTGAATCCTTAACGTTGCTTGAGTTGCGTCTCGGTAAAATACCCTTCCTCACGTCTCGTTGATATATCATACGAGGCAGGCTATTCAGACCATACGAAGGATTGTAAGATGAAGATTACGAAGCCAGTTCGTCGAGGCGTGTCGATTCTCGAAGTCGTCGTCGTGATCGCGATACTCGGTCTGCTCATCGGACTGATGCTCGTTGCGATTTCGAATGTAAGAATCGCAGCGGTTCGACTGCAAAGCATCAACAATCAACGGCAAATCATTCTCAGCTTCCACCAACTGCTCGATCAACAATCGAATCAGCTGAAACGTATGCCCGATGGAAGTCACATGCAAATTAAATGGACGACCGATTCGACGATATTCTATCAATTGTTACCCTGGACGTATGGCGAACGAAAATGTGGAGGCATCGAAATGTCACTCACGGAAATTATCGACTGTATCCATCCGGACGTCCCGTTATACATTAGTCCAGGCGATCCATCTCTTCACATTAACCCGTATTTTGAAACGAAGCGTGGCAAATGTAGTTACGTCTACAACATTCTTGCCTTAAACAAAACATTTAGCTTTCCATTTCAAGTACCGGATGGTACCAGTCAGACTATCGCTTTCGGTGAACATTACTACTATTGCAAGGGTAACGAACAATATTTGGATTACATGCGGCCATTTGCGTTGAGTGAAATTGAAAAACTCGGTAGTGATCGTCGGCCGACGTTTGCGGATCTCGGTAGTTACGACGTGATGCCGATTACGGAGAATGGCCAATCGCGACCATCTGTGGCCGGTGTGACATTTCAGTCTCGGCCCAAAATCGAAGATGCCAATAGCAAGATGATGCAAAGCCCGTTCGCGGCGGGGCTGCCGGTTGCGATGTTCGATGGCAGCGTCCGCACGTTAGCGCCGAACATCGCCGAATCGGTCTACTGGGGGCTGATTACCCCGAGCGGCGGCGAAGTGCTCGGCGACTATTAATCTGGCTCGAGCACCGATAGCACGACCTCCGCGTAAAGCCGGTGCCCGAAATCGTTTGGGTGATTCAGCCCGTTTCCCGTGAGGTCGTAGTGGTGCTTGTTCGTCATCATCCGCTCCCAAACCGCCGTCGCATCGGCTAGCGCGACGCCATTGCCTGTCAGTGCCTTTAACTCATCGCGATACTTCGCGAACATCTCCGTTGGCGTATGAATCCACTCGCTGTTTCCGAGCATCGACGAAACGAGAATGACTTCAGCATCGGGGTTTGCTGCGCGAATCCGTTCGAGAATCGTCCGCGTCCGATCGCCGTACCACTTCGGGTCGCGTCGGCCAACGTCGTTCATACCGTACGCCACGACGATTAGGTTCGGCTTCTCGGCGAGTAACTTGTCCAAATCCTGCACGCCGTTCGCCACGCTCCAACCGCCGACCGAACGATTTATGAGCGACACCGAACTCTGGAAACTCGCCCGCAACTGCTCGGCGACGAGGTCCGGATACCCCGGCTGGAACGGCGCAATCTTTGCGATCCCGGATGCATCTGCACCCGTCGAAATACTGTCGCCGCTGATGCCGAGCACGATCGGCTTGTGTGCCTTCAGAAGTGCGCGCGTTTTCGGTAACGTGCCGAGTGCGGGAAGTGGCGTGCCGACATCGCTGCGGACGTACGTGACTTCGATATCGCGATCGTGGAACCAGCGGCCGGGGCGATAGAGCATGTATTGTTCCGGGTGGCCGGTGCGGTGTCGGTAACTGTTCGGCGCGTCTTTTAGCAGGTAAAAATCTTTCTCCAGAATCGGCTCGACCGGTTCGGGTTTTGCGAAGGCGATCGTCATCCCGTCGGCTTTCGGAATGTCGTAACGTTGCGTGCGGCTCGCGTTCTCGATGCTGAGAATTTTCGCGATGGGGAATGCGAGTCGGGCGATCGCGGGGCTGTCTGCCGTCTTGCGGAACAGCACGCTGCTTTCGCGGTGGACAATTTTCGATGCCCACGCCGGTTCCCACAGTCGCAATGCCGAGACAGGCTCGCGGCCCGGTTCTGCGCAGATGACCTTTAATGTGTCGAACCACATGTCGGCGGCGCGCTTTTGGCCGACCGCTGAGAAGTGCCGACGCGATTTCGCATCGCCGCGATTTTCGCCCTTCAACGTGTCGGTATCGGGGCCAGCGCGGAAGCCAGGCCGTTTCGCGAGTGCATCGATCCCCGCACGAATGCGGCCCTCGCCCTCGGCATCGTTGTAAACCGTCGGGTGGTGCGTCGATTTCGCGAGCAGCCACGGCGCATCGTACTCCCAATTGTTCGCGCAAGTGGTGCGGATCGTGCGAATGTTCTCGACGTACTTCGCGGTCGGCGTTTTGATGATGACATCGGATTCGCCCTGCTGCCAAAGCACCGCACGAAACGCACCGATGGCCACGCCGGTGGCAGCCATGCGCGGCTGGAGCGTCCCATTCGGCATCCATTGCTCGGAGGAAGTGCCTCCAACGGCGGCGTTCGCGAAGCCGATCGGCACGCCGAATTCCTTCGCCAGCCGGTCCCCCAACGGCGGCCAAATCGAACCGCCATCGCTACCGTCGAACACCGGCTGCGGGTCGTGCGCGACGGCCCACGTTTTCTTCGCGCTGTCGTACGCACTCACCCGCAGTTTCGCATCGGTCACACGGTAGCGTTCGTCGTTGCAGTTCGTCGCATACGACTGCCCGCCCACGAGGAACAGTTCGCCGACGCCGACCGGCTCGATCGCACCGAGCGACAGTACCCTGTCAGCGATACAGCAGCGCACCTCTAAGCGATGCCACCCCGCGGGCACGTTCGCAATCCCCTCGAAACGCAGGCCATTCGTCCGAACCGCAATCGCTTCCCAACCGGTATCGTTCTTCGCAGGTTCCGCCGCAATTACCGCACGAAACTCCCACGTGCCCGCCGCCAACCCCGCCGGCATCGAACCGCGTATCGCCACCTCGGCGGAACCGAGTTGCTTCCGTTCGGGTGCAAACCCAAACCGCTGAACGATCTGGTGCGGCAGCGGATGCGCGAATGTCAGCACCGCAGGTTCGGCCGCAGACCCAATCGTCGGAATCGCAACGAGGCAGAGCAGTGCAAGGGATCGCATGAGGTCGACCTTCTGGTTTCGGTGGGCGAAGTCGTAAGTCTTCGATGGTGCAAGTCTATTTGAAATCGCACGACTTTGCCATTGTGCTCACTGTTAACGGGACGCCAGCGTTTGCCGATCCCGATATAACAGGACGGTCTGATACCCTGCGAAAGGTTTTCCGCACATGCTCGCTCTGGCTCCGTTTTTCCTGACTCTGGCGATGACTCCGATCGGGCCGACGGTGCGTTCGGCGAACGTCACCGAGGCGATTCAGTGGAAACTGGCGGTCGCGTCGCCGCGTATCGTGACGACGGGCGTGCAACAGGATACCGCCACCGGCGCGACCATCGGCCAACGCGATGGCATTGCCTACGTGCTGACCGCCGAGCACGGCGTACCCGGTACCGACGAACGCGAACTGCATTACTTCACCGAGGAAAGTTACCCCGTGCCGGCGCGGAAGTTCACCGGCGCGGTCGTCGCACTGCGATTGAGCGAACCCGATATTGCGCTCTTGAAAGTGCCAGTTGGGAACGAGATTTTGCCCGTGGTGAAGCTCGCGGCACCGGGAGCAAGGCCGAAGAAATATCCCGTACCGGTGCTGTCGATCGGCTGCGACGACACCCGTGCGCCGTTTTGCATCACCGATACGATTCGCGCCAAGAAGCTCGTGCGCCGACCGCTGGGCAAACTCGCCTTCTTCTGGGAAACCGACACGCCGCCGAACCCCGGGCGTTCGGGCGGTGCGCTAATCGATGCCACGGGCCGCGTCATCGGAATCTGTTCCGCTGCCCAAGATGGCCACGGCTATTTCACGCACCTCGATGAAATCCAGGCCGGGCTGAAGCGAAACGGCTTCGGGTGGCTGATCGAGAACGACTGACGAATCGGTACGAAGTTTGCTAATACGAATCTCGTTCGCCGATGCGCAACATATACTTCTCGCGGTCGGAAATGAGACGTTACCGTTAGCCCGACGCGCTAGCGAGGGATTACTATCGTTTCTGCAATGTCGTGCCTTCACGCGGGTTCCCCCTCGCTTGCGCGTCGGGCTAACAAAACGTATCGAATCACCCCGCTCAATGTATATGTTCCCTATTGCGGTGGTTCTCCCGCCGGGACTAGCCCAGTGCGGTGGCTCGTATCACGTAGGAGTTTTGCCGATGCTGCGTTTCCGCCCGATGGCGTACCTGACCCTCGCGATTGTCTGCGTCGGTTTTGCACTCGTTGCGACGGCGTGGGGCCAAGGCGAAGCGAAAGCGAAACGGCCGCCGCCGACGGGGCAACAGGTGCGGCTCGAAACGACGGACGGAAAGACGCTTACGGGCACGATCCCGAACGAGGCGTTCCGTCTAGAAATCGATTTTGGCACGCTCGATTTGAAGATCGCGAAGGTCAAAGAGATCGACTTCGCGATGGAAGACAACGTGCTAACGGCCCGCGTCGAACTGACGGACAAGTCGCATCTCATCGGCAAGCCACTGCTTCCCGAACTCGCGATCACGCAAACCGATGGCACCGTTTCGACGGTGGCACTCGCGGACATGCGCGAACTGACGATCGTTCGCCCGCCGGTGAATCTCTCGCTGGTTGCGGCGCTCGTCGGCCTGCTCACGCTCACTGTAATGGAGATCGTTCTCGGCATCGACAACATCATTTTCCTCGCGATTCTGGCCGGAAAACTCCCGCCGCAACAGCAACCGGCCGCGCGTCGCATCGGGTTGGCGGCGGCACTCGTGACGCGGTTGGGCTTGCTGTTTTCGCTGTCGTTTTTGCTCGGCCTCACGAAGCCCGTGTTCACGTTGCCGATCCCCGGCATGTTACCCGAATCCCGCGATATTTCGTGGCGCGACCTCATCTTGTTGGGCGGCGGCATCTTCCTCATCGTGAAGAGCGTCATGGAGATGCACCACAAAATCGGCGAGGCCCAACAAAAAGAACATGCCGCGAAGCCACCGCGAATGGCGGGGTTCGCGAAGGTGATCTTGCAGATTGCGATCGTCGATATCGTCTTCTCACTCGATTCGGTGATTACCGCCGTCGGGATGGTCGACACGCTCTGGGTGATGGTCGTGGCGATGGTGATCGCGATGCTCGTAATGTTGCTATTCGCGGGGCCGATCAGCCGCATCGTGGAGAAATATCCGACGATTAAAGTGCTGGCCCTCAGCTTCCTGATCCTCATCGGCGCGCTGCTGGTCGCCGAGGGGATGGGCCAGCATATGGACAAAGGCTACGTCTATTTCGCGATGGCATTCGCCGTCGGGATCGAACTCGTCAACCTCTGGCTACAACCGAAGGGCGTCGCAAGGTTCGTCACGGAGTGATTCGTTTGCCTTTTTGCAACGTCTGGTTTTGTAGGTCGGGCCGGATGCTTTGGGAGGCCCGACAGTGCATACGCGCGGTGATTCCAAACTCGGGGTGTTGTCGTTGCCGTTCTGTGCTGTGGGTGTCGAACGTTTGGTTTTGTAGGTCGGGCCGGATGCTTTGGGAGGCCCGACAGTGCATACGCGCGGTGATTCCAAACTCGGGGGTGTTGTCGTTGCCGTTCTGTGCTGTGGGTGTCGAACGTTTGGTTTTGTAGGTCGGGCCGGATGCTTTGGGAGGCCCGACAGTGCATACGCGCG
>JAYVQG010000241.1:0-23299 GCA_043757025.1 Limnoglobus sp.
CGCGCGTAAGAAGTACGCGAGCGTGAAAGCGAACGCCGAGGAGCGATTCGCCATTCCCGAACTCGAACTCGAAGTGGGCATTCTCGATAGCTGGGTTCGTTACTGGTTTCGCGGCGAACTTCAGGCACTGCCCGTCGAGCTTTCCGAAGAACTCGAGACGACGAAGGCGGCGTTACGAGCGAGCGATAAGCTGCTCGTCCAATCCGAACGACGACTCGGGCAATCCAAACGGCGTGCGGATCGCGTGGAAATTCAACTGGATCAGGAGCGATTGGAACGTAGCCAGACGGAACAACGCTTGAGCGTTTCCGAACAGCGACTCGACGTCTCCGAACGGAATCTGGAACTCGAACAGCGCCGTCGCGCGGAAGCCGAAGCAGCGATGGCTAAACTACTCGCGGAGATTGAACGGCTCCGCGAACGGGCATGAGGCGATTCGACTCACGGCATCAGGTGCGGCCGCAACAACAGTGGTCCGGCTTCTTTCAGAAGGTCGTCGAAAATCTGTCGGTCTGACATGCCTTTGTCGATCATTTTTGCGAGTTCGTCGCGTCGAAAGTTTGGCATCGTGCAGCCGTTGGGGTTGCAACTCGCCAGCGTGTAGAAGTGCCCCGTGCAGGTGTTTTTACTCACGCCGCAAGTGCAATAGGTACTCGCGAGGCACCACTCGATTCGTTCGGCTTTGGTGCGGATGCGGTCGATGTCGGGCGGGTAAATGCTCGCGTCGATCGCTTCCGGCGGGGCGGTCATTTTCATCGACAACCGCTGGCCGATTTTCAGTTCGGACGATTCGAGTTCGCCGACAACGAGCCGCAACACGGTTCGTTCCCGCCACGGCGCGACGGCTTTGACGATCGCCTTGATACTCGGCGACGCTTGCAGATGCACGGTATCGCCCGCGCTCAGCGACCGACCCCAACGCATCGCTTCGTGGTCGAGCGTCAGTTCGAGTTCGCCGCTAAATAAATGCAGGAATGTGAGTGTACCCGGCAGGCCTTCGTCGATCCAGCGCTGACGCAGCCAGGTTTTTTGTTCCATTCGCTGCTTATCTATCGCATCTGGTGCGAACTTCGGTTTCTCGGTTTTCTTCTGTTGCAGGCTGCCGTGCATGTCGAATTCGGTGAGTTCATCGGCGAGCATCACGACCGCAACGGGCGTTTTCTTGCGGTCGAGTTTGAGCCACACCCAGACGCGGTCGCCGGTCTTGAACTGTTCGAGCCGCCCCCACCAGCCGCCGACTTTTAGTTCCGCATCGGGTTCGATCGGCCAGGTTTTTTCCTCTTTCTCGCCATCGAGCAACAGCGTGACGGTGTTGGCTTTCGCATCGATTCCCTTGACGGTGGCGAACGGCTTCGGCAACAGCCGCAGGAACTCGGCGGTCCCTGCGAGTGCCTTGACCTTCTTGTTCGTCTCGGCCGCCGATTTCGGATTCGCGTAAATCGTGCCCGTCGGATACTCGGCGGCCCACGCGAACCATTTCACTTGCACGCTATCGATCCATTCGAGCGTGAAACCCTTCAACTCACCTTCAACGCAGCGACCGGCCACGTCCCAATACGACTTCGTTTCGGCATCCTGAACTCGTCCGGCGACGGATGCCAAAGTGAGCTTGCGAACAGGAACGACCGCCGCTCCGGCGGGTGTCGGAACGCCCGCGTCGAGTTGCGACACACCGGTGTCATCGGGTAACGGAGCCTTGAATTTGCGTGGTTGCGATGCGAGTGGCCGATACGCCGACGCGGTCCGCGTCTTCGGTTCCCAGAACACGACGAGCGGTTCGCCGCCGACATCGTCCAAAATGAAGCCGCTCTTTTCCAACTCGGCAATCGGGTAGGCGCGAGCGACTTTCCCGGTCCAGATACCGAGGACTGCGTCGTCCGATTTCAGCCGACCGTCCGGCTTCAAGCGGGACTTCACCGAGTCGACGTTCTCCGTCGTTGGCAGTTCGACCGCCTTATATTTTTCGAACATGCGATAGGCGACGGCGTTCGGATACTTATCCAGCCACCAGCCCCAGTCGCTGACGACGGTCGGCGTCGGCGTTAGCCGCGTACCGATTTTTGGCCCCTCGAACGCTACGCCGGTAAGGCACGAATACAGCGTACCATCGGCATGTTTCATCACCATCACGCCGTTCCGCCAGCCGTGGAAACGGAACTCGTACGACGGCGCAAAACCGCGTGCGTAACCGGCATCGGGGTCGGACACGAACACGCCGTAACTGTCGGAGATAACGCGATAGGCATTCAAAAAGAAGCGAAATGGGATCGCGCCGCCATCGGAGTACCCGCGTGTCCACGACAAGATGCGGTCGTCGGGTTTGAGTTCCGATGCGCGACGCTTGGCTTCGTCGACGCAGTGCGAACAGGCCGGGTTCACGAGCGTCGGAAATGCCTCGGGCTTTCCGACAACGGGCGATGCATCCGGTCGTTCGGTCGCCGCACACACGCTAATCAGTAGGGGAACGAACCACACCGCCAAGGCAAGTTGTCGCATCGGGAGAGTCTCCTTCGTTGGGTTCGTTCTATTCGATTTTGCGGAAAGATACCGGGCCGATCGATTTCCCTTACAATTTCCAATCGAATATCACTTTCGTCATTCACGCGTATGGCCCACAATTGCATCGCCATCTGTATGTGAAAACTCACGGCATCGGAAACTGCTTGTCGAGCGCCAAGTTCAGTTCGAGCACATTGACTAGCGGCTCGCCGACCAACCCTCCGAGTGGCGTGAACGAGAGGCTGCGTACGAGTGCGGCGATCTCTTCGCGAACTTTCTTGCCGTCGGCACCGGCGGGGGTTCGCTTGGTCGCCACGCGGTCGAGTTGGTACACGGACACCGCGTTCCGCAAACTGATGTGCGGGTCCAAGCCCGATGCGGACGCCATCACCATGTCGGCAGACACCGGTTCGAGGTCGGCAACCAGGTCTTTATTCGCAGGGTCGCGGAGCCACATCTCGAAAAAGAGTGCGGGGATTGCAGCATCGGTGGACACGGGCAAGGCCCCGTCCGGGTGGTCCTTCTTCCAGTTCTCTGCCGCGACTTCAAACTCGCTGGCCCATTCGGCGGAGCGACCCGGCTTCGCCGCGAACCATGCCACGATGTTTGTCTGAACGGCTTTCGTCGGCTCGGTGCCAATGTAAAATCGGCTGGTTTTTTTGAACTGCACGATCGGCCCGATGAATTGCGCGACGCGGTCGCGAAGCTTCGGGTTATTCGCACCCCAGTTCGATGCGCCCGAGGCGGTGGCGTTGTAACCGGCTGCCGATGGTCGCGGCCAGAAATATTCGTCCGCCGTGAATGGTTGCGCGATGAGCTGCGAACCGCGAATCACGCCGTTTTCCGTGACGAGGCTACCCGATGCCGCCGCCGGAAACAGGCCCCGTCCGATGGCGTACATCGCCACCGGGTATATCACGCAACAGACGACGACGGTGAACGCGAGCAAGAGCAGATTCGCACGCAGATGGCTTTTCATGGCGGAATTCCTTGTAGATAGATTGTTTATGCCAGGCCGATGACGGTGAGGATCACGTCGATAATCTTGATGCCAACGAACGGCACGATCACGCCGCCGAGACCCCAGATGAGCAGGTTGCGCCGAAGCAGTGCGTCCGCACCGACGGGTCGGTAAGTGACGCCCTTCAGCGAGATCGGAATCAGCAGCGGGATGATCAACGCGTTGAAGATCACCGCCGACAGGATTGCGGAGGTCGGCGAACTGAGGTTCATCACGTCGATCGACTTCAACCACGGCAGCGTGCCTGCGAACAGTGCCGGGACGATTGCGAAATACTTAGCCAGGTCGTTGGCGATCGAGAACGTGGTGAGCGCGCCCCGCGTCATCAGGAGTTGTTTGCCGATCTCGACGACTTCGATGAGCTTCGTGGGGTCGCTGTCCAAATCGACCATGTTGCCGGCTTCTTTCGCGGCCTGCGTTCCCGAGTTCATCGCAACGCCGAGGTCGGCTTGTGCCAACGCCGGAGCATCGTTCGTACCGTCGCCCATCATGGCAACGAGGCGGCCACCGTGTTGTTCTTTGCGAATGTACGCGAGCTTGGCCTCCGGAGTTGCCTCGGCGATGTAGTCGTCGACACCGGCTTGTTCCGCAATACTTTTCGCGGTCAGCGGGTTATCGCCGGTCACCATCACCGTGCGGATGCCCATCTTGCGAAGCCGATCGAAACGCTCCTTGATCCCCGGCTTCAGTATGTCTTCGAGCACGACGAGGCCGACGATTTTATTCCCTTCGGCAATCAGCAGCGGCGTCGAACCTTGCGACGCGAACAGGTTCACCTGTTCGTCCATTTTCGGCGGCACGCTGCCCCCCTGAGCCTGGACGTATTTCACGACCGCATCGGACGCGCCTTTGCGAATCATTCGGCCATCGGGCAAGTCGACGCCACTCATGCGAGTTTGTGCGGTGAAACCGATGAAGCGCGAGCCTGCGGGTGGCGAGGCCGTGTTGGCACCCGGCGTACGACGGTGCAGGTCGACGATGCTTTTGCCTTCGGGGGTTTCGTCGGCCGCGCTCGACAGCGCGGCGATCCAGCCGACTTCCGACGCGGCCAGATTATCCAGCGGTACGAACCGCGTCGCCCGGCGGTTGCCGAGCGTGATCGTGCCCGTTTTGTCTAGCAACAGCGTATCGATGTCCCCGGCGACTTCGACAGCCTTGCCGCTTTTGGCGATGAGGTTCGCACGTAACGCCCGGTCCATACCCGCGATGCCAATCGCCGATAGCAGCGCGCCAATCGTCGTAGGAATCAGGCAGACGAGCAGTGCCACCAGCGTCGGGATGTCGGTACCGAGGCTGCGTAGTGTTTCGATGCCGAGATACCCCTTCATGTAGTCTTCCGCATTCGCGGCCATCGGCCAGAGTGCGACGACGACGATGAGGAAAATCAGCGTAAACGCCGACAACACGAGTGAAAGCGCGATCTCGTTCGGCGTGCGTTGCCGCGAAGCGCCTTCGACGAGTGCGATCATACGATCGAGGAACGATTGCCCCGCCGATGCCGTCACGCGAACGAGGATGGCATCGGAAAGAACGCGGGTGCCGCCGGTCACGCCCGAACGGTCGCCGCCCGCTTCGCGCACCACGGGGGCCGACTCGCCGGTGATTGCCGACTCGTCGACCGATGCGATCCCTTCGACGATTTCGCCATCGGCCGGTATCGCCTGCCCCGCTTCGACGATCACCAGATCGCCCGTTTTGAGGCGTGCCGAAGAGACTTCCTCAATGAATTTTTCTTGCTCTTGAAGCCACGTTGCGAGCGTGCCAACCGGTACATTCGAAGCATCTACGAGCTTCAGCCGACGCGCCGCGGAATCTTGCCGCGTCTTGCGAAGCGCGTCCGCTTGCGCCTTGCCGCGTGCCTCGGCCAGCGCCTCCGCGAAGTTGGCGAACAGCACCGTGAGGAACAGCCAGATATCGAGCGCGATCAAGTACCCGAGCGAAGCCATCGACGAACCGGGGTCGATCACTTTGTACGCGGTGTACAGGATCGATAACGCCGTGCCGACTTCGACGACGAACATCACGGGATTCTTCCACATGAGGTCCGGGCGGAGCATGACGATCGCCCTTCCGAATGCCTGTTTCAAAAGGTCCGGCGCGAACAGGCTCAATTGACGGCTCGCACGCCGGGCGAGTTTCGCTTCTTGCACAGTCTGTGGATTCGACATCGCAGGTAATTCCTATGGTGTTCCGGTTTGAAGCTCTCGTCACTTATCGCCCGAACGGCATCGGACCGTAATGTTCGGCAATCGGCCCGAGGCACAACGCGGGCAGGAACAACAGTGCCCCGACCAGTAGCACCGTGCCGAGCAACACGAACCCGAAGGTAACGGTGTCCGTCCGCATCGTGCCCGATGTAAACGGCGTGTTCTTCTTGCGAGCCAGACACGCGGCCAGCGCGAGCGGCGCGATGATCGGGATAAACCGCGAGATCAGCATCACGAGTCCCGTGGCGATGTCCCATTCGGTGGAGTAGGTCGCCGGCGCGGTCAGGTTCTTTTTCGGATCGTTGAAACCGTGCGTGTCGCCGAGGCCTTCGAAACCCGAGCCATTGTTCGCGGATGCCGAACTGAACTCGTACAGAATCTCGTTGAAGCCGTGCGGGCCGGGGTTATTCGTCGCCGACTTGCCCCAGTCGAGTGCCGCAAACAAACCCGTCGGCCCGAGGACCATAATCGGGTGGATGAGCATCGCGAGCATGGCCAGTTTCATCTCGCGGGCTTCGATCTTCTTGCCGAGATATTCCGGTGTTCGCCCGACCATCAGCCCCGCCAAGAACACGCCGATGACGAGGTAAATCATCATGTTGATTAGCCCGACACCTTTACCGCCGAACACGCAGTTGAACTGCATCCCGACGAGCGGCGTGATACCGGCCAACGGGTTGAGCGAATCGTGCATACTGTTGACCGAACCGCATGTGACGGCAGTCGTGACGGCCGAGAACGTCGCGCCGGCCGACGGGCCGAACCGCAGTTCCTTACCTTCGAGGTTGCCGAAACCCGATTGATCGACGGGCAGTTCGGCGAGCGGCGAAGTCTCTTTCGCATCCGCGCCGACGACCTTCACCGTTCGCGCCGGTTGTGCCAACAATCCCGGATTCGGTTTCGCGGTGTCGTGGTAAACCGCCCACGAGATCATCCCGGCGAACATCGCCATCATGACGGAGTAGATCACGATCGCGTGCCGCATCTGACCGATCATTCGCCCGAACATCAGCACGAGCGAGAACGGGAAAATCAGGATGCTGACGCACTCGACATAGTTCGTCCACGAAGTCGGGTTTTCGAACGGGTGCGCCGAGTTGGCCCCGAAGAAGCCGCCGCCGTTCGTGCCCAGGTGCTTGATGGGCAGAATCGCACCGACAGGCCCGCGCGCGATCACTTGCGGTTTCGGGACGTCTTTGCCGTCGACGCTATCGACACCCATCGAACCGACTTGCACCGTCTGTGCCTCGGCTGCGGGTTCGAGCGTCATCGGTATGCCCGAGGCGATCAGCAAGATGCCCGTGAGGATCGAAAATGGAACGAACACGTAAACGACTACACGCCACATGTCGACGTAATAATTGCCCATGTGCGCGTCACCGCGAAGGCCACGGATCACCGCCGCGAGCGCGCAGAACCCGACCGCCGCCGACACGAACATGTTCCACAACACGAACACGAGTTGCGAGAAGTACGACAGATGCTGCTCGCCCGAGTAATGCTGAAGATTCGTGTTCGTTAAAAACGAGATTGCGGTGTTAAAAATCGTCGTCGGAGACAGCATCGACTTGCCATCCGCAAACACCGAATCCTTCTGATTCAGCGGCATGTGCGGCTGGAGCGCCAACACGATGTAGCCGAACACGAACATGACGGTATTGAACAACATGAGGCTGACCGCGTACTGCTTCCAGTTTTGCGGCCCGGTGTCGAGTTGGCACTCGATCCAGCGGAACGGGCCGGGTGCCTTGTACTGGCCGTCGATGATCCCGGCCAAGTACCGCCCCATCGGGATCGAGAGCAACACCGTCGTGCCGACGATGAGTATCGGAAGAAGCCACATAGTTCACCATTTGGGAATGCGGAGTGACGAAACGAGCGTCGTTCAAAACTTCTCGGGGCGCAGTAACGCCACGACGAGATAGACGAACAAAAACAGGGTGACGACGACGGTGATCCAGATCATGGCAGTGTCCTCAGACGTTGTCGCAGGCTTCGACGAACAGGAACAGCAGCACGAACGTGGCCAGTCCGAGTACAATTGTGGCGGGTATCCAGTAAGACAGGTCCATGTTGACTCCTCTTGGCTTCGGTTTTGCACTTCCTGCTACTGCATCCGTCGTGCCCGCGGCTGCAAAATCGCGAATTGGCTGGAAATACAGCATTTAGGGCAAACGAGCGGAAACGATCGTGGCCCGAGAACCATGCAATCTGCACGATGCGAATTGCAAACTGCACGAGGGGAACGAGGTATGTATGGCAGTCCTGACCGAGCCGCGACGATTGCTGATTATCGACGATGAAATGAGCCTGCGGCGCACTCTGCGAACGGCGCTTGAGAGCATGGGCCATACCGTGGCCGAAGCGGCGAATGGCACGCAGGCTTTGCACGCGCTCGCCGGGCAGCGGTTCGACGCGGCGTTTCTCGACTTGCGACTGGGTAAGGAGAACGGCCTCGAGTTACTGCCGCAGTTGTTGCGTGCGGCACTCGGGCTGCACATCATCATCGTGACGGCGCACGCCAGCTTCGACTCTGCCGTACAAGCCTTGCGGCTCGGGGCGTTCGATTACCTTCCGAAGCCGTTCACGCCCGATCAACTGCGGGTCGTACTCGACCGCTCGACGCTGTTACGCGGGTTGACGAACCGCGTGGCCGATCTCGAAGATCAGGTCGGCCGACTGACGCCCACTGTAGAACTCGAAACGTGCGAGCCGGCCATGCAGCGCGTCCTCGATCTCGCGTTTCAGGTCGCACCGACCGACGCGCACGTGTTGCTTCGCGGCGAGAGCGGAACGGGGAAAGGCGTCGTGGCGCAGGCGGTGCATTCGCGGAGTCAACGCGCGAAGCGGGCATTCGTTACGGTTCACTGTCCGAGTCTTTCGGCGGAGCTTCTCGAGAGCGATTTGTTCGGTCACCTGCGCGGATCGTTTACCGGTGCCGTGCGCGATACCGTTGGCAAAGTCGAAGCCGCAGAGGGCGGCACGCTGTTCCTCGATGAAGTCGGCGACTTACCGCTCGCACTACAACCGAAGCTGTTACGGTTAATCCAGGATAAGACTTACGAGCGCATCGGCGAACCGCACCCGCGCGTGGCCGACGTGCGGATTATGGCCGCGACGAATCGCATCCTCGAAACCGAAGTGAAAGCGGGCCGGTTTCGGGAGGATCTGTTTTACCGGCTCAACGTCATCGAAGTGACGATCCCGCCACTGCGTAACCGGCGCAAAGATATTCTCGGACTCGCACGGTATCTGCTCGCGTTTTTCGCACGTCAAGCGGGCAAGTCGCTCACCGGTTTCACACCCGATGCCGAGGAGGTTTTGCAAAGCTACTCGTGGCCGGGGAACGTCCGCGAGTTGCGAAATGCCATCGAGCGCGGCGTCATTTTAACCGGCGTGCCACACGTGGGATTGGAGCATATGCCCACGCAACTGACCGCAGGCGTAGTGGCACGAATCGAAGTCGGCGGACCTGTGAGTCTCGTCGACTTGGAGGCCGAGCACATTCGCCGCGTGATGGACGGGGCCGCATCGCTCGAAGATGCCGCCCGCATTCTCGGCATCGACCCGAGTACGCTTTACCGCAAGCGAAAACGCACCGTCGAGCCACCGAGGAGGGAATCGTGAGCCTGCGTACGCGGATACTGCTTTCGTTCGCACCCCTGCTGATTCTGCTCGTCGGAATCGGTGCCGTGGGGTATCGGCAACTCGACCGCACGGGCGGGCAGATCGATGCGATTCTGAAAGAAAACTACGCGAGCGTTCAGGCGATGTACCGGCTCAACGAGGCACTGGAGCGAATCGATTCGTCGTTTCAGTTCGCGCTGACCAGCCAGGGGCCGCAGAACGAAGCGAAGGAGCAGTTCGCGACGAACGTGTTCGCGTTCTCAGAGCAGTTCCGCATCGAAGAAAACAACATTACGATCATTCCGCTCGAACGCGATCTGGTCGAACGGTTGCGGCCGCTGAAGGACGACTACCTCCGTCGCGGCATCGCGTTTTTCGCACTCGCACACGGCTCGCCGACGCGGACGCTGGCCTATCACGGCACGCCGACCGATGCCGGATTATTCGGGAAATTCCGAGCGATCAAGGAGGTATCCGGAGAGATTCTCCGCATCAATCAGGAGAGCATGGAACGCGCACGCGACGACGCCAAAGTGACCGCGTTCCGCTCGTTGACCGGATTCGTCGCGATGATGGGTTTGCTGATCGTGCTCGTTTTCGGCATCGCGTGGTATTTGCTTCGCTCGATTCTCGGGCCGATCCGCGCCGTCACTGAAGCCGCACAGGCGATCGGTGAGTCGCGCCAACTCGACCGCGAAGTGCCGATATCCGGCCCCGACGAACTCGGGCGACTGGCGACGACATTCAACGCGATGACGGGTCAATTACGTCAATATCGGTTGTCGAATCTCGACCGTCTCATGCGCGCGCAACGCACGGCGCAGGCGACGATCGATTCCTTTCCCGATCCGGTACTCGTCGTCGATCCCGACGGTTGCGTCGAGTTGGCGAATCCGCCAGCGCGCGGGGTTCTCGGCGTCGAGCCAACGCCCGGCCTCGTCTGGTCTCCCCCCGAGTCGCTGCGTGGGCCAATAGTCGAGGCGCTTCAGGCGCAACGTGCGTATCAGCCCGATGGTTTCGATCGCATTGTCACGTACCGCCTCGATGGCGACGACCGCATGTATCTGCCGCAAGTTCGACCGATCCGCGACGCCGAAGGCAACACGCTCGGAGCCGCAATCGTACTCAACGACGTGACGCGGTTCCGGATGCTCGATCAATTCAAATCGGACCTCGTGGCGACCGTTAGCCACGAACTCAAAACGCCACTGACCTCCGTCCGACTGGCCGTTCACGTGCTGCTCGAAGAAACCGTCGGGCCACTCACGCCGAAGCAGGCCGAATTGCTCATTGATGCACGCGACAGCAGCGAGCGACTTTTGGCGATGATCGAACAAATGCTGGCGCTCGCAAGAATTCAGCGCCCGCAAGATGAAACGACGTTTCAACCCGCAGACCCACTCGAACTGCTGCGAAAAGCCGCCGAATCGGTGCGACCGCGTGCCGTAGACAAACACGTGGAACTCGAATTCATCGAAGGCGAGCCACTGTCGATGGTTGCGGTGGACGCCGACCGGATCGGGCAAGCGATTGGCAACTTGCTCAACAACGCGATTACCTACACGCCCGTAGGCGGTCGCGTCACGCTATCCGCCGCAAGCGTCGAGGGGCGAGTGATGCTGACGATCGCCGATACCGGAGTTGGCATTCCAGCGGAATACCTGCCCCATGTGTTCGACCGGTTTTTTCGCATCCCCGGCCAAAGCGACGAGGCCGGAACGGGGCTGGGGCTGGCGATCGTGAAGGAAGTGATGACCGCACACAAAGGCGAGATTACCTGCGAAAGTATGCCCGGCGAGGGCACCACGTTCCGGATGACACTGCCCGTCTGGAACGAGAGGGACACCGCATGACCACCGACGAGACACGGCCAAACCCCGAACGGTTTCTAACGCTGCTTCGCGAGCAAAAACAGGGGCGACTGAAGGTGTATCTCGGGTTCGCGCCGGGTGTGGGCAAGACGTACGAGATGCTGCAAGAGGGCCTGCGACTCAAGCGACAAGGCGTCGATGTCGTCATCGGTGTCGTCGAAACCCACGGTCGCGCCGATACGGTCGCAATGATCGGCGATCTCGAACAACTCCCTCGCCGGAAAGTCGAATACCGCGCGGTCGTGCTCGAAGAAATGGACCTCGATTCCGTTCTGAAACGTCGGCCCACGGTCGTGTTGGTCGACGAACTGGCGCACACGAATTCCCCCGGCAGTCGCCACGCGAAACGCTATCAGGACGTCGAGGAATTGCTCCGTAGCGGTGTCAGCGTGATTACCACGATGAACATCCAGCACCTCGAAAGCCTGTACGAGATGGTCGAGCAATTCACCGGCGTGAAAGTGAAGGAGCGCGTCCCGGATCACGTTCTCGCGCAGGCGAATCAGGTCGTGAATGTGGACCTTCCCGCCGAAGATTTGCAGGAGCGAATGCGGGCAGGGAAAATCTATCCTGCCGAACGGATCGAGCGGGCGTTAGGGAACTTCTTCACCGAGCCGAACCTCAACCAGCTTCGGGAAATCGCGCTCGAACACGTGGCGCATCTCCTCGACCGGCGACGCCAGGAACGCGATGGCTCAACGCAGGCGAACACTTCCGAGCGCGTGATGGTTTGCATCTCGAGTGCCAGCCCGAACGCGCTGCGCCTAATGCGAAAAGGCGCGCGGCTGGCATCGCGGCTCGGTGCGCCGTGGTACGCCGTCTACGTTCAAACACCAGACGAGCGAACCGAAAAGATCGATGCCGCAACCGAGCGGCGGTTAGCCGATTCGCTCGCACTCGCGCAGCAACTTTACGGCATCCCGATGCGATTCAAGGGGCCAGACTTCGCCTCCGCCGTGGCGGGGTTCGTCGTCGAATACGGCATTACGCACATCGTCATGGGATGCCCGCGGCGACCGTGGTACCGCCGCTGGCTCGGCTCATCGCTGCTCGACCGCATCCTCGACGCCATCCCCGGCGTCGATGTCATGGTGGTGAACACAACGACATGATTGCTGTATTAGCCGGAACCGGAATGCAACAAACCCCTGTAAATCCAGGGTTTTGAGGGCGAAAGAGAGCGATCGGGGACCATTGAAACGGAGGGAGGATTTGAACCCCCGGAACGGTTTTACCCGCTCGCCGCTTTTGCAAAGCAGTGCCCAGATTCCGTAACCTCTTTTGAATCCGTCACTCCAGCGCACGATGTGAAAGCGGTCACTTCGGTGCCGACGTGAGTATGGCAAACCCGCAAAGTACAGCAATCGTTAGCCATCCCACGAACGCAAGTATTCCCCGTGGCCCCATATCGGCCGCACGCATCCAGAGGATGAACAGCACGAACAGTCCAGCCCCGTAGAACACGATCTGAATTCCGATCGTTCTCGGATATTCAAACCCGAACCGACCTGCGAACACGAACGCGAACAGCACGATAGCGATCGACGCAAGTCGCACCGGCCACGGACTGTTTGCCATGGAATGCCTCCTACACTTCTATTCCAGGTGGAAGCGATGCAGGATGCGGTGAACGACGGGGGCGAGGATGAGGCCCGCGACGAGGATCAGTATGAGGCCGCTGTAGAGGGCGTAAAGTCCGGCGAACAGCTTGCCGTTCCACGTCTTGAGCGGCTCGAGTGGCCCCATCCCCGAGAGGATCATCGCGGCATTCGCGAATGCATCGATCCACTCCATACTTTCGAGGTAATGGTAACCGAACATACCGCCGAGCAGCGATACGCCGACGAGCAGGAATGACGCCCCGAAGTAACCCGCCATGCGATGGGCGAACGCCAATCGGCTTAATAGCGGTTGCTTGCGAGTTTCGTAGTTCACGAAATGACGTTTCGGCACGGTGACCTCCTCTGTTTTCTCGCTCTGAGCGGCACGCTTTCGCGGTGCCGCCCTTTGAGATGTGCCTACTTCTCGCTCGTCTCGGCTTTCAGCTTCTTGATTTTCTCGGTCACTTTCTTGCGGCGTTCTCCGTCCTTTTTGGTTTCGTCTTCCATTTTCAGTGCCTTTTGGAAGGTCTCGAGGGCTTCCTTCTTCTTGCCCATCGCGAGTAGGCAGTCGCCGACGTGGTCCCAGATTTCGATGTGGTTGCTTTCCTCGTCGTCGGTGCCGATCGACTCTTTCAACAGTTTCAGCGCTTCGACGTAATCTTTCTTTTTGTAAAGCACCCAGCCGAGGCTGTCGATGTACGCCGAGTTCGATTTCTTCGCGAGTTCCTTATCGAGCTTGCCCTCGTCGGCGAGCTTTTCGCGGTCCTTCAAATCTTGTGCAATCGCATCGCGAATCAGCTTCTCGGACTCGTCGAGATTCTGATCGTTGTCCGCCATCACGAAGCCGAGATCGTTCTTAAAGGTCGCGACATCGGGGTTCTCTTTGACGAGCGTGCGTAGGATCTCGGTGCCTTTGTCGATCTGCTTCGCTTCGATGTGAATGCCGCTAATCATGTAGCGAATGCTGCGGATGACGAGTGCCTTCCGTTCTTTTTTGATGTCTTCGTTGTTCTCGTACGCCTCGATGCTCTTTTCGTAGGTCTTGATCGCTTCGTCGTACTTTTCCGCTTCGCGCAACAATCTCGCTTTCACCTGAATGAAGTACGCTTCGTCCTTGAATTTTTTCACGAGTTCGTCGGCTTTTTCGAGTGCCTCTTTGACATCGCCTTTCCGGGCGGTTGCGATCAGCAATTGCTCGAACAAGTAGGCGTACTTGAACTGTTCGAGCGAGTCTTCGCCCTTGTAATTCAGCACTTTTTGGCAAAGCGCGATGACTTCCTCGTGTTTTTTTCGCACGGTGAGGTATTCGACGTGGTTCTCGACCGCACGGATGATGAGTTCGCTCGATTGCAAATCGTCGAGTGCGGTCTCGGTGCAAAAGTTGTAAAAGAGGTCGGCCGCGTCGTAATCTTTGACGTTCTGTGCCGCCTTCGCCAACACCAGACTCGCGTAGAAGCGGAACGGCTTCTCGCCTTCCTTCGACGCCTTTTGCAGCTTCATCGCCATTTTGACGAGCTTCGCCGTGCCCGCTTTATCTTTGATTAACTCCTTCAAACGAGCATCGGCTTCTTCGACCGTCTTCGTTTCCTTGTTGATTTTGAGTGCTTTTTCCTTGAGCTGCTCTTCGGGCAGTTCCGCCGGTGCGGCCATCGCCACGCCCGCGAACGGGATGGCGAAAGCCGCAACCCACAATAACCCGATCATCGTCCTCATGACGCATTCTCCTGTTGGCCGTGTGAAAAATCTTCTGTGCTTTCCGATTCTAACGATTATGGAAACGCGACGCCAGACCGCGTTCGTGCATAAACTACTGGTATGAGCCACCCCGTCAGTTTGCAGGTGTTGTTCCCCGATCTCGTCGATTTATCGGCGGGTTCGCTGACTGCGGCCTTGCGCGATTATCACCCCGACCTTGCGGCGGCCATCGTCGCACTCGCCCCGGCTGCGCCCGATGCCGCGAGCGGTGATGGGCCTCCGCCCGCCATCAGCGGCGAGGCCCGTTGGGGAACGCACGTCGTCAAAATTCTCGGCTTCGATGGCCCGATGCCTGCGAGTTTCGTCGAAAGTTGTTTGCGGAACGCACTGATCCCGCCGGAAATGAAAGGCGAAGCGCGACGCCATCAGGCGCACGTGTTGCTCTATTATGCGGGCACGAATGAGGTGCCGTTGGAGCAGATCGTTGCGGTCGCGGCCGTCGCGGGGTCGCTCGTTCACTTCGGCGCGATGGTCACGCTGAACGAAGACGCCCGCGCCGCCGTGCCGAGCTTCGCGCTGCAACCGGAGGAAGCCGGCGAAGATATGCTGCAAACGCTGCGTGCGTTGCCGTTGCCGTACTTGTACGCTGGCTTCGTGAAAATGGAACTGACCGACGTGCCCGGCTTGTGGATGCGGACGTTCGCCAGCCATCGTTACGGATTGCCGAATCTCGCGTACCGCGCCGCGGGGCACGACGAAGGCCAGACGACGTTCCACCTGTTCGCCGGGGTACTCGGTTACTTGCGTGACACTGGGCTGTCATTCGAGAACGATGAGACGATCCGCATCGACGAGGACACGCACCTTCGGCTTCGCGAACCGTCGGTTATGGAGTGGTGGCTCGATAGCCCCGGTACGCTTTACGTTCTCGAACGGGTGACCGAATGAAGCATCTCATGTTGCTGATTGCGTTCGCGATGTTCGCCCCATCGGCGTTGGCGGGTTTGTACTATTCTGGCGAAGTGCAGAACCCGCTACCGGCGAAGTGGCGCGGCTTCCTGCTGGATCATCGTTCGCTGCGATTGTTGGCCGCACCGCAACCGGCCAGCCCGCTCTACGATACCTACGCCGAAGCGCGACTGAAGCTCGAATCCGCGAGCCGAACTCGCGCACTCACTGCCGACGAAACCGCCGACCTCGGGGCACTCTACGTGCGATTCGGACTTGCGGACAAGGCAATTGCGATCCTGCGGCCTGCCGTGCGTGCGAACCCCGAGCACTTCCGCCTGACGGCCAACCTCGGCACGGCGTGGCAACTGGCGGGCGATCTCGAACAGGCGGCGGCAGCGCTCGATGATGCCGTTCGGCTCGCACCCTCGCGCGCGAAACCGTTCGAGCAAGCCCACCGGAATCTCGTGAAGTTGCGTCGAAATGAACCGAAGGGTTCGACCGCACTCGATGCGATCTTCGACGGCAAACCGACTGACGATACGGTGTCAGTGATGCAGCAACTCGCGCTCTGGTTACCCGCCGATGGCCGACTGCTTTGGCAGTTGGGCGAAGCCGCATTCGCGACCGGTGACACCCGTATGGCAGCGAGCGTCCTCGATGGCTGCGTGACCGAGTTCGCGATGAAGTCCGACGTGTTGCGCCGGAACCGGCAGACGTACAAAACCGCATCCGAAGCCGAGACGCACGAAGGGACGTTGGCGTTCCGTTCGCCGCGCGCGTTAGTACGGCAATTCGACGAAACGAAACTGCCGACGATCCAGCGCGACGGCACGACGGACTTGCCGTGGCCGGCGCTCGCCGAGACGCAGATCGGCAAGAAGTTTCCGCCGAAATACCTGAAATTTGTACAGGAACTCGATGGGCAGCGAGTTACCATCGTCGGCTTCGTGCGGAACCGCAGCGGCGAAGGCGACGTAACCGAATTCCTATTTACCGAGTTCCCCGTCGGCTGTTGGTTCTGCGAACTCCCCGAGCCAGCGGGCATCGTCCGCGTGCAACTCGCCGCCGGGAAATCGACGCAGATTGGCACGAACAGCATCAAGATCGTCGGCACGTTAAAGCTCAACCGCATCGACCCAGAAGACTATCTGTTCGCGATTGTGGGAGCCACGATTCGGGCGAACGACTGAGTCGCGCTCGCCTTCGGCATCACCTCGGTGCGCCGCTCACGACGATGGTTCCATTGGCTGGGGGTTCGTTGGGCTTCACGTCTTTCGGTGTGGCGAACATTGCCACGCCGATCACGGCAAGAACGCCGGCGACCAAGCCCAATTTTGCTTCGTCAGACATAATTTGTTCTCCTCACGCAGAGTCTCATCATCGCGCAGAATGGTCGATCCTTCGCCCCGACTTGAGCCTTTCTTCAAATTATCTGGTGGACTCCGACCCGAACGAACGCGAGAATGCGTTCCGGCGGCAACGTCGGCACCTCCGATGCAACCGGCTCTCTTTTCCTAGCTTCACACGGATGGCACATGGAACCGGTTCAGTGGCTCGCCGCCGTCGTCATCGCGATAGCCGTGGTGGCGGTCGTTCGCGGCATCGACGTTCGCATTGCGCTGTTCGCGGCGGCGTGCGTTCTGGCGGCACTCGCGAACAATTTGCCGCTCGTATTGCGGTCGTTCTTCGAGACGTTTAGCAACGAAAAATTCGTCGTGCCGATCTGCTCGGCGATGGGGTTCGCGTACGTGCTCCGCCACACGGAGTGCGATCGGCACCTCGTGCAATTACTCGTGAAACCGCTGCGGCACGTGCGATATTTGCTCGTTCCGGGCGTTGTTGTCATCGGGTTTATCGTGAACGTGCCGGTCATCAGCCAGACGAGTGTGGCGGTGTGCATCGGCCCGGTGGTGGTGCCGTTGATGCGGGCGGCGGGGTTCCGCGCGACGACGATTGCGGCGTGCCTCTGCCTCGGCGCGTCGATCGGCGGCGAACTCTTGAACCCTGGCGCACCGGAGCTTTTAACCGTGTCGGCGAAGACCGGCGTCGATTCGCAAACGCTCTCGATGACGCACCTGCCGCCGTTGCTTTTGCCGTATGCGGTCATCGCATTGTTGGCATTCTGGTTGCAAACGACTTGGGAAGAACGACGCCACCCGACGGTGGTGCCCGTTGAAGTGGAAGCCGCAACGGCGCTGCCATCGATCTCGCTCGTAAAGTCGGCGGTGCCGATGGTGCCACTACTACTGCTCTTCCTCACGGGGCCGCCGTTGAACCTGTTTCCCGTGCCGATGCACTGGCTGGCAGACAACCGCGAGTCGTTCGGCAGTCGGCTCATCGGCGTAGCGATGCTGTTCGGCGTGCTCGTTGCGGCGGCGGTGTCGCCGCGGAAAGCGAAGGATTGCGCGAAGCAGTTTTTTGAAGGCGCAGGCTACGGTTTCGCCACGATTGTCAGCCTGATCGTGACCGCGACCTGCTTCGCCGACGCGATGAAAGCGTGTGGGTTGGCGAAGTCGCTCGGCACGCTCATCGGCCACACGCCGGAGATGCTCACGCCACTCGCGGCAATCGTTCCTGGTGCGTTTGCGTTCGTCAGCGGGTCCGGCATGGCAAGTACGAAGGGGCTGTACGAATTCTTCTACGACCCCGCGATCGCACACGGTTACGATGCCCCTGGCATCGGCGGGATCGTGTCGATCGCATCCGCCGCCGGCCGAACGATGTCCCCCGTGGCCGCCGTGGTGTTAATGTGCGGAACGCTAACCGGCGTGAAGCCATTCGACATCGTCAAGCGCGTAGCCGGGCCACTGCTCATCGGGCTAACAGCCACCGTGATTCTGCGAATGTGCGGCGCAATTTAACGGACGTTTACGCGACCTGCCCGGCATGAATGAGTTACGGCGCGGTTTATCGTTGGTCCGGTTCGGCGACCATGCGCACGTACCGTGCGAGGAGCATTTGTACGGCCACGATCGTTTGCCATTCGTCGAAGCCGAGGCGGACTTCGGTACCGTCTTCGTTCGATTCGATATTTTCCGTGGCGATGGTGAGGCCGCGATGGAGGTAGTCGAAAACTTCGGAGATGCGTGCCGACTGCGAGCCGGTGAGTTTCATCGGAAGTGGCGGAATATCGGCATCGCGCGGACTCCAGTCGGTCGTGGAGCCGCAGTCGTTGATGTTGCGTCGCAATTCATCGACGGAGACTTTGCCCGATGCGCCCATCCCCGCTGCGAGTTCTTCCGCTCGAAGGGTATGCACGGCTTGCGACATCGATTTGACTTGCGGTGTGTTGCGACGCATCGCGATTTCTTCCATCGTGCCGAATAACAGCATCGACCGGCCAACGGAGACTTGATCGCCCGGTCGCAATCGCCGTATCTGGACGGTCGTACCGTTGACGCGGGTGCCGTTGGTACTTTCCAAATCGGTAATGATGATGTCGCCGTCTTCGTGCTGGACTTTGGCGTGGTATCGGCTGATCCGCTCGTCGTTGAGCCGCAGGCCATTGCCTTCTTCGCGGCCAATAGTAACGGGTATCGATAGGTCGCGGAATACGCGGCCCTTATCGACGCCTTCCAACACGAGGAATGTGACAGTTGGCATACGCGACCCTTCCATCGAAGCCCTGCGACACGAAACCGATAGTGCCATACTCGTACGAATCGAGACGATACCAACATACCTATAGAACGAGAAGCCGAAACGAGAGGCGAGATTCGGCACGCTTTCAGGAACTAACATGTATACTTGCGGATTTCGGCACCGATGTCAATTATATCTTTGGACGAATACGATTATTCGGATGAAAATTCTCGCAGGCACGACGAATTCACTGCGTTTTCCGGTGCGGACTCGCGTCATTACGCATCGCTCAGGACTCGTGTGCCACCCAAACTTAAAGTCGTACCCGTAAACCGAAATCGACCTACCGCACCAACGACTTGCGTCCGATTTCGACTGCCGCGATCCACGCCGGAACCAAAGTTTCGACGACCCTGTAAACGGGTTCTACCGATATTACGTTTGCGATTTTGCCTGTGCGTGATAATATCGCCGTCAGGGTTGCCGTTCAGTTGAATGATTCCGAGGTTTGCATTGTCCGAATTCCGCACCGATATTGTCGGCCTCGTCCAGCGATTTCGCACGCACATCAAGCAGTACAAATCGAGTGCCACGAAAGAAGCGGAAATCCGCCAGCAGTTCATCGACCCGTTCTGGCGGGCGCTCGGTTGGGATGTCGGCGATACGCGCGGTGTCGGCCCATCGGAAGCCGATGTCATCATCGAAAAGAACGTCGAGACTGTCGATTCCGGCGGCATTCGCAGTCGCCGTCCCGATTATCTCTTCCGATTGAGCGGATTCGCGCGTTTCGTCGTCGAAGCGAAGAAGCCGGTGATCGACCTCGACAACGATCCGGCCGGGATCTTCCAAGCCAAGTCGTACGCCTGGAACAGCACGATCCCGTTCGCGGTCCTCACCGATTTCGAGCAATTCCGGTTGTTCGATACCACCCTGAAACCGATTTTCAACGAACCGTCGCGCGGCTTGGTGGCCGAGTTCAAAATCGACTTCGATCAGTACGAATCGCAATGGGATACTTTGGTTGCGACGTTCGGCCGCGATGCGGTCGAAGGCGGTTCGCTCGAGCGTCTGCTGGGGCGACTGAAAAAGCTGAAGGCTGGCCGCCGCATTCGCACCGTAGATCGCACACTGTCCGACTTCAAAGGCAGCGAGCCGGTGGATCGCGTGTTCCTCGCGTACCTCGATACGCACCGCCGTCACCTCGCGGCCGAAGTCTATTTCCATAACAAATCGGCTTTCCCCGAAGCCGATACGCTGCACGGTGCCGCGAAACTGACGGCGGCGGTGCAGCGGATTATGGATCGCCTCGTCTTCATGCGAGTGATCGAAGATCGCAATGTGGCACCGTGGGGCACGCTCCGCGACATGCTCGAACGCATTGGTACCGAAGGCGGCGAGTTCTACGAATCGTTGTGCGCCACGTTCCGCGATTACGACCTGAAATATAACGGGTATTTGTTCAAACCGCACTTCTCCGAACAACTCATCGTCGATGGTTCGGTCCTCGCCGACTTCACGCGCACGCTCTATCCGCCCGACGGCCCATGGGACTTTGCCGCGATCGGCGACGACATTCTCGGCATCGTTTACGAGCGGTTCCTCGGCAACGTTGTTACGGTGCAACAAGGCCAAGCGACGATTGAGGAAAAGCCCGAAGTGCGTCATGCGGGTGGCGTCTATTACACGCCGACGTTCGTGGTCGATTCGATCATTCGTCGCGTCATCGGCCCTCAAATTCAAGGGAAAACGCCGCTGGAAGTGCTGGCCGTGAAAATCCTCGACCCCGCCTGCGGCTCGGGTTCGTTCCTCGTGGCGGCGCTGCAATATCTGTTCGATTACTGCGTTCAGGCGATCGCGAAAAACCCCGAGTTGGCGACGGCGAGCGTTCCCGCAACTGTCGCTACCGGCAAGAAAATCCGCAAAAAGAAGGCCGAAATTGCCTTCCGAGACAAAGACGGCCACTGGTATCTGTCACCGGACTTCCGTGCCGCACTCCTCACGCATTGCATTCACGGCGTCGACATCGACCAACAGGCGGTCGAAGTTACGGTGATGTCGCTTTACCTGAAAATGCTCGCCTCCAAACTTCCCGCGAATTGGCAATCCGAGTGGGTCGAAACGCGATTGCTGCCGGCGCTCGACAACAACATCCTCTGCGGAAACTCGCTGATCGACGACGAAGGCTACGACGGCTTTCTGACGACGAAAGGTGCAAAACAACGTACTCTATTTCCAGTGGAAACCGTCGATACGGCCTTCCGGATCAACCGCTTCGATTGGACGAGCCGCACGAAAGGCTTCGGTCGCATTCTCGACGAGCAAGCGGTGAAAGAACGCGGTCGCGCCGGGTTCGACGGCATCATCGGCAACCCGCCGTACATCCGCGTGCAAGAGCTCAATAAGTGGGCACCCGAAGAATGCGAATACTACAAGTGGAAATACGTGAGCGCAGCAAAAGGCAACTACGACATCTACGTCGTGTTCACCGAGAAAGCCCTATCGCTCCTTTCCCCGGAAGGGTTATTGGGCTTCATCATGCCGCACAAATGGTGGCAAGCCAAGTATGGGGAAGGCTTGCGAAAGATCGTCGCCGACGGCAAAAATCTGCGCGCGATTGTCGATTTCAGCCATCAACAAGTCTTTAGGGGCGCAACGACATACACGGCCATCCACATTTTGAGCCAGAAGGCGAACAAGAATGGTATCGAGTATGCAAAAGTGAACGATTTAACGGACGGGATTACGCAGTGTGCCAATCTCGATGCGCGCGGCAAATCTGAAGGTGTAACGAACTTCATCGCCCCGATGCCGACCGGTGAGGCACCTTGGCGAATCGCAACCCCGAAAACGATGAAAGTCTACGAAGCGGTTTCTAACAATTCGACACTGACACTTGCGGAGGCATCCTCTCGATTGTTCCAAGGCGTTCGTACGAGTAAAAACCAAGTCTTCGTACTGCGCGTGGCCGACGAAAAACGTGGCATATACATATCGGAAGCGCTCGGCCGGTACGTCGAACTCGAACGCGGTTTGCTAAAGCCATTTTTCGATGGGAACAATATCCGACGATTCGCCTTGGAGAAGGCCACCGCCGTTGCGATTTTCCCTTACAGTCAGCCGAAATCGACGGGCGGCGTCGATCTGATTGTCGTCACCGAAATCGCGAAGAAGTATCCCAAGACTTGGCAGTATCTCAAAGAATGCGAGACAATCTTGCGGGCGCGGGAAAGTGGGGCAATGGATACGGAAACGTGGTACGCCTATGGCCGCACGCAGAATCTCGATCTCTTCGGCATACCCCGCATATTAGTTCCAGATATGATGGAACGGGCATCGTATGCATTCGACGAACGTGGAGATTCCGCCTTTGTGAGTGGCTATGGCATCATATTAAAAGAAAAATATTGCGACCTTCACGCCTACTTTACTGGTTTGTTGAATAGTACGTTATTGAGCGAGTATTTGAAAAGTGTATCGACGCCACTTCGCGGCGGTTGGTATCGAACCTTTCCGCAGTTCCTACGTCAAATTCCCATCAAGCTCCCCGAGACGGTTGCCGAGAAAAAACTCGCGGGACGGATAGCCGATTCGGTTCGCACCATCATGACGGCCAAGACGGCACTTCGCGATCCGATGCTTTCCGACCACGAGAAATCGCAACTGGAACGCACCGTCGAAACGCACGAGAAGCGCATCGACGTGGATGTCTTCGCCCTCTACGGCGTCGATGGCCTGCCCGGTGATGACGCATGATTTGCAGCACGAAGAGGAAGTAGTCAATGCTCGACATCGGCGTGGCAGTGTCGGAATCCTCGCTTGCCCTCAGTGACGGGTACCGCCGGCCAGGTGATTCTCCATCAGCAAGCCGTTGCCGCCCGGTCCAAGAAAGCGACCGGCATCCGAGCTCTGCTGCACCGACTTGCGGAACACCTGGAAGAGGCCGCCGCGGGGTAATTCGTCCCCAAAGTCGGTTCCAGGAAGCCAACAGGCTTTCCGGTGAATCCCCGGAAAGCCTGTGATTCAGACAGTTTTCGACTTGCCAAACTTAGCGGAGCGGGAGGGATTTGAAGGTTCTCAATGTCCCTTTTCGTCACATCGCCCCGACATTGTTTTCGCATCGAAAAGTCAACACGCCAAACACTTTGCGATGGGTGTAATCTCTTCCCTGCGCCGGTTACTCGACGATCGTTCTCGTTTCGACCTGCGTATCGACGGGAGTGACTCGTTCGACTTGTGGGAGTGTGG
>JAYVQG010000242.1:0-6089 GCA_043757025.1 Limnoglobus sp.
ACGCCACGCTCTTCGTCCGACAACCGGACGACGTATTTCTTGTTCATGGGAATCCTCCTTGTGTCGGAAGTATCCCCGCAATTCCCAAGACTCACCAACCCCAATTCTTAGCCGTGACAACGCACTACGCTCTATTCGATAATTGCACAACGCATAGGCGAAGCTTTTGCCTTTTGCTCCCAGCCGATGTCGTTACAAACGCAACAAGTGATTCTTTGAACTTATTGTAAGGCAAGTCGCATCGCTGCAATACCCATTGCATCCCTATTTGCAAAAATAATTTAAATTATTCCTAACCATCTCAATCGGAGTAACCGATTATTTCATTACAACTGATCAAAACAATTCGTTTGTCAGGACTGTTCTACTTAGGGGTTGTAAAATGTTTCGTTCGATCTACTTACTTCTTGCGGTTGTCGTCAGTACGGGTTGCACAAACACCGCTCATCAGCGATTGACAAATGGTCATGCATCGACGAGCGATCAACTTTATCGTCAACAGGTTGCCGACAATCTCGCGAAATTCACCAACGATCCCAATGCGCTGCCTCACTTCTCTGTTCCTAGCCAAGGCGGGACGAGCGTCGATGATAGTGGCGGATTGATGACGGCCTTAGGATTCGATCCGTTCGGTTTCGTCAGCTCATCAATCAACCCCGGTTTTCAACGAGGAGTGCGTGTCTCGTGGGCAATGGAACCGGTTTCAGACCCCGCTAAATTGGCGCGAATGCGAGTGTTGTATCAAGAGGCGGTTGCGAATCCTTGGTATGCACATGGAAAGCGTGCTGACGTTCCAAAACACAATAAATGCCTTGTGATTGGGCACAATTGTGGGTCGTATGTTTGGATTTCACCAGAGTGTGGATCGGATCAACTCTCCAATCTGACCTTGGCGATTCTGGACGTGGTTTTGAACTACCCACATAGCCCACCAGCACCGCCCACAAAGAAAGTTGAGATTGTGTCGGATTACACGAATGGCAAGAATCCAGTCCCGATTCAGCGAAAAGAGACGTATGAATCTTTGCTAGATGAAACCGACAAAAACGCAGTTCCGAAAGCGACTAGTTCGAGTGAAAATGTCCCTAATATGCGTTTGCGCTCTTTAGGAACTGGTCCACTCGGATTCAGGCAGAGTTTGGACCTAATTGCACCTCCATCGCGTCAACGATAGAGTTTGCAGCCCAGGTCGTCGAGTTGGCGCGAGCACCGCAAACTGGCACGCCTCCAAAGCAATTCGACTTCAATGCGATTCTCAGCTTCACAGACAGCTTGTTCGTGGGTAACACGCCGTCTGTACGGTCTCGATTCCCTACTCACGCCGCCTCTTCATCGTTCCTTCTCGTTATCTTCACAATCTGGCTCTACAACAGTTGTGAAGATGATGGCTTCGGAGCGTGCGGAGGTTTAACGTGACCCGGATGTTCACCGATATTGTGACGGCGCGGGAAACGGCGGGGAAGTCGTCGTTCAATATGGCGTCGTCTCAGCCGAAGTTCGGCCTCGATGGCGTCAACTTTTGGTACCCCGGCAAACAAGCCCTCTTCGACATCTCGCTCGTCATCCCCCAACGCTCGGTGGTTTCGTTCATCGGGCCGAGCGGCTGCGGCAAATCGACGCTGCTCCGAATGCTCAACCGGATGAACGACCTCATCGACGGCACGAAGCGTACCGGGAAAATTCAACTCGATAGCAAGGATATTTACGACCGCGATGTCAATCTCGTCGACTTGCGTCGGCGCGTCGGCATGGTGTTTCAAAAGTCGAATCCGTTCCCGAAATCGATCTTCGAGAACGTCGCGTTCGGCCCTCGCGTGGCCGGGCAACGCGACCGGCGCATTCTCGACGAACTCGTCGAACGCTGCCTGAAACAGGCGGCACTTTGGGACGAAGTCAAGGATCGCCTCGTGCAGTCCGCACTCGCGCTTTCGGGGGGCCAACAGCAGCGGTTGTGTATCGCAAGGGCGCTCGCCACCGACCCGCAAGTGTTATTGATGGACGAACCGGCGAGCGCCCTCGACCCGAAATCGACGACGAAAATCGAAGACCTGATCGACGATTTGAAGACGCATTACACGATTGTGATCGTCACGCACAACATGCAGCAAGCCGCACGAGTTTCGGACATCACCGCGTTTTTCTACGAAGGCCACCTCGTCGAAGTGGGGCCAACGCGACAAGTGTTCACGAAGCCGACGAAGAAGCAAACCGAAGACTACATCACGGGCAGGTTCGGTTAATGTTGCGCCCCGGTTATGTAGCTGGGGTCTGTGACCCCGGCTCTTGTAGTGCTCACCGGCCTCACAGAGGCCAGCTACATGAGAGGTTTTGTAGTGACCCCGGCTCTTGTAGTGACCCCGGCTCTTGTAGCTGGGGTCTGTAACCCCGGCTCTTGTAGTGTTCACCGGCCTCACAGAGGCCAGCTACATGAGAAAGCACTCACCACTGGAGTTTCCCGTGCCACAGCCACGCATCTTGATCGTTGAAGACGAACGCGGACTGACACAGTCGATCGCGTGGTACTTCAACCGCGAAGGCTACGAAACGATCATCGCGCACGACGGGCAAGAAGGGCTGCGGAAAGCGCAGACGATCATCCCCGACGTGATGCTTTTGGACCTGAATTTGCCGACCCTCGATGGTTTGACGGTGTGCCGCGAATTGCGTTCGGGCGAGCGAACCCGCGATATTCCGATCATCATGATTACCGCACGGGCCGAAGAGAACGATCAGGTGATCGGGTACAAGATGGGGGCGGACGATTACGTTTCGAAGCCGTTCAGTAACAAGGTGCTGCTCGAGAAAGTAAAGGCGATTCTTCGCCGCATTGAGGGAACGAGCGACCCGAGCGATGTCATCGAACATATGGACGTGAAGGTCGATCGCGTGCGGCACCGCGTGACGTATCTTGCCGACGCACTCGACCTGACGCCGACCGAGTTTCGCTTGCTCGAATGCCTCGTGAGGCAGCCGGGCCGCGCATTTACCCGCCATCAACTGATGGATGCCGCAATCGGCGAAGGCTCGATCGTTCTCGAACGAACGATCGACGTTCACATCAAGACTTTGCGCAAAAAGCTGAGTACCGCCGGAGCCGAAGTCGAACTGATCGAGACCGTGCGCGGCGTCGGCTACCGCTTCCTCGAAGCCGTCGCCGAAGCGGTGTGAAGCCTTGTTTCTCACTTCGCTCTCGCGTTTTTTCTCCCCTTTGCTCCGGTTTATGCTATCCTCTTCCTCGCCCAACTCATGTTACCGGAGCCACCGATGACGACTGCCTTGACTCAGCGACCCGCTTGGACCGCTCTGAAGTCTCATGCCGATGCGATGCGTGCGACGCACCTGCGCGAGTTGTTCGCCGCCGATGCCACGCGCGGCGAACGGCTGACGCTGGAGGCGGAGGGCGTGTTCCTCGATTATTCGAAAAACCGCATCACCGACGACACGGTCCAGCACCTGATTGCACTCGCCAACGAATGCAAGTTACGCGAGCACATCGAAGGCATGTTCACCGGCCAGAAGATCAACAAGACCGAAGACCGCGCGGTGCTGCATACCGCACTGCGTGCGCCGAAGGGCGCGGTCGTCAACGTCGATGGCAAGAACGTGATTCCGGACGTTCACGCCGTGCTGGATCGCATGGGAGCATTCTGCGACCGCGTGCGTTCCGGCGAATGGCTCGGGCACACGGGCAAGCGGATCAAGACCGTCGTCAACATCGGCATCGGCGGCTCGGACCTCGGCCCCGTGATGGCCTACGAAGCGTTGAAACACTACTCGGCGCGCGAGATGCAGTTCCGCTTCGTGTCGAACGTCGACGGCACCGACTTCGCCGAAGCGACGATCGATCTCGACCCGGCCGAGACGCTGTTTATCATCGCGTCGAAGACCTTCACAACGCTCGAAACGATGACCAACGGCCGCAGTGCCCGCACGTGGTGCCTAGCGAAATTGAAAGACCCCGCAGCGGTGGCGAAGCACTTCGTCGCGGTCAGCACGAACGCCGCCGAGGTGAGCAAATTCGGCATCGACACCGCGAACATGTTCGGCTTCTGGGACTGGGTCGGTGGACGTTACAGCATGGTTTCCGCGATCGGTTTATCGACGATGCTGGCAATCGGGCCGAAGGCGTTCGGTGAAATGCTCGCCGGCTTCCACGCGATGGACACGCACTACCGTACCGCGCCACTCGAGAAAAATATCCCCGCACTGATGGGCCTGCTCGGCCTCTGGTACACGGACTTCTTCGGGGCCGAAACCGTGGCGGTGTTGCCGTACGATCAGTATCTGAAACGCTTCCCCGCGTACCTGCAACAACTGACGATGGAAAGCAACGGCAAGAGCGTCACGCTCGATGGTACTGCCGTCGATTACGCCACTGGCGCAGTCTATTGGGGCGAGCCGGGCACGAACGGGCAACACTCGTTTTACCAACTGATTCACCAAGGCACGCGACTGATCCCGTGCGATTTCCTCGGCTTTTGCAAATCGCTCAACCCGCATGCGCCGCACCACGATATTTTAATGGCGAACCTGTTCGCGCAATCGGAGGCACTCGCGTTCGGTAAAACGGCGGAAGCGGTGAAGGCCGAAGGCCACCCCGACTGGCTGGTGCCGCACCGCACCTTCGCGGGCAATCGCCCATCGAACACGCTATTGCTCGAAAAACTCGACCCTGCCGCCGTCGGCAAACTCGTCGCGATTTACGAGCATATCGTCTTCACGCAGGGTGTCATCTGGAATGTCGGCTCCTTCGACCAGTGGGGCGTCGAACTCGGGAAAGTGCTGGCACAGAAGATCCAACCCGAACTCGAAGCCGCAACCGAACCGACGCTGAAGCACGATAGCTCGACGAACGCGCTCATCCGCCAGTACCGGAAACGCCGCGCGAACTAACAGTAGTTGTGAGTTAAGAGTGGATCGTTGTCAGTCGAGTTCACTAACCGGCGACTTGGATCGGTCTTGCGAAAATTGGCAGATCTTTGATGCGGTCGAAGAGGGCGCGTTCTTCTTCGATCGACATCGGTCGAAGCGGGGTTCGCACGGGGCCGCAGTCGATGCCGATCATTTTCATGATCGCTTTGCCCGCACGAATACCGCCGAAGTCGATCAGCGCCCGCACGAGTTGCGCACTCGAGAATTGCTCGTTGCGGGCCAGTTCCCTGTCGCCGCGTTGGTATGCCTCTAACATCCGATGGTAAGCTGGAGCGGCGTAGTTATACGTGCTGCCGACGGCACCGGTGACGCCGAGCGCGACTGCGGCGATGAGGTATTCGTCGACGCCGAACATTACGCGGAAACGGCGATTGTCGAGTTGCACGCACTCTTGTAACGAGAGCAGATCGGGGTTGGAAAACTTCACGCCTGCGAGGTTCGGTATGGCATCGGCGGCGCGACGTAAGACCTCGGCGGTTGGAAACATCACGCCGGTCGTAGAGGGAATATCGTAGTAGTAAAACGGCAATTCCGGTGCAGCCGACGCGACATCTGCGAGATATACCACGAGATCTTTGATGTTCGCGGGACGGAAGTAAAACGGGGCTGTAACCGCGACGGCGCTAGCACCGATGTAGCTCGCGTGTGCGGTCAACGCTTTCGCATCGACCGCACTCGCATGGCCCGCGTGAACGATGATGCGGAGAGTGTCACCCGCGATTTTCATCCACGCTTCGGCCACGACTTTGCGTTCGTCGGTGGATAGCGAGAGTCCTTCGCCGGTCGTACCGCAAACGAACGAACCGACCACACCCGAATCGACCAGCACGCGGGCTTGCTCCGGTATGGTAGCCAGATTCAGCGTGCCATTTGCGTGGAAAGCGGTGAACGGCGCAGCGATGATGTCAAACGTCTGTGGGGTCATCGCTACTTGATTTTCCAAACTCTTACGGTGCCATCGCGGCCGCCGCTGACGAGCGACTTGCCATCGGGGGTGAATCGCACCGCGTGAACGGTGCCTTTGTGGCGCGTAAAGCGTTCGATTTCTTCACCCGTGTTGACATCCCAAAGTTTGATCAAGCCGTCCTGACCCGCAGTAGCCAGAATTCGCCCGCAACACGAGAACGCGACCGACCAGATGCCTTCATCGCCAGTAT
>JAYVQG010000243.1:0-6072 GCA_043757025.1 Limnoglobus sp.
GAACGCATCGAGTTTCTTCCGTAACGCTTCCGTACGGAAGAGAGGTTTCGTATCGGCGGGCATGGTCGTTCGGTTCCCGGTCGGCAAACGGAGTGATCGATGAAAGTGTATCCGAAACCGAACCGCATCGGCGATTATTGCGATTCCAATTGCACCCACACGAATTCGCAGAGTCAAAAAATCGCAGACGATTTGACGTAAGTCGATTTTTGTGATGTGCACAGAAGTGTCTCCAAGTGTCGTGAGAATGTCTCCAAGTGTCGTGAGAATGTCGTGGTCGGTCGATTTTGTGTCGCGTCCGGTCGATTTTGTGTCGCCACTTGCGCCGGTTCTCGAATCGAGAGCATTCGACACAACCCTCGACAAGAGTTCGATATACGGAATACGGAACAGTGAATCGCGATCGAAAAGTGGCGATTTTGGGCCTCGAAAACCGAAAAAACACCCCAAAAACCGGTTTTAGAGCGTCCGCAATTGTGACTTACGTCGATTTCGCAAGTCGGAAAGTGTCAGTTTCGACCGCGTCAGGTATATTAGCTCCGTTCGCCCCTTCTCTTTTGCCGGGGACTCATCGTGTCGATTGCCGTCGAATGCCCACACTGCGAATCGCGATTTACCCTCCAGCCGGAACTACTCGGCAAATCGATGCGTTGCCCCGATTGCCGCGATGTCTTTACGGTAACGGAAGTACCAACCGCACCGGTGGAAGTGCCGGTGTTACCGCCGTTGGTACCGCTGCCTTCGTTGCCGTATCTCAGCGGGTCGGTGAACGATTTCGTGCCGCTTTTGGAGATCGCAGCGCCCCCGAAGCCGGTGGTGGTTTGGCCTTACGAGAAAGTCGAACCGGCATCGTTACCGTACGTGTTGGAACCGGATATCGTGCCGACGGTACCGACCCTGAAGCCGCCGCCGATACCCGCAATGATCGACGCCGAGTCGTTCGACGAAAGCATCGACGACCTGCCACCCGGCCCGAAGATGGTCGACTGGAACGATGCCCCCGCCGGGCCGAAAGTCGTCGACTGGCGAGACGAAGCCCCGAAAGTGCCGGTGCTGAAGTCGGTCAAGGAACGCCCCGTCGGCCGTGGCGACTTCGACCCGGACGACTTGCCGAAAGCATCGGGTGCGGGAGTCGGGCGATGGGGCTTAATCCTTGCAGGGCTGATCGCGACGATCTTCGGCGTGCTGATTTACGCGGGCGTTTCGTACTATCGGAACGAACTGCGTGCGGAAGAGTATCTGGCGAAAGAGGCCGACGATGAATTCAAACTGTCCAACCACGCGAAGTCCGCACAACTTTACGAGAAGCTGCTAACGGACTTTCCCGTAAGCGAAAAGAAGGACACGTACCAGTTCTTCGCGAAGCTCGCCGCGCTGCACAGCGCCGTCACGGGCACGACGGTTCGCGATAACCCGGCGGACGGCATCGCCAAGTTTCGCGGCTTCCTTACCGAATACGGCTCGAACGCGATGGCGAAGCCCGATGCCGCAGGATTTGGCCACGAGATTTTCGAGGCGGGGCGAAAGCTCGTCGATGGCGTCGTCGAACATGCCGACGACCGCCTAAAAAAGTACGTGAGCAAACGCAAGAACGCAGGCGGCCAGGAAGAACTCACCGGCGCGGAGAAAGCCGTTGAGGAGGGGAGGTCGCTGATCCCGCTAACGGAAAAGTACAAAATCAAAGAGGTGAAAGCACTCGACGAGCCGCGCAAGTCGTTCGACGAACTCGCGAAGAAATTCGCCCGCGAACGCGAACGTCTGGCGGTGTTTGCACCGTTTCGCGACTTGCCGACGAACCCGACCGATCAGCGGATCGCGGCTTTCGCGGGCGTTCTGAAACGGGCACGATTTGAAGCCGATACCGAAGGTTTGGAGATCATCGCCGACGCGAAGGCGGCGCTCCGCCGACTGATTCAGCCGGTGCTGGTGGCGCGGCTGCCGGTGCCGTACCCGAACGATCCGTCGGGCGGGTTGTTGTTCGTCGCGCCGCCCGTTGGGCAATCGACCGCACCGACGATCCCGCTTGCACCCGACGCGATTACGGAGACGTTCTACGCGGTGGCGCGCGGCATCCTTCATACATTCGATGCCGACAACGGCACGCTGCTCTGGGCGGCGCGGATTGGCCGTTACCACGACGTGCCCGTTCGTATGCCGTTGGCCGAAGGTGGTGGCGAACTGGCGATTGTCCCCACCGAGATCGACGGGAAGTACGGCCTAACGGCACGGCTCGCGCGCACGGGGCAAATCTGGTGGTATCAGCCGCTCGAAGCCGAGTGTGCGGGTCGGCCCATCGTCGTCGGTTCGCGGGTTTACGTGCCGATTCGCGACGAACTCGGCACCGTCATCGAACTCGAAGCGGTGAGCGGAAATCGCCTGAGCCACATTCAACTCCGGCAGCGCATCGGCCCCGGCGCGGTGCGCCAACCGGGTACGGGAATGCTCTACGTGGCGGCCGAAGCGCGGCGCGTGTTCGCGATCGATGTCGAGCCGCACAACGCCGAGAACGATCGTCTGCCGATGCGTTGCGTGCAAGTGCTGGCAACCGAACACCCCGACCTTTCGCTGCGCGTACCGCCGATTATCACCGGCCCCGTCGGCGAGGAAAAAGCGAATCGGTACATCATTCTGACGCAGAACGACGGCACGCAAGCGACGAAGCTGCGCGCCTTTCCGCTGACGACGATTGAACGCGGTAACGCAGCCGATGGCCCGCCGGAAATCGCGCCGGTTGCCACCACGACGCTCTCGCTGCCAGGGCACGTCTGGTTCCCGCCGCACACCGATGGCGAGCGTGTCGCCGTCGTCACCGATGCCGGTGCATTTGGCCTATTCGGTACGAATCAGCTGGGAAACCAAGATGCGGGAATGTACGCGATACCCGGCCCGCAACTTCCCGTCGATGCGAAAAACCCGAGCGCGGGCCAGATTGCCATAGCGGACGACGACACCTTCTGGACGATCAGCCGATCGAAATTATTCCGGATGCGGCTCGGCTTCACTGCACAAACTGGTCTGCAAGTGACACCCGCCGGGCTGCCCGTGCCATCGGGTGTGCCGATGCAATCGCCGCAGTGGAACGCGCGGCGCGATACCGCGTTCGTGGCGGTGCGTTCGGAAGAATCCGATGGCATGCGCGCGATTGCCTTCGACGTCCGCGATGGCCGCCCACGCTGGCACCGCAAACTCGGCGCGATCCCGAGTGTGCCACCCGTGCCCACGGCGGCGGGGGCGATTCTCGTCGACGAAGACGGCGGCGCGTACGCATTACCGCTGTCTGCGGCCCTTGGCGCGAACGATGCCACGAAGCCGATCGAACCAGCCTGGATCGTCGCGCCGCCCGTCGTTTCCGGCACCGCCCCCGCGAAAACAGCGACTTCGCTCGATGGCAAAACGACCTGGATTCTCGTTCCCGAAAAGGAACCCGGTGAGAAGGCGATTCCGCAACTGCGCGTGCGCCAAATCGTGGAAGGCAAGGCGAAAACCGATGCACTCGCCCCGCTGCCGGACCGACTCGCAGGGTCGCCGGTTGCCGTTGGTGCGACTGTGGTGTTTCCGCTCGCCGATGGCTTCCTGTATCGGTTCGAACCGAGTAACCCGAAGCTCGTCCAGGGGCCGATGTGGCGTGGCGACGGCGCAACCGCCGACGCGATTTGCTACCTGTCGCCCGTTAGCGATGAGGAGTATCTGAGCACCGATGGCAACAAGAAAGCCGTGCGAACCCGTTGGCCGAGCACCGCCGGTGCCGAGTGGAAAACCGTCGCCGGACCGTGGGTACTCCGCGAAAAAATCATCATCTCGCCCGCCATCGTCGCCATCGGCGATACCTCGAAGCGGGTGTTGATCGCCGATGTGACCGGAAGTGTCTGGATGTTCGACGCCGATCAAACTGGCGAGCCACTTTCGCGCTGGCGCGGCAACGCGACCGAACCCGCGGAGAACGAAGTGCGCATACCCGCTGGGAAACCGACGGGACGCTTCCTGATCGCGGCGAGTGCCGATGGCACGCCGTTCGTGATCTACACGGTGAACGATCGTCACATCGTCGGATTGACGCCGAACAGCGAGACCGCTGCGTGGGTGATCTGGCGTACGAAAGACGACGATTTGCTCGGCATGACGACCACTCGCGACGCGATTCTGACGACCGATGTCACCGGAACCGTGACCGCCTACCGCAGCAAAACCGGCGACAAAATCGGCAGCATCAAGCCTGAAAGCAAGAGCATCCACCCCCGCACGCACGCGATCCCGTTCGGCCCCGGCAAACTGCTCATGCCCGCCTCCGACGGCTCCGCCGTGATACTTGGCAACCCCGCGTGACGTAAGTCACAATTGCGGAGTATCTAAAACCGGTTTTTTGGCATTTTCGGGTCTCGAAATGCCTCTTTTTGATCGCAAATTACGGATGCGTTTCGAGGGTTTTTCCCGTATCTCGAACTCATTAAAAGGGTTGCGCCGAGGGTCATTCGACTAACACTCGGCGTAAGTACCGACCAAAAATCGACCGGACGCGACACAAAATCGACCGACCACGACACAAAATCGACCGACCACGACATTCTCACGACACTTTGAGACACTTTTGGGTACGTCCGCGCACGTCGCGAATTCCGACTTACGTCATTTCCACGAAAGCTTTTTGCGTTCACGATTTCGTGTGGGTGATGCATTTTTGTAGCTGGGGTCTGTGACCCCGGAAGCCTGCCAATCGAGACGCGGCGGCCTCACCACCGGTTTTGTAGCTGGGGTCTGTGACCCCGGAAGTCCTGAACCGGCCTCACAGAGGCCAGTTACACCAGAAAGCAATTGCTGTTTGGCGGAAGTCACACGCTTCTGCCAAACTTTCGCGTCACGGAATCGCGAATCTGCGTCGCCTCGGCATACTGGTGTTTCTCGGCAATGGCGAGCGCCCATTCCAGATGCTCGCGGGCTTCCTCGAATTCGGCTTTCGTTCGCGCTGATTGATTCATCAACGACGCCCTCCGAGCCTACCTCACGGAACCTTCATCCTGCTCCCAAACATGGCAACTGCGTAATGCCTAACTATTTTGAAAAATTGTGTGGGATTTGTCTTGCGTTGTGTCCGGAGCTGCTACAGCTATATAAGGCATTAAGGTATTAAGGTATTAAGCCACAGGCCGCTCCCATGTCATCTGCCGAGTTCCGGAGTTATGGGGCACAATGGATCGCAGGGGGGATCCTTGTCGGTGCGGCCATTCTGAAGGCGGCGGACGTAATACCGTCGCACCAGTACACGGCCGGTTTCTCAGCGACTTGGCTCTTCATCGCGTTGTCGCAGTACGAGCTTTTTCTCGGGATGTGGCTCCTGAGTGGGCTGGCAAAAACAGGCGGGTGGCTCGTAGCAGTCAGTACGTTTGCGGTATTCGCGGGCGTCGGTCTATGGCACCTTCAACTGGGGCAAGTGAACTGCGACTGTTTCGGCAGCCTGCCCGTGCGGACCTGGCAAGCGGTCGCACTCGATGTGACAGTGCTACTGATCCTGGGATTCGCGTGGCCGAAGTCGTGGCGGTTCACACTGAAGCCAACGGCACTGTTTTTGGGCAACTATTTGGCCGTGCTTGCGATTTGGACCGTTGCGGCGATCGCAATATTCGGTTCGACTGATGTGGCCGTTGCGAAGTTGCGAGGGGATTCTTTGGTCGCCGTGCCTGCCGCAGTCGAGTACGGATCGATCCCCGCCGGGGAGACGGGTTCGGCAACAGTCGTTTTTTACAACTTCACGGACCGAGAGATTCGGCTCCTCGGTGGCACTGCGGATTGTTCCTGCACGGCGATTGACGACATGCCCACGTCAGTCCCGCCGGGCGGCGAAAAGTCAGTCGTGATCCGATTCCAAGTGCCGCTGGAGCCGGGTATCACGACACGAAATGCACAGATATGGACCGACCTGAAAACCGTCAGGACGGTCCGGCTTACACTGACTGCTCGATCTGTCACACCGTGACAAGCAATTAGTACCTGTCCAAGAATTACTCCGTGAGCTTCGGATGTGGGCGGATCGTGTAGTTCCATTGCGGGCAGATCGCGTGGCGAGTGAGCTGTATCGCC
>JAYVQG010000244.1:0-23189 GCA_043757025.1 Limnoglobus sp.
TGCGGCGAATGCCTGGACTGGTTCGAGGAATCGGAGTGCCGGAATTACCTCCGCCACGCCGGCTACGGGCCGCAAGAGTGAAAATCAAAATGCTCTAGGTGGCCGAACGCAGAACCGATGCTACCGCCGAGTTGCGTGTCGATCTGGTGGCACGTTTGTTGCGCGACAGGTGGTAACCGGTAACTGAACGCCTTCCCCTTTAAGTCGCACAGTGGCACATACTTCCGATATGCGAAACGAGCCATCTTTACCGACACCCAAAATTTCTCGGGTGTTAAACCGACCGAATTCGCATCAAACGGGGTTGAAGGTCTCAAAAGCCGACTTCGCGACGATACAGCTGACTCGCCACGCGATCTGCCCGCAATGGAACTACACGATCCGCCCACATCCGAAACTCACGGAGTAATTCTTGGACAGGTACTAAGCCCACTGATCCGCCACAGTCGTGGGCAGATTGCCGCGATGAAAATGCACATCGCCCACGGCACAGGAAGAATCAGGGGAGTGACCTCCCCCGCTCGCCTTTCGCGCTAACAAATCGCACTCGCCACTCGCCACCACATACAATTCGCGGGAAGGAGATTCTGCTATGCCTGCGCGACCGATTATCGGTATCCCGATGCAGACGCAAAGCTCGTCCGATGTGTTTTGGGTGATGCGGAAGCCGTACATCGACGCGCTGCGGAATGCGGGTGCGATCCCGTGGATTATCCCGCTGCTTGCCGACGACCCCGACACACTTCGCGAGATTTTCGACCGGCTCGATGGCTTGTTCCTGGCGGGCGGTGCGGATGTCAGCCCGGCGCGATATGGCGAAGCGGCGAAGCCGTACCTCGGTGCGACCGACCCCGAGCGCGATGCGGTGGAGATGGCACTCGTTCGGATGTCGCTCGATGCCCGCCTGCCAATCTTTGCGGTGTGCCGGGGGCTGCAATTGCTGAACGTCGCGTGTGGCGGTTCGCTGCATCAGGACATTCGCGCGGAAGTGCCCGCCGCGATCAAACACGACTATTTCGCGGCCGATTTGCCCACCCGCACGGCGTGCGTTCACGATATTGCGGTGAAGGCGGGTACGCGAATTGCCGACATTTTCGGCTCCGCTTCGCTATCCGTAAACAGTATGCACCATCAGGCGATCAAAGAACTCGCGCCGAACCTGACCGCGTCGGCGTTTGCCCCCGATGGCATCATCGAGGCGGTCGAAGCCAGGGCTTCGTTCGCAATCGGCGTGCAGTGGCACCCGGAAGAACTCGCCGCCACGGACCCGGCGATGCGACGATTGTTTCAGGCGTTCACCGCCGCCGCGACGGAAGGAATGGGGCCGTGATCGACGACGCGATTCGGGCCTACCACGACATTATTTCCAGCGGGCAGACCGCCGCGAACACGCACGAATCGCTGATGGCCGCACTCGCGCAACGCAAGCTCTGCTTCGGCACCCGCCCGATCTGTTCGGTGTTACGCCCGCGCTTTCTGACCACATTTCAAAGCGATTATCTCCAATCGCGTACGACGATCATTTCGCGCGCCTTCCGCAAAATGCACGACCGGGCGATGCGCGATCGCCCGTTCCTGAAACAGTTCGGCGTCCACGACTGGGAAGAGGAACTCTTCGCACACGAACCCGGTTACGATTCGCCGAACCCGATCGCGCGGTTCGACGGGTTCTTCAGCCGCGAAGGGCGATTGCGCTTCGTCGAACTCAATTCGCAGTCCCCCGCTGGCGCGGGTTACACCGATGCACTCGCCGCTGCGTTCGCCGAATTGCCTGCGTTTCAAGAGTTCCAGCAAACGTACGCCGTCACTGCGCTGCCGTGTTTGGGCGAACTGACGGCGGCGCTCCTCGATTGCTACCGCCAGTGGAAAGGCAACGGCGAACCGCCGCGGATCGCAATCGTCGACTGGGCAAATGTGCCGACGCAGGCCGAGTTCGTGCTGTTCGCGGAGGCACTCCAGGCGCAAGGCTACGAGACGTGCATCGCCGACCCGCGCGAACTCGATTACTACAACGGCACGCTTCGCGCAAACGGACGGCGGGTGAATCTGGTTTACCGGCGGATATTGTTGCGCGACCTCATCGACGAATGCGGATTGAACCACCCACTCATTCGTTCCGTGCGCGAGGGGGCCGCATGTATGGTCAACCCGTTCCGTTGCAAAGTCCTCGGCAAGAAAGCGGCGTTCGCCGTCGCCACCGACGACCGCAATGCCGCGATGTTTACCTCCGAAGAAAACGCAGCGATCCGCGAACACATCCCGTGGACGCGCATCGTCGCCGACCGGATTACGATGCACGACGGGCTTCACGTCGATCTACTGCCGTACATCGTCGACAACAAGGATCGCCTCGTTTTGAAGCCGAATAACGCGCACGGCGGCAAGCAGATCGTCCTCGGCTGGAACACCGACACGGCGACTTGGGGGAAGTGTCTGAGCATCGCGCAAAGCGAAGGCCACGTCGTGCAGGAGCGCGTCGATGTGGCCACGGAGCCGTATCCATCGTTCGATACGGGCCGGTTGAACATCCACGAACGCTGGGTCGATACGAACCCGTTCGTCGCGAATGGCCACGCCTACGGCGGCTGCCTGACGCGGCTCTCGACCGAACCGCTCGTGAACGTTCTCACAGGTGGAGGGGTGGTGCCGACGTTCGTTGTCGCGAAGCGAGTTTAGTTGGCAACGTCTGCACCTATTTGAAACTCACTGCCAGATTCGGCAACGATTTTCGCAACTCGTCGCCTATCGCTTTCGTCACTTTTGTTTTCAGGAAGGTGGCGCGTTTCAACGTGGTCGTGCGGGCCATTTCCTTCGCGCCGTCGTTGCTGACGAGTGCATTCTCGATGTGAATTTCTTCGAGCTTCGGTAACGACGAAACGATCTTCATCCCGGCATCGGTGATCTGGGTTTCGATGAGCGTCAGCTTCTTCAACGATGCCAGCGTTGCGACCCGGCGGAGTCCGGCATCGTCGATGCTTTTGCCGCCGAGCGTGAGATCTTCGAGCGTTGTCGGCAGCGCGTCGGCGGTCTTACCGGTAATGTCGCATTTCGCCAAAACGAGTCGTCGCAGCGACTTTCGCCCACTCAGCGATTTCAGGCCGTCGTCGCTGATGGCGGTGCCCGTCAGGTCGAGGTCTGCGAGTTTCGGCAACGTCGCCAGCGCTTTCAGTCCGTCGTCGTTCACGGGGCAAAACGCCAAGTCGAGTGCGTCGAGTTCGGCGAGTGCGGACCAATTCAGCCCCGTAAGCGTCACCTTCGTTTCGGTCAGGCTCAGTCGCCGTAGCGATGTCAGCCCCGCGAGTTCCTTCGCGACGGAATCATCGACCGGCGCACCGTGCAGAGTCAATTTGCGGAGCAGTTTGAGCTTCGATAGTGCGGCGATTCCCGTTGCCGTCGCGGGCGATCCATCGAGGATGAGTTCTTCGAGGTCGGCGAGTTTCGCCAGATGCACGAACCCCACATCGCCGAACTTCGCCCGGCTGAGGTTGACGGCTTTCACCGTCGGTAGGTGAGTCAGTTGCGCTAAAAACGCATCGGTATCTTGCGTGTCTTCTAGGCCCAGGTAACGAAGAGCGGTCAGTGCCGTCAACTTGCTGGCATCGATGGCCTTCACCGATTTACCTGCAAATACCACGCTGATAATCGGCTCGCCCCGCGCGCTCGCATCTCGCACGGCCCGCCCGCCGGCCGACTCGACGTACTTCACCGCCTCCGCCTCGGCCTTCGGGTCGCGAACCGTCGGTGCGGGCTTCTGCTTCGATTTCGGCTTCTCCGGCGACTGCGCAAACAACACGCCACAACCGAGAACGACGACGAGTGCGATTAACCGTTGCATGGCCTACTCAATTTGGCAGAGTTTTTAACTATTACTGTAAATCAAACAAAGAATTTTAACCGCAGAGTTCGCAAAGAACGCGGAGTAAAAACTCATGATTCTCTTCTCCGCGTACTTTGCGCCCTCTGCGGTTAAGATCTTGTTCGAATGATTCGGATTAATAGTCCTGCCGTTTCAGGTTCAATATCTGTTCTTTCATTTGATTCGCCGATGCGTAACGTTCCGTTGGCTCTTTGGAAATCGACTTCAGCAAGAACGCGGCGAGGTCGTCGCCGACGGCGGGATTGAGTTCCTTCGGATGGCGGGGCGGCGTGTTCAGACGGCGGCGCAGGTTTTCTTCGGACGATGGGCTACGCTCCCACGGCAACGCGCCGGTGAAGACTTCAAATGCCGTCACGCCGAGCGCGAAGAGATCGACGCGGTGATCGGTGGTACGTCGCTTGATGATTTCCGGCGCGAGAATATCCATCGTGCCGGTGCGGTTACCCGGCTGGCAGAACGGCGGCGTGTACGGGATCGTGAGGCCGAAGTCGATGAGCTTGACGACGCCTTCTTTGTCCACCATCACGTTCCGCGGGCAGAGGTCGCGGTGCAGGAACTTCAAGTCGTGCATGTACTGTATCGCCTCGCAAAGCTGCACCAGGTAGTTGACGCGGTTGCCGTTGAGTTGCAGATTCTTCGTCTCGACGAGGTAGTTCAAACCGAGACCTTCGATCCACTCCATCACGAGGTACGGCTCGCCCTGGAGCGTCACGCCGAACTCGTAGGTGCGAACGCAGTTGACGTGGGTGATCGCCGAGCAGATCGCGCCTTCGGTCGGCTTGACCAACCCGAGCGAAGTGAAGCGGCTCTCGAATTTCTGCGTCTTCACTTTATCGAGTAACTTCAAGCAGACGGTTCGCCCGAGTGTCTTGTCGAACGCTTTGTAAACCTTCGACATGCTCCCTTGGCCGGTACGACCGCTCAGTTCCCAGCGCTTGGCGAGGTCCGCCTTCTTCATGCCCTTGGTGTTTGCCTGGGGGGCGCGTTTTCTGTTTTTGCCGGTCAGGAAGTCGAACAGACCCACGATAGCTCCTCCGCTGCGTCGCGATCGGACATGTGATGCTAGTTTACAATATCTCAACGTGAGGCGCGTTTTTAATGCGTCCAATTCGAGTTTTGGCGCGTGGCGAGCGTTCCCGAAAAGCCGGCGAACAGCGGGAACGCAGCTCAAAGTTTTTTGAATGGCAAGCCATCTCAAGCTGTCGCGCGTGCGACAACGTATAATGTTGCGCCGTACACCTTGCGATGAGGGCCGTGTTATCCCCATAATTGGTGTACTTGGCGTCGCCTGATTTTTCGTTACCGTGCGAGGTGGGCAATGGTTCAATCGATCGTTCGCATGATGCTGGCCATTACGCTACTCACTGCGTGTCTGCCGTTCGCGTCGGCGTGCCCGTTCTGTTCGGTACAGGGGCAGACGCTATCTGGCGAAGTCAACCAAGCCGACTTCATCGTTGCGGGGGAACTCAAAAACCCGAAGCGCGATGCGACGGACATCACCAAAGGTTCGACCGAGCTGCACATTACCGATACCGTAAAGTCGCACCCGTACCTCGCCGACAAGAAAATCCTGATGCTCCCGCGCTACGTGGACATCGCAGCGGGGGAATCGCGGTACCTCGTGTTCTGCTCGGTGTACGCGAATAACATCGATTTCACGGTATCGGCGGTGGCATCGACGGCGATCCTCGGCAACCTCTCTCGCTACACGCTCGACCCGTATCGCGGCGAGCCGGTGAAGGCGGAAAGCAAACTGCCGGAATACCTGAAGGGCGCACTCGTCGTTCGCGAAAAAGACTCGATCAGCAAGCTGAATTACTTCTTTCGCCACCTCGATTCGGCCGACACCGTGATCGCCGCCGACGCCTTCATGGAATTCGGTAACACCGATTACAAGGACATCCGCGCCGTCGCCGAGAAGCTCCCACCGGATACGCTGATCGCTTGGTTGAAGAACCCGCAAACCCCCGCGTCGCGTTTCGGCGTGTACGGCATGATGCTCGGGCATTGCGGTAAGAAAGAACACGCGCAAGAGATTCGCGCATTGCTCGACGACGCGAACAAGGTGTACAGCAGCGGGCTGGATGGCCTGCTCGCCGGGTACATCATGCTCGACCCGAAAGGCGGCTGGCAGTATCTGACGGGGATGCTCAACGACGACAAGAAAGAGTTTCCGTTACGCTACGCCGGGCTGAAAGTCTTGCGGTTCTTCTGGGAATCGCGCAGCGACGTGATTAGCCACGACGAAGTGCTGAGCGGCATGAAACTGCTCGTATCGCAGTCCGATATCGCCGACTTGCCGATCGAAGATTTGCGCAAATGGGAACAGTGGGACACCGCCGACTTCGTGATCGCCACGGGGAAACGCGAGTCGCACCAGTCGATTCCCATCGTACGCCGTTCGGTGCTTCGCTTCGCGATCACCGCTTCGCCGAAATCGACAATCGCAACCGAATACGTGGCCGATGCTCGACGGATCGACGCCGACCGCGTTAAAATGGTCGAGGAAATGTTGAGCGACGAGAAACCGAAACCTGCGGCCGCCGTCAAGCCAATGGCGTTATTGCCGAAGAAGTAAACGAGGTACCCGTGGTTCCGCTCGTCGTGTCGATCGCGAGTTTGCTGTGTGCGGCCGAACCGGGTGGGGCGTCGGTCGATGAAACCGTCATTGCGCGTTTGATCGAGGCACTCAAGGACAGCGATACCGACGTGCGGCAAAATCTCGCTGCCGCGTTAGCCACGATTGGCACGCAGACGGTCGAACCGCTGATCGCGGCGTTAAAGGATAAAATCACCGAACGCCGTGCCGGTGCGGCTTATACCCTCGGCCTGATTGGGCGACCGGCGCGGGCGGCATTGCCGACGCTACTCGACCTTCTCAAAGACGATGATGTGAGCGTGCGACGGCAAGCCTCGTACGCGATTAGCCGTATCGTTCCCGCCAGCCCCGAAGCCCCTAAGTCGATCGCGGGAGCCAACCGATGAACCGCCGTTTGCTGATTCTGCTGCTCTGGGCACTCGCGTTCCCGTCAGTTGCGTTCTCACAAAATCCGCCAGCCGATCCGCCCGTGAGCGATGCAGACATCAAAGCGTTGGCAGCAAAGCTACAGGCACTGGCACTGGCGCAAAACCCCCAGGTGCAAAAGCAGATTCAAGATTGGCTGCAAAACGGCGGCCAGATGCCGAACGACCTACCGCAACAAGCCCCACAGTTACCACCGATAAACCGGGAACCACCACAGATGCCACCGAACCGCGGCGAACCGCGGTTTTTTCCAGACAAGAGGCCTCGCCCACAACCGAGGCCGCAACTTCCCGGCAACATGAATCCGGGGCAGATGCCGCAACTGCCGCAGAACTTCGACCCGTTCAATAATCCGTTACCGAATCCGAATGCCTTCGGCGGCAAAAACACCGACATCAATGGTTTCGTCCAGTTCTGGGAGAAAAACTTCGGGCCACTCGACCAAACGCCCGAGTTGAAGAACGCCCTTCTGGACCTCATGAACGGCGCGGAGGGTCAAGACTTCGGCAAAGACCTCTTCGACGGCATGGATGGCAAAGGCGGTGCGGGCGATGACTTCAAGGGATTCGGAGATTGGTTCGACGGCAACTTCGGTGGCGGCGACTGGAAGTTACCCGATCTCGGTTTGAAGGATTGGTTCCCCAAGAACAACAACGCGGGCGGCGCGAAAGGCGATGGCGGCGGCTGGGGTGGGTTCAAACTCGGCGACTGGTCGATCGGTTCCGGCGAAGGTGGCGCGGGAACGTGGCTACCGGTGATCTTGTTCGTGGCGATTCTGGTCGTGGCACTGATCGCGTGGCGCTTCTGGCCAGGTGGGGAACCGAAGGAGCGGAGCGTGGCTACTGCCGCGCAACGGCTCGGTGCGTGGCCCGTCGATCCGCGAACGATCGCTAACCGCGAAGATCTGGTCCGCGCCTTCGAGTATCTATCGGTGTTGCTATGCGGAAGTGCCGCGAAAGTATGGAATCACCACACGATTGCGGCGGCGTTGCGAGCGAAGGTGCCAGAATCCGAAGCCTATGCCGACGAGTTGGCGCACCTCTACGAGTTGGCCAGATATACCTCGGTGGGCGAGCCATTACCGGCAACGGCGCTCGCCGACGCCCGCCGTTGCCTCTGCCAACTCGCGGGAGTGACACCCGCATGACAGCATTCCGCTTCCTGCTGGGAATCGCACTCGCATTCGCGGCCAGCCCGATCGGTTTCGCGCAAGACGATGCGAAACCACGAGCCGCAATCCCGGCCAACGGCACCGAAATCCTGCGAGCGTTACTCAAGTTTCAGAAACTAGTCCCCCAAGAGAATTTCGACCCGTTCGACCGCGCACCGGGCGATCTGGTTGTCGTGCTGATTGGCAAGCGATTCGAGCACATGCCAATTTTCGCACGGAAACTACTCATAAATGGTGGTGCCGTATTCATCGTCACGAATGAAAACACCGAGTTGACGAATTTCTTTCCGCAAATTAACATCGTCAACGGCAACACAACGGTCACTGGAATGGACGTGGAATGCACGCGACCGCGCCGCTGCTTTCGAGGCGAGGCGAACTCGCTGTTCGCGACGATCCTCCCGCCGCCCGTCCCCGAACTGGCCGCGCTCATCAAGACATCGCGCGTGGTCGCACAACGACCGTCTGCGTTGGTGCGGGACGTGGCGCTCAACCCGTACCTCAGTCATACGTTAGCCGAATTCCCCGGCAACTCGCGATACCGGGGCGGCGCGGAACTCGAAGACGGCGCGGCCATCGCAGCGATGTCGGACCCTGCGCAGTTCGGCAAAGCGGTAGTGGTGGCCGACGTCGGGATGTTCTCGAATCAGATGATGATCGCCAACGAACCCGCCCGACCCGATGGCGGCGACACGGGAACCGATAACTTCGTGTTTAGCTATTTTCTGACATCGTACCTCGCCACGAAACGCGATGGCACGAAGCGCACGCGGGTGTTGTTCGTCGAAAATGGCAAAATCGTAACCGACTTCGACCGCGTGAAGCTCGATGCGGGTAACCCGTTCCTCGGAGGCATCCCACCGATTCCCATGCCGCGGCGCGACAAGCTTCTCGAAATGATCGAGAACAAGCTGAACGACGGCATCGAGAAACTCCAGGACGAAGGCCTGCCCGAAGCCATTGTCACAAAAGATAAGAGCGGGATCGTTTTCGCTCACATCATCGAGTACGTCGCGGTAATCCTCGGCATTGCCGCACTCGTTTACCTCGTCAGCCGTATGTTTGGCAGCCGCACGAGAGCCGATTTCGTGCCGTCGCCGAAGATCGAACTCGATGGCTCCGGCCCGCTCGTTTTGCGAAAGCGCAGTGCGCTCGCTACGGGAAATATCCGCGAACCGCTACGCGATCACCTGCGTGCGCTGTTCCAACAATGGGGCGCACCGACCGATGCGCAACCCGCACAACTGCCGCCGATTGGCACCGATCAGCCACGCGGCGGCAAGCCGAAATTGCTACGCGCCCTGAACGAATTGTGGACGATCGCATACGGTGAGAAAGCGACCGCGATGGCCCCATCGAGGTGGCGCGATCTGCAAGAGTCGGTCGTGTACGTGGCGCGCGAGGCCGAGACGGGCAGTTGGAAGTTTCTACCGAACGGGAGCGATGCGTGAGCGAACTAATGGAAATCGTGCCCGTCATTCATCCCGACGGCGACGATCCCACGGCGATCGCGAAGTCGCTGGCCAAGCAGGCGAGCGACTTGGGGCGGAAAGTCGCAGCCGAAGTCGCGAAGGTCGTGGTCGGCGCAAACCACGTCACCGAACAACTGCTGATCGCGATGATCGCCAGCGGCCACGTACTGCTCGAAGGCGTGCCCGGCGTTGCGAAAACGACGCTCTCGAAAGTCTTCGCCAAGCTGCTCGGTTGCCAGTATCAGCGGATCCAATTCACGCCGGACTTACTGCCGTCGGACATCACCGGCACATCGATCTACGACCGCAACAAGAACGATTTCATTTTGCGCCAAGGGCCGATCTTCACGCAGGTTCTCCTCGCCGATGAGATCAACCGCGCCCCCGCGAAAACGCAGGCGGCACTGCTGGAGGCGATGCAAGAGTATCAAGTGACGGTCGACGGGCAGACGCTGATGTTACCGCGGCCGTTCCTCGTTCTCGCCACCCAAAACCCGATCGAGCAAGAAGGCGTGTACCGCCTACCCGAAGCCCAACTCGACCGCTTTCTACTACGCATCGAGATGGGCTACCCCGGCTACGATCACGAAGTCGACTTGCTCAAACTCCACGGCAAACCGCCCGTTGAAGTCTCGACGCTCTTCGATCCCACGCTGATTCTCTCGCTGCAAAACCGGCTGACATCGGTGTTCGGACGCGATACACTCTACCATTACATCGTGCAAATTGCCGAGGCAACCCGCGAACACCCCGACGTCGCGCTCGGGGCCAGCCCCCGTGCGGCACTCTCCATGATGCGCTGTGCGCGAGCGCGCGCCGTGTTGCGCGGCAACCATTATTTCACCCATGCCGACGTGCAAGCCGTGGCGATGGGCGTACTCGGCCACCGGATCATCCTGCGTCCCGAAGCCGAAATCGAAGGTCGCGAGGTCAGCGATGTGGTGAAGGACGTGCTAGCCGAAGTGAAAGTCCTCGAAACCGCGTAGCGGACAACCCAAGCCGCGCATTCGAGAAAAACCCCGCGATGCGGTTGCCCGAACGGGGTTGCGCGGGATATACTTTGGTTAAGTCGTCAGCGACTCCCGCCGGTCGGGGTTACCTTCAACCTCCTCCAACATCTGTTTCCCGGTTCACTCTGTTGAGGAGGTTTCTCGCATGTTCGCATTTCTACCTGGCGTCGGCCCACAAGAGATTCTGCTTTTGGTGCTGCTCGGCGTGCTGCTGTTCGGTCGCAAGCTACCGGAAATCGGTCGGTCACTCGGTAAGACCGTCGTCGAATTCAAGAAGGGCATCAAGGGCCTCGAAGACGAAGTCTCGACCGATTCGCCCTCGCGATCGATCGAACCCGAGCCGATCAAGGCCCCACAACGCATCACCAACACGACGCCAAAATTCGACGATAGCCCCGTGACGAACCTGCCACCAAAAGTGTAAGCCACGGTCTGAGACACGGAGAACGCCCCGGTAGATACCGGGGCGTTTTCGATTATCGGCGCGGATCGCAACGATTCCGCTGCCAAGGGATTTCTTCGCTTAACCCGAACGCTTGCCAGACGAGGGCGTTGATTTTTCTCTCGGCCTCGTCGGTGACTCCGTTCTTCCGCACGGCACGCACCTCTCGAACGATAGCCGAGGATTTCTTGAGGTCGGGCAGCGGGAACTTTGCCACGTACTGCGTCATGAAGCGGCGACGGCCTGCGTACAGCTTGTTGTGAAACACGGTGTCGTAAAACTTCGTGATGAATGTGGAGTTCGCCACAGCCAGCATCAGCAGCAGCCAGTCCGGATCCACACCATCGAACAGCGTAATCCAGTAACAGTCGCCGTTGATAATCGCACCGCTGTCCTCGTAAAAGAATCGCGGATATTCCGAGATGTCCGGGTAAGCAATCTTCGGCTCGTCCCAATCCTCGGGGTTATGGGGAACCCAGATTTCATACCACTCGCGCCCGCCCTCGATGACGTAGGTTCTTCGCGTGAGCCTCTCCCGATGGCTTTCCAGATACGCAGCACCCTTGGGGAATTTCTTCAGGTCGACGGGGAATCGCTTCCCGTTCTTTGAGGCATGAGGGTAAAGGACGTGCTTCTCGGCGGGTTGTGCTTTCCACCGATCCGAGACATGGTGTGTAAGCAAAGGGCGAAGGAGCGGCTTTTCTGGCTGCTGGTCCGTTGGTAGATCATCCCAGTCCGAGCGAATAAATACTTCATCGGCGGTGGTTTTTATCCCCACCCGCACCTTGCCGAGGTCGGCAAAGGTATGCACTTGGTGCTTGCGGATGGTCGCGAGCCACGCATCCGATTGAACCGAAGCCAGCGACCAAGTGTCGGCATCCGTCGCAAGCTTTCCCTTCTCGATGCAAAACGAACCTTTGGGCGTTTCGATGACACCGACCAAATCGTCGCGAAGGGCCTGAAGTGGAGAGTCACTCGCGATCGCGGAGCCATTCACTCCGTTGCGGTGTTGGTAGATTCGGTGGAACGAACAGTCGTTTTTCCCCGTGCGACCTTTGCGGCCAACGAGAATGACCGGCAACACGGCCGCGACGAAGAGTTTGGTGTCGCCCAGATCGTAGATGGCTTCGAGATCGAAGTCGGTAACGAACAATTCGCGCAGCGAGGCACCGGACTCGATCGTCAGGAACCGATTGGAAGTGAGCAGACCGAGGATGCCGCCGGGCTTCAGGACATCGGCCATGCACTTGGCGAAGGCATGATAGAGGTCGACTCGCCCCGTCAGGCGGAACCGCTTGGCCAGCGCCTTGGCGACCTTGGCACCCATAACTTGCGTGCGGACATACGGCGGGTTCGCAATCACAATGTCGTATCTGGGCGTATGGTCTTCGGCAAGAAAGTCGCGATTGTGCAGGTGGATCTCACAAACGCCGATTCCTTTCAAATTCTCAGTCGCAATCTCGATGGCCTCTGGGTCCGTTTCATAGCCTTCGAGGATCATACGACCGCGGACCGCCTTGGGCGCGGCTTCGACAATCGCCTCGAGCAACCCACCATCCCCGCAGGCTGGGTCAAGAACGCGGATTTGGCCGATGAGCTTTCCCGTCGCCGCAAAGGTCACGTCGGCAAGGAAGGAGGCGAGATCGTCCGGCGTGTAGTGAACGCCGCGTTGCTTCGTCGGATTGTGCTTGGTGTTTCTGGCCTGCATCGCATTCTCGAAATCGAGCGATTCGCCAATCGCCCTGAAACCAAAAAGAACGCCCCGAGTTGCGGGGCGTTCATCGTTACTCGACGGTAATTTCGCTCAAGGCCACGCAGCCCGCGTTGGCTTCGTCTTTCGTGATGGTGAAACGGATCGCTCGCACGTTGCCGATCGCCGCTTTTGGCGTGTGTTCAAAATCGTGTTTATCGCCCTTCGCAACTAAATCCTCTTTGGTCAACACCTTGTCGTCCGCATCGAAATACTCGATCTTCCCCGCCGTGGCCGAGTAGCCATTCGGATACTGCGGATCGCGATTGCCGAGGATGTTCACGCGGCGAACGGAAACAGTCTCGGGGAAGCGTACGCGAACCCATGGCTCTTTGCCATTCGTCGCCGTCTCGCCGTTCGCCGAGTACCACGAAGTTTCCTCGTTGCCGTCGAAGGCGTGAGTGGATGGCCAGTTCTGCCAATCGGAACTGGCGTCGATCGCGAGCTTTTCTTTGTGGTCCTTGATGAGCGTATTCGCGTTGGTTTTCCCGAGCGCTGGCAGCGTGTTCTTCGGCACCGGTGCCGCAGACAGGACGGCGACAGCGACCGACGCAACCGCAAGCAAGTAGACGTATCGCAACATGAAAACCCTCCGTCGAAGTGAAACGTGAGCCTCCACACACAGTACACGATGTCGTTGCGATCGTCGTCGCATTTCCCAAAACTGCTGGTTCGCGGTGGGCGAATCGTAACGCCCGTATACTATGAGTGATTGGGCATTTACCTGAATTTGAACGGAAAAGTCATGGAAACTCTCGATAAGAAGACGACCGAAGCGGTTCGCAAATTGGTCGTCAAAGCGCATGCTGCGGGGAAGCCGTTGAAGGTATCGGCGGCAGAAATCAAAACGCACACCGCGACCGAACCGCACGGTTACCTCGAAACGGTTGCGGATCCGAAGCCACCGAAGAAGGCTCCAAAAACCCCGACCACTTTCGTGCAAATCACCGGAAAAGGCCGCGAGTGGCTGTTGGACTCGATGACGCCGAAAGCGGCACTCGAATCGTTGCGAGAGACGGTTGCACATCAACTCGAAGCCATCCGGACAACGCCGCCGGAGTTCCACGAAATCGCGACGAAAATCGAGCACCTTCAAAACGAGTTGCACGCGCTCGCCGACCGCCGCAAAGGCGAAGTCGAGAAGCTAACGCACACGGTGACGGAGATCAAAACCGTCGTCGATCGCGCGACCGATGAAACGAAGAAACTGTTCGCGGTGGCACCCGCCGCAGAAGCACCAGCGGCCGCAACCGAAGTGCATTCGACGCAGCCGCTCGAAGACGCGATTGTGAAATTCGTCGGCGAATGGTGGGCGGATAAGAGCCGCGCGTGCGGGATCGACGAAATCAAGAATCACCTCGATCAACATGGGCACAAGGTAACGATCGGCACACTCCACGATGCGCTGCGAAAATTGCACCACTCCGAAACGCTTCGATTGGGTAGTTGGGACAAGACGCTGAGCGAAATCCCAGTAGGCGAGCTGGCGATTTTCATCTCGAATAAGGTGATGTATTATGTCTACACCAACGATCGAAGCAACTGACATCATCCTGCTGCAAAACCCCGCAACGGTCGCTCTCGGTCACCTCAAGGACGGTGCGAACCCGTTCACGTACACCGTCGTGACAGCGGGTTCGGAAGAGCAATGCGAGGCGTACGACGTACCGGAAATCCACGATTCGCAGATCTCGGATTTGCGTAACATCGTCGGGTTATACCGCGACGGTCGCCCGACTTCGCGCGTCTACCCGATTCTCGGCGACCCCGGTTCGGGCAAGACGCACCTGATGACCCGCTTCGCGAGCGAATTGATGCGCGATGCGGTGGAAGCGGGTCGAGAATCGGTCGTGCTGATGGCGGGGCATATCCCGCCGATCAACGGCGTCGATTATCTGTACCGGCTGCTCGTCAGTCACATGCTCGAACACAAGGGCGCAGGCGCACGCACGCGAACCGCCGTCGCGGCCAGGGTCAGCGCCCGGCTCCTCGGCGAAGCGCTGCGACGGCTCGCCCCGCCGAAGCAAATCCAGTTGATCCCCGCGAAAAGCATGTGGGATGGAATCGCGCTGAAGCTCGGCAGATCGAAGGCAACCGAATCGCGATTTGAAGCGATCGCACGAATCGTCGAAGTCTGTGCCGATGCGCACCCGACTCGCGAACAAATTCTTCAAGCGTGCGATGCGGCAGGAATTTCGTTTGGGAGTGCCAAGTCGCTCGCCATCGAGCATCTCAATCGCACCGAGCGCGCGAACGACGCGCGCGGCTGGGTTCGCCGGCAATTGTACTCGCGGCTCGTCGAACTCTTTTTCGACGAGAACTCCGACCGCTTCGACGAACTGTTTATCGGTGAAATCCCAGATATTCCGGGGTTCTTGTCGAACCTGCCGAAATCGCAAGCATCGGCGAATCCCAAAGACCCCGACGATTCTGCACGTCGCTCGATCGACATCTGGCTGTTGCGCGTCTGGCTCGAATTGTTCGACGAATTCGCGATCCCCGTCGTGCTGATACTCGATCAAATCGAGAATGAAACGCGGCGAGCTAACGCCGAAGATGAACTCGTCGCAACGAAAGCATTCGGCTTGGTGCTGTCTTCGATTGTCAACAACGTCGATGACGTCTGCATCCTGTTGTTCTCGACGAGAGCAGTGTGGTACGCACAAATCACTGAAATCGACAAGCATGTCGCGGACCGTCTTCAGCAACAGTTTTCGTTGCCGGGTCAACCGTCTAAAGACGCGATACTGATGCCGGTGAAGGTGACGCGATCGACGATTGAGAAGATCATCCGTCAGCGAATCCGCAAGGCGGCCCCCGACGCGAACTTTACCGGACTCCCGCAGCACTTTCCGTTCTCGGACAGCGACTTTGCGAAGCTCGACAATTCCACCAGCGTCCGCGAGTGTCTGCGTTCGCTCGGCAAGCGATACAACGAGATCGTTTACGGCGACTTCGATAAAGATGCCTTGAAAACGAAGCTGAACGACCACTGGCTGAACGCCATCAAGAGCACCAAGAAAGAGTTCGGCGACGATGCGATTTACACGGCGGCGAAGATACCCGACGTCCAAATCGCGATCGACGGTTGGCTACAAGTTTTGAAGAACGAGGGACTGACGGGAACGGCAAACTGGCACGGCGTCGAACTGCTCAACGTTCTGTCGCGGAGCCAGTACGGCTACCTGAACGTCATCCGCACCGATAGCCGCGACGCGCCGGGTATCGGCATCGCCGCATGGCTCGCCGAGGGCAGCGCGAAGTCGAACGACTTGAAAAAGCGCCTCGAGTTCTTCGACGATAACCCGTGCGCGATTCGCTCGATCGTGCTGTTCCGCCGCGATGGTAACGAGGCCGTGAATGCGTCCACGACGAAGAAGATTTTCGACGATGCGGTCAAGAACGGGAAAGATATTCGCATCCAAAAATTCGAGCCGAAACACGTTCATTCGCTGATGGCGCTCGATCGGTGGCGTCAGTCGATTGCCCCCGAAGTCGACCAGTTCGGCGATGAGGGGCGCAGGTTGTATCGCGAAAAGCTGACGGAAATTTCGACGGAACTCGTGCGTTGGATCGAGAGTTGGTGCAAGCCGCTGAAAGGGCAAGCGACGTGATCGACCCCACTGAACCCGCATGGCTTCCGCCGCCATCGCTGACGCAACGCGGTCCGGAACGGATCGAGTTGACCATCGGCAGCGGCAAGGCCGTGAAATACTTCCGAGGCAGCATCCGGCTCGTCGCCGGTCAATCGCTGATCGTGCGAGTGGTGTTCGACAAACCACTTCACGGCGCAAATTGCGAAACGTTTATCGAGGGCAGCGATGCGCTTCTGCCGATCATGAAAACCAGCCGCATCGTGTCCGGGAATCGGGTAATCTATCACTCGGAATTTCGCAGTCGCCTCTACAGCCAGCTTCCCGAATGGATTCGCGGAAAGATTCCGCTACCCTGCCACTCGAAAATTCACGTTCGGATCGCCGACGCGATCTCGGACCCGGTGAGGATTGATATACCAGTGTCAATCCGACCATCGCTGAGTGCGATTGGAACGATCTGCCTGTTCGTGCCATTCTTTTTCGTGCTCGTGCCGGAACTCGTACGCCGGTACGAACGCATGGGAAACATCTGGGATGGCGGATTGTCGCTACTCGAATCGCTCGACATCTGGAAGCGTTGCGGAACGCTGGCGATTGCCACTGCAATGACGTTGGGAGGATTGCTCGTCGTCGCACTCGGTATCGGTGGTGGCGAAGAGGAGTGAGGCTTTTAGTGATACTCTTTCTTCTTCAGTACGCCGCCGCTGGTTTCGTGGACGGGCGAAACGACGATGAACGCGATCGGGTCTTTCGCTTTCACGATCGTTTCGAGCCGGGTGATTTCGAGCCTCGTAATGACGCAGAACAGCACTTCTTGTGCAGTATCGGTGTAGCCACCTTTTGCCATAAATGAGGTGACGCCACGGCCCATCTCGCTGAGAATGGCTTGCCGAATCGCTTCGTTTTGTGCGGAGAAAATCATCACGCCGTTGTAGGCTTCGATACCGTGGAGCAGGTAGTCGATCGTCTTCGAGGCGGCGAAATACGTGAGTGCCGAGTAGAGCGCCGATTCGACGCCGAGGAAGACGGCGGCCACGCAGAAGATGACGACGTTGAGGCCGAGGATCACTTCGCCGACAGTGGCAAACGTGCGTTTGCTGAGGATGACGGCGAGTACTTCGGTGCCATCGAGAACGCCGCCGCCACGAATCGCCAAGCCGACACCTGCGCCGATGAAGAAGCCGCCGAAGAACGAGCCGAGCAGCTTATCCGAAGTCACGACGGGGAACGGCACAACGGCGAGGCAGATCGCTAAACCGACGATCGCGAGCGCACTTTTCACGGCGAAGATGAAACCGATATGCCGGTAGCCGATGAACACGAACGGCGCATTCACCACGACGATCAGGATCGGCAATGGAATCCCAGTCAATTTCGCCAGAAGCATCGCGATACCGCTGAAGCCGCCATCGATGAAGTGGTTGGGAATCAGAAACCCAGCAATACCCAGACCGGCCACGATCACCCCTGCGAGTAGGGAACCGGCACTCCACGAATATCTGGCAAATTTCATTCGTTTCGCCTCGGATTCTCGATCGAAGGATGTCGTTTGAGTCCGTCTCGCGAAATCCGTAACAAGTCGCCCAGAGTCCGTCCGCATGACTTCAGGACTTGTGTGTCACCCCATCCTGAAGTCGTTCCCGAAAACCGGAATCAACTTACCGTAGGCCGGACACAACATCACGTGCCGTCGCCTTTTTGGCGGTAGACGAAGACCGTCGCGTCTTCGGGTGGGCCGTCGGCGGGCCAGTGGTACATCCTGACGGCTTTGTTTTTAGAGTCGTTGACCACGTTCTTCGCGGCTTCGTGCATCGGCAATCGCGAGTGCGGCGACTTGCCCAACTCGATGACGACCCAGCGATATTCCGGTACGTCGGGGAATGCGGGAATGCGATATTGCGTGTAACCGGCGTACCATGCCGCCCAGTCGTACGGGTCGATTAGCGCATCTTTCGGGCCGACTTTCCCGCGCAGGAATTCCCCCGCGGCCTTGTGCCCGATTCGGCTCTCGTGCGGTGGCTTCATCGCGGCCGGCACCGCACTGCCGACGAGCAGTAACAGCACGACTGCGGGTGCCCAACTCGCACGGATGCGGAACAGCGCCAGCAGCGGTTCGATCGCCGCAACTGCGAAGATGCACGCGAGGAGCGCGAGTAACACCGTGTGCCGTTCGGAGACATACCCCTGCATGATGCCGAGCATCGCGAGGACCGAGGTGTTGACGATTGCGAGGACAATTACGACGCCAAATCCGACATCCTCGAAGAGCTTTTTGCGGAACAGAACCACGCCGATGAGGCCGAGCACGAACGCGGCATAGTGCGCCGTCTTGAAGGTTTCTTTCACGATCGCTTTGACGGCCCAGACGTACTTGCTCGCATCGCGAACGGGGTCGTACCAATCGGCGAACAGCGTCGTCTGGACGACCGCGCGCTCGCCCGTGGTGCCTTTCATCCAAAGGCGATTCGGCTGATTCCCTTTCAACTGACCGACGATGCTATTCCAGGTCGGCTTGTTGGAAATTTTGCCGATGATCGCCATATATGGCACCGCGACTAACAGCACGCCGACGCCCAAACTGGCGAGGCGACCGATCGCTTGATCGCGCGGCCAACGGCGCAGGAAGCCCATGATGGTAATCGCGGCGGCTACGGCGAGAACGACCATCAACCCTTCCGGACGAACGAGGTACGCGACGCTGCTCATCATGCCGCAAGCGAGGAACCCGCCGACGGAACAGGTACGGGCGGCACGCACTCCGAACGCGAGTGCCGACGACACGAATAGCAGGTACAGCGATTCCGAGAGGCCATCGCTGGTGATGTGCGCGATGACGGGTGCCACTTGGAAAAGGATCGCGCCGCCGAAGCCGACGAATGGCTTGCCAAATAGCATTCGCCCGAGCCAGTACGTCGGGAAGACGAGCAAGACCGCCGCGATCGCACTGACGATTTGCGCGCTCGTCAGCACGGTTTGCGGAAGGCTCTCGACACTCGCTGGGCCGCTGGCGAGCGAGACGAGGTAGATCATCACGGGGTAAGCGGGCGGGTGATGGCTTTCGCCTTTTCGCAGCACGTCGAGGAACGTCGGCGGACGTGGCGTTTCCGAATTCGGACCGATCGTCGGCGCGGTCGTCTCCTCGGGGTGGCCCAAATTCAGCGCCATCCGCGCGAACGTCAGGCTGTCTCGCGCTGTCACCGTCGTGTGGGAAATCAGCCAACCGTGGATGGCAATCGAGACGGCGATCAGAATCGCGAGGTAGCCCCAGTCGGCCGCCGCAAGCAGACTCTGACGCGGAACGACTTCCAACTTAGCACCGACATGCGCATCCATACGACGATTCCCCTAGTTTCCGGAACGCGATCCGGTTGGCGAAAAGCGGATGGTAAGGTAGAAGTAAACGCAACGTCAAGCCGGGTCGTACGGTAGAAGTTTCGGAGCAGACCGTGATTGAAGTGACACCGACAATGCGAATCCCCCTCGAAGAGATCGAGTGGAGCTACGCGCGCTCCGGCGGACCCGGTGGGCAGAACGTGAATAAAGTCGCATCGAAAGCGATGCTGCGTTGGGCGATGCTCGCCAGCCCGAGCGTGCCCGATTTCGTGAAAGCCCGCGTTCGCGAACTCTACCCGAGCCGCGTGACGATCGACGGCGATTTGATCATCGCATCGCAAGAGTATCGCGATCAGGAACGCAACCGCGATGCGTGCGTGGAGAAATTGATCGACTTGTTACGCCGCGGTGCCACGCGCCCGAAAGCACGGCGCGCGACCAAGCCATCGAAGGGATCGAAGGAGCGTCGCCTGACCGAAAAGAAAAAGCAATCGACGCGGAAAGCCGACCGCAAACCGGGCGACGGCGAGTAATGACGCTCGGACCCGGTCGAGTCGGGTATCGGTGAAAAACAGCGACCAGTGACTCAAGGCATTTCGATAATCTCTCCCCCGGAACGACTGGCTAATGCTGGCAGAATACCTCGTGCGGAGTATCGCATAAAACGATTAGAACCATCGGCAAAAAGGAAGTGACTTCCGCCGGTGTGCAGGCTCCAGAAATGATACCGGTCGCATGGATTACTGACCGCGCCGGGTCCAAACCGAAATGTTCCCGTACAGGTTTCACCGGGGACGATTGGTTCTGGAACACTCATATCTTCATCGGGTCCATATAGTCGTCCCCAGTATCCATTCGCAACAGCAAGACGGGCATACCATCCACCTGCTTGCAAAGTGTCTGGTGGCGGCCTCTCCCCTACCATTATCGTCGAGCTCGTCCCATCCACGATATCCGTCAGGCGTATGCCCGGGTAACCTCCAAGTACACCATCTTGCTTTCCGGTACCACTCACTCCCATGTACGAAGTGTAGGCTGTCAAAATATTGTCTCTGTTTACAAGGGCGACTGTGAGTCGCCCGTCCATCGGGCAAACATAAGACTTCACGTTAGCGGACAGCGCTGTGTGAGGTGGGTTTACCAACGGAGAAAACGGTTGGATTTGCAGTGCTCTCTCCGTCGACGACCAGAGTGATTCCTCACCCATCTGCGACAGAATCTGCGCCATCCACGACACCGACAGGAATTTCTGTTTATTCGGATCCGGTGGAAGCCCATCGGGGAATCGCCCATGGACACTGTGGTAGTTGTGTAACGCGATACCGATTTGCTTCAAATTGTTCTGGCAACTCGTTCTTGCCGCCGCCTCTCGTACCCGTTGCACAGCTGGGAGTAATAAACCCAAAAGGGCCGTCATAATGCCCATCGCGACAATGAGTTCGATCAGGCTAAACCCACGCTTTTGGCACGAAAGCAAACGTTGCATGACATCCTCCAACCGAGATACTAACGCATATTTTTACGGCTCAATGAGCTTTACTGGAATGACAATTTCTTCTTGGCCACCTGTCCACTTTCCAATCAACTTGACCAAGCCCTTACTGGATGCCTTCAATAGGTTAAACTTTGACTGATCAAACTTGATAATTACAGTATGAGAAATTGCATATTCAGATGGAATGATGACAGAAAGCCCCTCCGATGCTTCGATAATGCGAAATACTCCCTCTGAAATGTCACCGTAGTGTTGAGGGGCGATGACGAGTACATCAGGCAGATCGAGTATCGGTGCGTCTACGGTCCCCTTGTTTCTCGTACAGATGTGGCGATAACCCGCACCTGCTAACAAGATCGTTACCGATAGTGCCAAGACACTTGGAATCCGATTTTTCATGTTGATTGTCCTGACAGACAAACGGCGAAAGCAACCATGTTTTGAATCATCGAGCAGCCAATGATGGCCCTTTTCGCTTTCGCCACCATTGCGATACGAAGATTACAGCCCCGAATCCGAAGATGCCGAGCGATGCGGGTAGCAGCCAACGAGTCCACGACTCCGGTTCTTGCTGGGTTGCCCGAGGAGCTTCTTCGGGCGATTGTGGAACCAGTAACCCTGGCATGAAGGTAATCGGTTCGCCGTGCTCAGTCAACGCAGGCTTCGTCAGTTCCCCAGTCGCATCTGCGACTTTCACTTGATTTAATACCGTATCGATCACCTTCAGACCTTCGGCGAATTTGAATGTCATGGCTTCGGTCGGTATCGTTCGGTTAATCTGAAGGTTCAAAAATGTCGCAGTCAGACGTTGTTTGTCGAGTGAATCGTGACGATTGGCAGTTGTTTTCACGACTTTCGGGAAATAAATCCCGGGAGATCCCTCCTGAAACTCCATTACCTCCTGGTCACTCAATACGAGGTTCTCAATCGTTGGACTCCAGAGTACTCGCCGTCGCACCAGATAATTAACTGCGGGGTCAAACCAAATTTCTAAGCGCCCGCGTGCATGCGACACGTCCACCAAAACCAGTGGCCGACCTTTATCATCAACCCGTCGAATGGAATTCACTTTATCGGTTTCGGATAGGAACTCTTCAAAGGGAACGACGTACCTGGTTTTACCTGGGAACATAATGAGCCCGAACAGATTGGGATCGCAATTGAGATGCTTGTTTGTATCGGTCACCGATCCGGTGATTGATGCCGTCCCGGTTTGACCATACATTGCAGGTGGAATTTTATCCGTCGATTTTCGTAGGCCGTTTTTAATAAACACATCGCATTTGAGGCCGCCATCCGATGTATATTTACACCGGACGACATTACCATCACGCCAGTATTCTCCTTGCTCATCGCCGCCCGGGCTTTTGGGGTTGTAAACTAAAGTCGTACGACAGGACATCGTTCGGATCGACTCGATACTGGCCCGATGGGCTTGACGCACCGAGTCCAGTAAGTCGTCTGCGTGGAGTGTCGAAATACTACAGGACACTAAACATGCAACAATCACAACGATGTGAGTGGCGACTAAACGGGATGCACCCATATGCTAACACCTATTCGATTTGAGTCGTGGAGGCAAAGACGTCGCCTTCGCCTCCACGGCCTAAGCACTGAAAACCCCGTGCCTATTTACTTGCAACCACCCCACAGCGCCACTTCATTGTATGGAAGTAGCGTTACATTATTCGTACCAGGGCAGAGATAGTTCACTTTTTTCCAGTTGCAAAAGCCGAGGTCTCCCAAACATGTGGGAATGAGATTCGAGGCACAGTTGCAAATCGAACCGTCAGGCATGATGACCTTTTCAAGGCAACTTCCTGTCCCTGAACATGTCCCAGTGGAGCCAAACCCCGCATTACCCTTCTGATTCGCCCACGCAAAAAACGCACACCCGAGGCCAACCACCATCATGATTTTAGGCCTGGTTCCAATTGCGGCGATTTTGGGTAGCAGGGAATGATTCCACCACTTACCCACCCACCCATCCCTGGAATCATTCCCGATTTCGGAATCAA
>JAYVQG010000245.1:0-6053 GCA_043757025.1 Limnoglobus sp.
TCGCGGAGCGAGAGGGCTACGTAAAAACCGCCCTTACACTCCAATATCTGTTGCGCGAACCTCAAAATACAATGAAATAATCGTTCGCGGCGTTGCCCGTTGGTGTAACCGTTCACGGGGTCCGATAGTTGCTGTCACCGCGATCGTGTCATTTGGTGGCGATTCGACAGAAAATATTCGGTTGCAATTCGATGCCGATTACTCCGTTGGCGGGGTGAAGTCGGCGAGGAACAACTGCGTGGGCGAACGACCATCGCGGTTGGTCGTCCACATCAGTTTCGTGTAATCGGGGCTGAACACGGGCAGGACATCTTGCCCCGGTGCGTGCGTGATTCGCGTCGTTTTGCCGGTCTCGATGTTCATCCAGTAAAGGTCGTAATTGGGTCGTTTCGTTTCGTCGGTGTGGTCAGCAGCGGTGTAGATAATGTGCTTGCCATCCTTGTACCAGTACGGTGCCCAATAGACCCATTTCTCGTTGGTGGTGAGCGCCTTCTCGCCGGTGCCATCGGCGTTGATGACGTACAGTTGGAGCCGATCTTTCTCCTTGCGGTCGGCCCGGAAGATGACTTTTTTGGCGTCCGGGCTGAAGAACGGACCGCCGTTATAGCAGTTCGGCACGTTCGTCAGTTGACGCGAGTTCGTGCCGTCGGCATTCATGATGAAGAGTTGCACGTTGCCGGCGTTGCCCGAACTGTAAACGATCTGCTTGCCGTCGGCGGAGTAACTTCCCTCGGCAGAGTACGCCTTCGCGTCGGGCGTCAGGCACTTCAAGTTTTCGCCATCGAGGTCGGCTTCGTAAATCTTCATGTGCTTGTCGAAGTCCCACGAATAACGGCGACGCAGCCCTTTCTTGGCGTCCTCTTCGCGCTGTACATATTCGGCTTTCTGATGCTCTTTCACATCGGGGTCGGTGTGGCTGCTCGCGAAGATCAACCGCTTGCCATCGGGACGAAAGAACGCGCACGTCGTCCGCCCGACACCGGGGCTGATTCGCTGAAACTTGCCCGTTTCCAAGTCTTGGGTGAAAATCTGATAGAACGGGTTGCCCGTGCCTTTCTCTTCGGCCTGGTAGATAATCTTCTTGCCATCGGGTGCGAAATACCCCTCGCCCGCGCGCAGGAATCCCGTCGTAACCTGGCGGATGTTTTTCAGGTGTGCCGATTCCTGCGTCGCCCAATCGTCGGCCTTCGGTTGTGCCGACACGATCAGTGCCATCATCATCGCGCATGTGTACATTCGGACCTTTTCGGTGGTGAGTGAGTATTGGAATGCGAACCGTTGATCAACTCGATGGGAACAATTCTTCGATCGTCGCTGCGCCTTGAATTCCGATCGTCAGCGTGCGCAGTTCCGAATACGACAGCGTCCCGATTCGCTCGATGATGGAACCTGGCACCGAGCGAAACTTGCTTTCCAGCAACGCGATCGCCACATCGCGAAGGGCGGATTCTTTGCCCGTTTCCAAGCCCCGTTCCAAGCCCTGTTCCAAGCCTCGTTCTATACCTTTGTCGTACGGTGTCTTGTTCATCGCTATCACCTTTGAGTAGGGTTCGGCCTTCGTGATTCGTTCGAATGTCGCAAGTCCCGCTTCGTCGAGCGGCAGGTAGGCCTGCACGCAATCGCTCAACAGAAACCGCTGATGGTCGTTGATCGGAGCGTCTGCAATTCTAAGCAGTGCCTCCACTCCGAGTAATGGCCATTGATCGGGATTCGCGTGCATCAGGGACGATAACGCCACGCCGAGCCAGTTATCGCCTCGGCTGTATTGTAAGGCATCGAGAGAGCGCAATCCAACGTACAAGTACCGAAACCGCATCACCTGCAATGGGCCGAACTCTTCGATCACTTCGTCCGTGCCGATACCATCCATGCCGAGTATCTGGTAAACTGCGTCTATCGAATAATTTATACGGGCGGAGCGCGTCATGAAAAACCGAGCCGGGTTCACGCTGATCGAGCTACTCGTCGTGATTGCGATCATCGCGATTTTGATCGGGTTGTTGCTTCCCGCCGTGCAGAAAGTCCGCGAGGCGGCGGCGCGTGCGAGTTGCCAAAATAACATGAAACAGACGGCGCTCGCGCTACACCAAGCCCACGACTCAGCCGGCAAACTTCCTGCGACGATCTACAGTAACCCCGCGTTCACCCGTTCGTGGACGCCGGAAATACTCCCGTTCATCGAGCAAAATGCGTTGTACCAACGCTACCGGTTCGATCGCCCGTGGGATCACGTCGACAACCAGCCCGCCGTCAGTGCCACGATTCCCACCTTCCTCTGCCCCTCGGCCCCGTCGGGCCGCAACATGGTCGAAGGTAGCAACACCTACGGCATTTCCGATTACAGTGCCATTTACGATGTGGACGTGGCGCTGATCGCTACCGGTTTGCTGAATCCGTGGAACGGCCCGCGCGACGGGGCGATGCCGAACGAAACGGGCGGTACGCTTCTCGGCATCACCGATGGCACGTCGAACACAATCTTGGTGGCCGAAGTCGCAGGCCGCCCGGCGGTGTATATTTTCGGTAAACTCGTCGGCACAACGCGAGTGCCTTCGTGGGCGGCTTATAACGGCATGATCCCGATCAATCTCGATGGCTGGCTAGCCGATGGTTCCGGCGCGTGGGGGCCGTGCGCGATCAATTGCTCGAACGCGCACGAAGTCTATTCGTTTCACACGGGCGGCGCGAATCTGTCGTTCGCCGATGGCCGCGTCAAGTTCGTCAACGCCAACGTCAGCATCCGCGTCATGGCTGCACTCGTCACAAGAGCCGGCGGCGAAATCGAAACACTCTCCGATTAAACGTCGAACGGACAGGCTGCCGACCGTGTGCTACCTTTTGCGTATGAGTACACCTGCGCGGCCAGTTTGGTTTTGGGTTGTCATTTGCGTGGCGGCGGCATTTCCTGCCGGGTTTACGCTGTTTGCCTCGTTCGACCAAGATACCTGGTGGCACCTGGCCGTGGGGCGTTGGATCTGGTCGCACGAACAATTCCCCGTGAGCGAGCCGTTTTCCCGCCTCGGCACCGAACGCGGGGCGACGTGGGTGGCTTACAGTTGGCTCTACGAAATCGGTATGTATGGCCTCTATGAAGCCTTCGGTGCGAACGGCATCCACATTGCGAAATCTGCGTTCGGCGCGATCACCGTCGGCTCGATTTTCATGTACGCACTGCGACGCGAGATGGCGGCCGTCCCTGCCGTGGTGATCCTGTCGACACTCGCGATTTCGCTCATTCCGTTCATGCGGGAACGCCCGTGGCACTTCACCGTTGCGTTTACGGTCATTGCGCTCGAAGCCGTGGGCCGCGTCCGCGATGGGACACCCATTTGGCGAGTGAGCTGGTTACCATTACTGTTTATCCTTTGGGCGAACATCCACATTCAGTTCGTGCTCGGCTGGCTGATTCTCGGCATGGCGGTGTTGTTTCCCGGTAAGGGCGACCGCCGTAAGTTGTTCGTTCTCGCCATCGTTTGCGGGCTGGCCACGTTCGTCAACCCGTACGGCACGCAACTCCTCCAAGTGATCTGGGAATACGCGACGCAAGCCGCGCCGCGCGATTTCATCAACGAGTTGGCCCCACCGGAAATCTCATCGGTGTGTACGTGGGCAGTGTTCGGGCTGATGTTGTGGGCGGGGTTAGTGGGGATCCGCCAACCGTGCGATGGGTTCAAACTGGGACTGTTGATTGTCGCCGTCATTCTCAGTTCGCGAATGCGGCGCGACACGTGGTTCGGTGTCCTTGCAGCAGTTGCGATATTGCGCGATGTGCAAGCCCCGTTCTCGGTGCGCGTCCGACCGCTGACCGTGGCGATGCTCGTCTGCATGGTGTTCGCGATTGCCCGCGGCTACGGCCTGCTCGGTTACGGACCGAAAGCCGTGCCGAATAGCGAATATCCACTCGCCGCAATGGCGCACATTCGCGAGAAGAATTTGCCCGGCCCACTCTACAACGACTTCAACTGGGGCGGCTCGATCATCTGGGGATTGCCGAACCATCCGGTTGCGATCGATGGCCGCACGAACCTCTACGGCAGCGACGGCTTGCGCCGTGCGTTCGCAACCTGGGATGGTACCGACGACTGGCGAACCGACAAATTGCTCTCGAGTGCCAACCTCGTGATCGCGCCGAAGGAGCGCGTGCTCGCAGCATTATTGCGGAACTGTCCCGAGCAATGGGTCGTCGCGTACGAGGACGATTTGACCGTCGTGTTTACCCGCGTCGGATCATCGCACTGATCCCGCTACAATAGCAGGCAAAATGCCACAAACTCAATGCACATCGCCGCGCGCCTTTGCTTTGGCGAGCGGGAGATTCTCGAACGCCACGTTCAAGTGCGCCGGTTTTACGGTCGAAATAGATTGTAAGGTTCTTTCCGTCTGTAACTTGAGGGCTAGAACGTGTCTATCGTTCATTCCGCCACGAAGGCGCACGCTAGTATTGCCGAGGCCAACCCTGTGAGTTCCGACCGCTACCTGTTTACCAGCGAATCTGTATCGATGGGTCACCCGGACAAAGTGTCCGACCAGATCAGCGATGCCATTCTCGACTTCTGCCTCACGCACGATCCGATGAGCCGCGTGGCGTGCGAAACACTCGTGACCACGGACCATTGCACCGTGGCGGGCGAGATTACGACGAAAGCCCCGCTGACGCGGCAAGCCGTCGATAAACTCGTTCGCGAAACGATTGCGAACATCGGCTACGTCGATCCGAACATCGGCTTCGCGGCCAGTAATTGCCAGATCCACAACGTCATTCACGCACAGTCGCCGCACATCAGCCAGGGCGTCGATACCGGTGGTGCTGGCGACCAGGGCATGATGTTCGGCTTCGCCTGCGATGAAACCGCATCGCTGATGCCGTTGCCGATTCACTTGTCGCACCGTTTGGTCGAATGTCACGCCGAACTGCGTCGCAACGGCACGCTGAAATGGCTTCGCCCCGATGCGAAGAGCCAAGTCACTGTCGAGTACCACGCCGATGGCACGCCGCATCGGATTCACACCGTGGTGCTCAGCACGCAGCACGATGAAACCGTGATGACGAAGAAAGGCGCGACCGACTACTTCACAGACGACGCGCGTCAGATGATTATCGACAAGCTGATTCTGCCGGTGCTGAAGAAAGAGCGTGCGGACCTGGTTAAGGGCAAGCTCGTAATGGTCGTACCGGGCACCCACCCGACGCTCGGCGAGTTCGATATTGCTTGCCATATCAACCCGACGGGCTGCTTCCTCGAAGGCGGCCCGCACGGCGATTGCGGCCTTACGGGGCGGAAAATCATCGTCGATACCTACGGCGGTCGCGGTCGCCACGGCGGCGGAGCGTTCAGCGGCAAGGATCCGACCAAGGTCGACCGCAGCGCTGCGTACGTTTGCAGGTACATCGCCAAGAACATCGTTGCGGCGAAACTGGCGAAGCGTTGCGAAGTGCAGCTCAGCTACGCGATCGGCTACCCGAACCCGCTGAATATCTGGGTGAACACCGAAGGCACCGCCGCACCGGGCGTCACCGATGCGAAGCTGATCGAGCTGATCGGCAAGCACTTCCAACTGACGCCGAAGGGGATCATCGAGACGCTCGACCTGCGTCGCCCGATCTACCTCGCCACGGCGGCCCACGGGCACTTCGGCCGCGACGGTTTCCCCTGGGAAAAGACCGACAAAGCCAGCGCCCTGAAAGCCGACGCCGGGGTGTAAATCGCCTCTCAGAATCGACGTAAGTGACAATTGCGAAGGCTCCAAAACTCTGTTTTGGGGTCTTTTTTCCGTTTTTGGCGACTCAAAAAGTCGCGTTTTCGATCGCGATCCACTGTTCCGTATTCCGTATATCGAACTCTTGTCGTGGGTTATGTCGAAAGGGGTCGATTCGAGAATCGCCGCAAGTACCGACCAAAAATCGACCGGATGCGTCAGTAAATCGACCGACCACGACATAAAATCGACCGACCGCGACATTCTCACGACACTTGGAGACACTTTCAGGCATGGTTCAAATCGCGGTAGTTTTGGGTAGCAGGTGCGTACGTTTGCGGGCTCGCGGGGGGCGC
>JAYVQG010000246.1:0-23056 GCA_043757025.1 Limnoglobus sp.
TTTCGTAACTCACATTCTGGGAGAAACAGGCACTTTACGATAGCCGAATCGCAATCGCAAACAAACGCATAACTGCTACCCACTTTTGAACCATGCCCATCGAGGCGGTGGCGAGGAATCGCGGCAGAATGAGCGCGCGATACTTCCGGTCCCGGCGCGCGGCACCCGCGAAAAGATCGGGTAGCTCGGTTACGGGCGGCGGCACCGGCGGCTTGGCTTTGGCCATGGTCATTTCCAACGTTCGAGAATTCGCCGCGGCTAAACGAGATGCACTTCCGCCGGTTGCACGACGAACTCGTCTTGGCCGGGGGTCAGGGGCGTCAGTTTCAGTTCGCGCACGCGCCAGCCGGGGTGTTGCACTTGGCCGGTGAACGGCGGTTTGCCGGTGACGTTGCCGAGGACGCGGATCGCGGAGGGGTCGAAGCCGACGGGGACGGTGACGGCGTCGCCTTCGGAACCGGCGACGATCGGCTCGAGGACGACGTGCTGCTTGAGCGCGGCTTGCGCTTTGCGGTGAATCTCGCGCACCGCTTGCCCGATCTGGGCATCTTCAAACGCGGCGATGTCTTCGAGGAGGAAGTCGAGGATGCGCGACTCGGTCTGAAGGATCGCGAGTAACCGCAGCGGCGCGCCGGACGGCTTCTCGATCGTTTTGATCGTCGGCGCGGGTGGCGCAACAGTCGTCGGCAACGGCGCGACGGGCAGGCCGATGAGTTCGTTCACTTTATTGGCGAATGCGGGGTCGATGTTCGCGCGGCCGGCCAGCGTGAGGCCCCACGATGCGCGACCGAGGCTCCCGGCCCGCGCCAGCAAGATCACCCCGCCGAGGAACATCGACAGGAAGATGCCGACCACCAAACCGATGAGATACTCCATTCGTGCGATCCTTAATTGAAGAGAAACCGGTCGCGTCAGTTATACGATTCAAATGGGCGCTTGACCGCGTAGGCCCGGTCGTTTACCATTCGATTACCTACCTCAACGCGGGTTCGCGCCCGTATCGGTCGTTCCGTCTCGCCCTGGCTCTTCACTCAAGCCCTCTGGCGTGCGGTTCTGGAGACTTCACCAACATGCGCCGACTCTTCCTCGCGGTCGCGATGGGCTTCGCGACCGTGGCCCTGGCCCAACAACCGCAGACACTCGCGCCGCAACCGCGAATTCAATCGGTCTTCCCCATCGGGGCGAAGCTCGGCACCACGGTCGATGTCGTCGTGCTCGGCACCGACCTCGACGAAGCCACGGGCTTGCTGTTCAGCCACCCCGGCATCACGGGGAAGTATCTGCCGCCGCCCGCCGACCCGGAGCCACCCAAAGACCCGAAGAAAAAAGACGCACCGCCCGCGAAGATGAACAAGAAAGCGCCGCCACCCACGGAGGCGAAGTTCCAAATCGCGGTGGCGGCGAGCGTGCCACTCGGGTCGTACGACGTTCGCGTCGTCAACAAGTGGGGCGTGAGTAATCCGCGGTTGTTCGTCGTCGGCGACCGTCCCGAGATCAACGAGAAAGAGCCGAACAACGACGTGCCCGAAGCGCAGAAGATCGAGTTGGGCACGACGATCAACGGCACGATCAGTTCCGCCACCGATGTCGATTATTCATCGTTCGCCGGTAAGGCCGGGCAGCGGGTGATCCTGTCGTGCGCGACGAGTAGCATCGATAGCCGCGCGAAGCCGATGATTGAAGTTTACAACGGCGAAGGCAAGCGGATCGGCTCGAACCGCAACTACGACGGGGCCGACGCGCTCGCCGATGTGACGCTGCCCGCCGATGGCGAATACATCGTGCGGCTCAGCGAGTTCGCGTATATCGGGGGCGGGCCGGACTATTTCTATCGCCTGAGCATCGGTGTTAGCCCGTGGATCGATGCCGTGTTTCCGCCGGTTGTCGAAGCGGGGAAACCGGCACAAGTGACGGTGTACGGCCGCAACTTGCCCGGCGGCAAACCGGTCGCCGGCGTCGCAATCGATGGCCGCCCGATCGAATCGATCACGGTGACGATCCCGCCGACGGGCGAAGTCGGCAAGCTCGCGCTTCGGCAACGCATCGAGCCAGTGATGGGCCTACTCGATGGCTTCGAGTACCGCATCGGCAGCTCGAACAGCGTGCCGATTTTCGTGACGAGCCTGCCGGTTATCGCAGAAAAAGAAGCACCGAACGACAAAATGGCCGCCGCCGAAGCAGTGGTGACGCCGTGCGAAGTCGCGGGCCGCATCGACAAGAAATACGACCGCGACTGGTACGCGTTCACCGCCAAAAAAGGCGACGTGCTGATGATCGAACTCTTCGCCGACCGCATCGGCTCCGCGATGGATACGTACCTCAACGTCCGTAGCGGCGACGGCAAACAGGACATCGCCAACGAAGGCACGCTCGACGACGACCCCGAGATTCTTCACCCGACGTCGTTCTTCAACCGCAGCGGCGACCCACCCGCGTACAAGTTCACCGCCGCCGCCGATGGGAAGTATCTGATCATGGTCGGCAGCCGCGAGGCGAACGTCAGCTTCGGACCGCGCAATGCGTACCGATTGCGAATCGCTCCGCCGAAGCCCGATTTCCGCGCGATCGTGATGGCGCGCAGCCGGGAACTTCCGGCCACGACGATCGCGTTGAGTATGGGCGAAGTCGCGCTCGATCTGTTCGTGCAACGCCAAGATGGCTTCAGCGGCCCACTCGCGATCACCGTGGAAGGCCTGCCCGCGGGCGTGATTGCCTTGCCCGCGTCGATCGGCACGGGGCAGAAGTGGGGCACGCTCGTGCTTTCCAGTGCGGGCACTCTCACCGATGCTGCGGTCGAGATCAAAGTGAAACTGACGGCCACCATCGACGGCAAACCGGTCACCCGCGAAGCCCGACCCGCGAGCATTTCGTGGGGCCTGGTCGGCCAGCAGAACGTGCCGCTGATTTCGCGGCTCGATCAATCGTTGGTGATCGCGACGCGCGCCGGCAAGTCGCCGTTCCGCATCGCCGCCGACCTAACAGCAGCGACGGTCAAGGTCGATGGCAAAGACCAGAAAGCGACACTACCATTGGTTGTGAAACCGGGCGAGAAAATCAGCGTGCCGGTGAAGGTGACGTGGCAAGACGCGGAGGTACGCGCAGGCCCCGTGAACGTGCAAGCCGAGGCGACAATCGCGAACGTGCAGAACGCGCCCGTAACGATCAATAACGGCCAGCCACTGCCGATCGCCAAGGATAAAAACGATGTGCCATTCATCGTCGATGTGAAGGCGAATGCCGCTCCCGGAACCTACACGATTTCTCTACGTGGCGACACATTGGTAAAGTTCACCAAAGACCCGACGGGCAAGGATAAAAAAGATATTACTGTCTCCGCATTCGCGCCGCCATTCGAAGTAAAAGTGATACCCGTCAGCCTCGGGAAGATCACCGCACAACCGGTAGGCAACGTCAAAATCGGTGGCACGGGCGAAGTGACGGTTCGCGTCGAGCGACTGTTCGAGTTCGCCGGCGAGTTCAAGGTGAAGCTCGTTTTCCCCAAGGAAACCAAGGGCATCACCGCCATCGAGGCCACGATCCCCGCCGGGCAGAACGAAGTGAAAGTCGCGATCGCTGCCGATAAAGACGCGAAGGCGGGCGGCATTAACAACATCGTCGTACAGGCCATCGCGGTCTGGGACGCGAAGTACCCGACGACACACGAAGCGAAGTTTAACCTTAACATTAGCAAATAATAGACATGGAGTTTCTTCATATGCGTTCTCTCATGCTTTCAGTGTTATTCGCGGTGCCGATATTGGCGTTCGCTGCCGACGAAAAGAAAGATAAAGCCCCGCCGACGCCGATACCGGCCGCCGTGCTCACCCGTACCGACCCGATCGACTACTCGAAGGATGTGCAGCCGATCATCGCCAATAAATGTACCGTCTGCCACTCGGGTACCGAGCTTCGCGGCAAGTACGATATGGGTAGCCATGCCGCCGTGATAAAGGGTGGCAAACGCGGCGTCGCCGTCGTGGCGGGCAAGCCGATGGAGAGCAACTTCTTCGTGTTTTCCGCGCAGCACAAAAACCCGATCATGCCGCCGCGTTCCGATGCGAACGACCTCAACGGCCAAGAAGTCGCCGTGCTGAAACTCTGGATCGAACAAGGCGCGAAAGCACCGACCGGCTCGGAGATTCGCGTGCGTCCGAAAGTCGTGTTGAACCTGCCACCCGCGATCGTCAAACCGGTTCGCGCAGTGGCGATCGCGCCCGATAAAACCATCGTCGCGGCCGGGCGCGGCAACCAGATTCACCTGTTCGACGGCAAGACCGGCGAGTTCAAAAAAACGCTAGTCGATCCCGAACTGAAACTACCCGACGGCAAGCCCGCGAACACCGCACATATTTCGCTCGTCGAAGCGATGGCGTACAGCCCCGACGGCAAGACGCTCGCGACCGGTAGCTACCAAGAGATGACGCTGTGGGACGCCGACAAAGGCACGCCGAAACTGCGCATCGGCGGCTTCGCGGATCGCGTCGTGGCCATCGCGTATTCGCCCGATGGCAAGCTGATCGCAACGGGTGGCGGGGCACCGACCGAAGATGGCGAAATCAAGGTTTTCGATGCCGCAGGCAAGCTCGCATTCGAGATCAAAGCGGGGCACAGCGACACCGTCTTCGGCGTCAGTTTCAGCCCCGATGGCAAGCTGCTTGCGACCGGGGCCGCCGATAAATTCGTCAAAGTTTTCGAGGTACCATCGGGTAAGTTCGTCAAGTCGTTCGAGGGCCACACGCACCACGTTCTGGACGTCGGCTGGACGCCCGACGGCAAGAAGATCGTCTCGTGCGGGGCGGACAATTTCGTGAAGGTATGGGACTACGAAAAGGGTGAAAAACTCCGCGACATTATCGGGCACCAGAAGCAAGTCACGCGGTTGATCTTCGTGCCGAAAACCACGACCTTCCTGACGACGAGCGGCGACGCCACGGTGCGATTGTGGAACGCCGAAAACGGCGGCCAAACCCGCGCCTACGGCGAGCATAAAGACTTCGTCTACGCCGTCGCCACCAGCCCCGACGGTACTTTGGTGGCGACCGGCGGCGAAGAAGGCATCGTCCGCCTCTTCAACGGCACCAACGGCACATTAGTGAAAGCCATGTTGCCACCCGACGCCGAGCCGAAGAAGCCCGAAGCGAAGAAAGAAGAGCCGAAGAAGAAGTAGTCATTCATCGTCGCGCAGGTGCGATTTATCGTAACCTTGGCGACGCACGATTGTGGTATGTATGAAGTCGTGCTGGAATGCTGCGGCGATCGTTTCTGGCGTGCCGATGGGTACGGACGCGATCATCGTCGAATTGATGACGCGGCGTTTCGATTCGTCGGGTGTCAGTATGGTCGCAGTGTGCAAAACGCCTTGCCATTTCGGTGTTTCGATGGAAAACCCTGCCGTCGAATTGTTAATGCACACGATCTGATAATCCTCTTTCGAGAAGTCCGTTGCGCGCGTTGTATAGGGTTGCAATGTCGTTTGGCCCGTGCGAAACATCGGGTTATGTTTCGCCATAAACTCCGTCGGACTCATACCGAGTTCGTATGCACATTTCGTGTAGTCCGAAAATTGCAGTTCCGCATCGATCTCGCTCGGCTCGTATCCCAACATCAAGAAACACTCTTCGGGTCCGCCATCCAAATGGGGCTTCGTCGTCGTCTGCTGATCGAACCGCGCTGCCGACAGGTACACCAGTGTCTTCCACGTTGCGGCTTCGTGGATCGCAGACATCGCGGATTTCAGATCGACCATCATTTGCCGAAACGCCACCGAATCGATCGCCCGACCAACGTTCGTTATGCTGAAACCCGGCGCAGAAAAATCCGTTCGGCACGTCCGCCGGGTAATCTCCGCCGCAAGCGTGGGGATGTGTACGTCTGCGATCATGTGATAATACTCAACTGGGGCTGACAGACTCGAGAAAGTATATCATACGCCACATGCGGTTAAGCCTTCTTTACATGCCACGCTGCGACATCCTGCCCGAACTCGACCATCGGCGACCGCTTGGTGTACTCAAGCGTCTCGTTGAAGCAGGATGTCACATACTCCCAGTCCGGCGTGCAGAACAGCAGGTAGTAACCGTCCACGCTGTCGGCGTTGCAAATCGCCAGATTCTGGATACGACCCAGCGGTGCTCCACCGTCCGGCGGCGGTAAGTAACCAAGTGTCAAGATCGGCAGTGGGAAGTAACCGTACTCCACGACTGTGAACCCGTTGATGAAATCTGGTGGCTCTATACACATCGCGCCTCCATCGCTTGGCCAGGATTGGGCTACCATTGCCGGCGGCTAAACTGGCTCGGGAAGTATGCGTCCAACGGTGGGCCAGCCAAACTAAATCTGACCGACCACCATCCATATGTGTCGCCATCGAGTACCAAGAATAGCTCGAATTCGTCTACCGAGTCGGCAGATCGGCGGCCGAACTCGACGCTTTGCAAAGTCATTCCGAATCATCGCACGTCGTAGATCGCGAATGTGCCGACGCGGTCGATGGGAGTTTGCGTTTTCAGCCAGCCGAGGCTGACGACGGCTTGCGGCGTAATTGCGGGGTCGCCCTTCAAGATCGTGGTACTGACCGCGAGGTAGCCTGGCCCTACGTAGGCGCGGGCTTGTTCGTTCGTGGCGATCGCGAACGAATGCAACGGACGGATGCGGAACGGCGGTTTGTTCATGTCCGGATCGGTGCCGTAATACCAGACGGCCACGCTCTCGGTGCCATTCGCGCGGCACCACGCTTCGAGCGGTTTCAAGCCTTGCCCCCAGTCGGCGTTCGAGTCCGAAAGGTAGCGGTAACAGCCATCCGGCCCGCCGTGTGTGATGTTCGCATACCGTAGCCCGTTCGGCCAAATGCTGCACGCGATCAGCGCGTTCGCCAGCAAGACCAACCCGCCGATGCCGCGCGGAATGCGTGCGTTCGCCACGGCAATCGCACTGGAAATATAAAGCATCGCGACGAGCGGGAAGACGAGGCGAATGCCGATCTGCACTCGGCAATTCAAGCTGAACGCGAACAGCACTAGCGTCAACACGCCCACGGGGCCGAAGAACGCGCGGGTCCGCAACAGTAACGCCACCGCCAGCAAAACGAGCGTCGTTTCTGGCAATTTCACCGTGAGCGCGTAGGGGAAATAGTACCAGCACGCACGCGGGTACCAGTCGCCGTGGAGGTACGAGCCGTGGCCGCGGAAGTTGTGCTTCACCTGTTGCATCAGCCCTTCGCCGGCGTTCGTGAAGATGCGTAAATTCTCCGCCACCGGCACCATCGCGTCCTTCGTGGAACCTTCGGAAAGCCCGTGCGCCCATTCGACGAATGTGCGTTCGGTCTGCCAATCGGAGCCGCAGTACGCGAAGACGTACACGCATCCGATGGCGAGGCTCCAGAAAATGTCCCAACGCAACGCCGATGTCGCACGTTGGTAGAATCGCACGCGCCCAAACAGTCCGCAAGTGGGCATTGCGAGCGCGCCGCTGGAATAGAGTTTGAACAGCCCGAAAGCGAAGAAGCCGAGCGGCACGAATGCCATCGCGCTCGCCTTGGCGGTAACGGCGATGCCGTAACAGACGCCCGGCACGCCGACGCGCCAAAACCAACTGCACCCCGCGCCCGTGTGATAGTGGAAGATCGCCACGAGCGTCGTCGCGGTAATGGCGATATCCGTCGTGGCGAGTGCCGCATGGCCTAGGAAATTCGGGTCGGTGGCGATGAAACCACACGCGAAACGACCGGCCCACGCGCCGCCGAACGCACGCCCCAACCGCATCGCGTACAGCAGCAAAAGCCACCAGAACGCGAGGTTGGCCATCCGCGCCACCGGCAGCAGTTCGCCGATGTCCGCAACCGCGTCGAACGGGGTGCCGCGATATCGTTCCCAGATGTACAACGGCAACGTTTGCACGTCCACCGGTAGCGGCATACACCCCGCACTCATCAGCGGTTTGATGCTCCCCGTCCGCCAGCCGTACAAGCCGCGTTCGATGTGGCACGGTTCGTCGAACGTCGCGCTCATATGCCGCGCCGATGCCACGATCGACGCCGACGAAATCAGCCCCACGACGATCAACCAACACGCATCCCGCCATCGTTCGCCCATATCGAATCCTCCGTAGAATTCGCAGTATGCACGAAACCGCGCAGCGCAGGCAAGCGGAAGGTGTGGAATTCTGGGAGGCAAGACCTGATGCGTACGCCCGGCCAAATAGCGGCCCTTTTCCTATCATGAATCGATACGAATCCCGCTCTCGAATCTCGAAAGGCTCGTGATGTCCGAATTGAATGCGACGCAGATTTTCTACCACGAAGGCACCGTCACCCGCGACGAACGGGCGAAATTGCTCAAGCAATCGGGGGCCACGTTGTGGTTCACCGGCCTGTCCGGTTCGGGGAAATCGACTATCGCCGTCGCGCTCGAACAAGTTCTCATCGCGCGCGGCCATGCCGCGTACACCCTCGACGGCGACAACATTCGTTTCGGCCTGAACGCCGGACCGAAGATCCTCATGGACACGCGAAAATACTCGGAAGAGTCGGCGAAGAAGTTCGGCCTCGCGTTCTCCGCCGCCGACCGCGAAGAGAACATTCGTCGCATCGGCGAAGTCTCGAAGCTGTTCGCCGATAGCGGGCTGTTCGCACTGACGAGCTTCATCAGCCCGTACCGCAAAGACCGCGACGCGGCACGGGCGATCCACGCCGATAACAAAGCGGGCGCGATCCCGTTCATCGAAGTGTTCGTGAACACGCCGATCGGCACGTGCGAAGAGCGCGACCCGAAGGGTCTATACAAGCAAGCCCGCGCCGCCGTGGCCGCCGGGAAAGGCATGGGCTTCACCGGGGTCGACGACCCCTACGAGCCACCGCTGAACCCCGAACTGACCTTCGATGCCGCCACGCAAACCGTGCAAGAAGGCGTCGCGATGATTATCAACTACCTGCAAAGCAAGGGCCTCGTCCGCAGTTGATTCGAGCGATGCCCATAAAGGCGCGGCGAGGACAAAATCCTCGCCGCGTCTTCGTTTCCGACGTGATAGAATTCACCTGGGAGGTGGAATGATGAGCGCGATACCGAAACGCAAACTGACGGAAGCCGAGTATTTGGAAATCGAGCGTACCGCCGAGTTTAAGAGCGAGTTTTTCAACGGCGAAATGTTCGCGATGGCGGGTGCCAGTTACCAGCACAACATCGTCAAAGATAGCCTCGTCTTCGAATTGCGGCTTCGCTTAATGGGTAGTTCGTGTCGAACCTCTTCGAGCGATCAGCGGGTTCGGATCGATGCATCTGGTTCGTACGTGTATCCAGACATCGTCATCGTCTGCGGCGATCCCGAATTCTCGTCTCAAGACCCACTATCCTTGATCAATCCGCGAGTCATCGTCGAAGTGCTTTCGGAATTGACGCAGCAGAAGCAGTATGATCGCACCACCAAGTTTCGCCACTATATGAAGCTACCTTCCTTGCAGGAATACATTCTCGTATCGCAAGATGAACCGTTGATCGAGCGTTTCGTGCGTCAAGCGGATGGTTTGTGGGGGTTGCGGATGTTTCACTCTCTGGCAGAGACGTTTTCCCTCGCAACGATTCCCGTCGAAATCCCGATGGCAGATTTGTATCGCGATGTGACCTTCCCGCCGCCACCCGAGCCACTGCACTCCCACCGGGATGAACCCGGTGGCTCGTAGTGGATCGTGTTATGGGCGACGATCTTCGAGGGCTTGGCGGGCGTTGCCCTGGACTCGTTCGAGTGCGAGGCCGATTTGACGTCGGCCGGGCTTCGCTCGCGATTCCCACTCGGCACCCTTCTTGAAGTCCGCATCGGCTTCGGTCGTTCGGCCCTGCGACCACTTCGATAACCCGAGGAAGTACCAATACCGTGCGTCGGTCGCACTCGCTTTTACGGCTTTCGTTAGCGACGTTTCGGCATCCGAATTGCGACCTGCGAAGTACGCCTCGACGCCTGCGAGGTACGAGGTATTCGCGAGGTCGGCCGATGCTTGTTCTGGCTCGGATAAAGGCACGATCACACCCGCACGCACGGCCGCGATCTGACCGCGAAACTGTTCCGCTTGGCTCGCCAGTTTGACCTCGGCGGCCTTCGCTTCGATGGCACGTTCGTCGATGGTTTTCTTCAACTCGGCTTCGGATTGCTTCTGTCGGTCGATAGCGGCCAGCATCGTGGCGTCGAGCTTCTTCTGCATCTCGGCGCGGGTGTCGTCGGTGGCTTTCTTGACGTCGATCGCCACTTTCGCTTCGTTGTCTTTCAGCTTCATTTGCAGATCTGCGATGGTCTTGTCCGAGTCTTTACGTGCCTTCAACAGGTTTGCTTCCGCGTCTTCAAACACTTTGATTGCGACATCTTGTGCCTTCTTCATTTTCGCGCGCGCGTCGGTCAACTGGTTCGCCAATTCGGCGGCTTCCCCCGTCGTACCGGAAAGCAGAACCACCTTCTTAGACAACTCGGGCAACGCGGCAATTACCTTCTCGCGGGTCTCTTTTTCGTCGATGAGTTTCGCCACTTTGAGCTTGTCGATGAGCGGGTCGAGTGCGGCATCGGCGGCCTTCAGCTTGTCGCCCGATTTCACCAGAGCGAGCTTGGCCGTTTCGAGTAACGCCGCTTTCGAGTCGACGTCTTTCTTGCCGGTTTCGATCGCCGTCATCAACTTGGCATTCTCGTCGTCGGCTTTCTTTTTCTCGGCGAGAAGTGCCAACTTGTCCTCGTCGAGTTTCTTCGTCTGAACCACGTACGCGGCGGCATCGTCGCTCGCCTTTTTCTGCACGACCTTGAGTTCGTCGGATAGTTTCGATGCCAGCAATGTCGCTTCTTCGAGCTTCGTTTGCGAGCCGCCATCCTTCACGGCTTTCAGCATCGCCGCGAGTGCCCCGGAGGTGCCAGACTTGCGGGCGAGTTCCATTCCCGTCGGGTCGGAGTAAATTTGTTTCTTGAACGTCCAGTAGAAGCGGAGTTCGTCGCAGGCACGCAGGAATAGTTGCTCGCGCGGGTCGGAGAGCGGGTTCAGGCCCATGCCCGCGAGCTTTTTGCGGCGGACATCGTGCGCGGCACGGGCTTTGTTGATCGACGCAATCGCGTTGTCGAACGACTTCGGATCTTGCCAGTTCGCTGCCGAGTTGATCGCATCCCAGAAGTGGAACCCGGCTTCGTCATCGAGTTCTTGCACGGGTGGGAAATCGAAGGCGATCGACGACGCGGTGGCGATTTCAAACGCTTCATAGTGCGGCAGGAACCGGCTGAAGTCGGCATCGCTGACGGCGGTGCCGTCGGCTTTTTTGGACATCACCGTGATGCGTCGCTTCGCCGAATCGAACACCTTCTTGAATCCCGCGAACTTCTTCGCGGCGGCATCGTAAGTCGCGACCGCATCTTTGGGTTTGCCCGTAATTTCCTGAATCAGACCGAGGTTGAGTGCGGCCTTCGCACCCATTGCCTGTTCGGCGGGGGTCTTCAGGTCGGGGGCGTTGTAGACGGCGTTCAAGTCGACGACGGCCTTGGCGAGTTCGGGGTCGTTTGCATCGAGTTTGCCATCGGCGGTACGAACTCGTGCCAGCCAGCGAGCCTGACCGCGACCGGCTTGCATCTCGGTGGTGTCCGCACCCGCTTGCTCGAATGCCTTCAAAGCCGCGACGGGATCGCCACCCGTCAGCAGCGATTGCGCCATCGCCACGGTTGTTGCGGGAGCTTGAGCATCGGGTGTCGCCTTCGATGCGATCGGTGGCGGATTGGCGTTCGATGCCACCGGCGTGCCCGTCCCACTCCCGCCGTTCGCGGCGAAGAACATTCCGCCCGCGCCGAGGCCGACGCCCGCGAGCAAACCGAGCGCGCCGACGAGTACGCCGCCACGCTTCTTGGTTTTCGGCTCATCGTCCACCATTTTGGTGTCGAACTGGGAACCCTGGCTCGGACGATTTCGGTTCGGGGCTTTGCTGGCAGGCAAAGCCACGCCGGCGGCCGCCATCGCGGCGGAACCGTCGTGGATGTTGTCTTCGTTCAACAGTTCGTCGTCGAGATCGAGATCGGTCGATGGGGACGATTTCGTTCGCGAAGTGGCGGCGAGCGAATCGAATTCGTCGTCGTCGGTGATCGGCGTCGAGATTGTCTTTTGGCCGATGTCGGACGTTCCGCCAAGTCGGTTCGTGATTTTGTCCGGTTCGCTCGACCAATCGATCATCCCGCTATCGCCGCTCTGCTCAACGCCTTCCGGGTTCGGCGGCATGGCGAACACGGAATCTTGATCTTCATCGGTCAGATCCATCGGCGTGGCCGCGCCCTTGCGTTTCTGGCCGAAGACGACCGAAGAACTGGCCAAATCACCTTCAAAGAACATCGCATCAGTGCGGTCGTCCGACGATCCCATGAGCGGGATTTGGTCGAGATCGACCCGCCCCGCATCGCGGCCACCCGACGCTTGCGAATCGTCGATCTTGCCGAAAATACTCGAGTTCGCCTCATCTTCGACCGAATCGCCCTCCGGATCCGAGAGGTTAATCCCCGACTGTCCCGTCGGCAGATCGTCGAAGAGTTCCAGGTCGGTGATCGTGCGATCGCCGAGCAGATTCGACCCCGACTGCCCGATCGCCGTCACGTTGAAATCGGGAAGGTCGTCGCCGCCGAACAGTTCGAGTTCGGCTTCGGTTAACGGACGGTCGTCGATCTTCGGCGACGAATCTTGGCGAATCGATCTCAGTTTATCCGCATCGGAAACCGAACCCCAACCGGTTGCGGGCTTCACGGCCTCGCCGAAATCTGGCTCGGCCATTTCGATCCGTACGTCGCCAGCCCCGAGGTCGCGGTCGAACCTCTGCGAATCGCTGAGTTCCTCTCGTAAGTCGGCGAACAAGTTCGAGTCGCCGATCGGCGTGCCCATCGGGATTGGTTGAAGCAATTCGGGGCCGACGCCGACAGGCGCAACGGCTCCCGTATACAGCCCCGAACCGGTCGCGCCGGTTGCTCCGGATTTAATGAAATCGTCTCGTCGTGCGGTGCTGAAAATGTCCGACGCCTCTTCCGTTGGGACGATCGGCAAATCGATGTCCGCCGTTGAGGACGGTTGCAGTAACGACGGTTTTGAAAGCGATTTCGGCGGGGTGAGCGGAACCGGCGCGGAGAGTTTCGTCGTGGACCCTAACCAGCCCGAGGCCGGCTCCATCGTGGGTAGCGTCGGGATGCTCCCGCCGATGGCATCGTTCGAATCGGGAACCGCTTCGCCACGGCTGCGGATGAACGACGTCGACGGGCCGAAACGCGGCGCGTCGGCGAAGTCGGTGAGGTCGATGGACGCATCATCGTCGTCGGGGTGCGAAAGTAGCTCGGAGACCGGCATTTTCGGTACGGACGCCGGCTCGCTTACATCCACGTCGTCCGCGAACAACAGTGCGTCGTCATCGTCCGTGTCGACGATCTCGAGGATCTCTTCCGGCGATGTGGCGGAGGTGGCGAACTCGGCTTGACTTGCCAACTCGCTCGGCGTCGGCGTGACCTGTAGCCAGTCGTCGGTCCGCAGCCACTCGGGGATGTCGGAACCATCGTGCGACTTCGGTTCGCGTTTGTCGTCGGGTGGTCGAACTGCCATGGTGATGTCTCCCAAGGTCCGATACGCAAATGAACCGCACGTGAACGGTTAGCCTTGATAATTATCCTAACATTCTGCCAGATGAAATGGCCTTGCGAACCTTTTTCCCCATTTTTCCTCATTTACCGAGTCCAACATGCCGGCTGTGCGACTGCCCGAGGCGAAAAATCGCCTTTCGCTTGAAAAACTCTGGCAGATATTGCCGGAATTTTAGGCAGTCTCTACACGCAATCCACATCGAGTTACGATCGGATTCCCACGGATTCTAGAGTTTTGTGAATTATTTGAGAATTCCGAACGTTCGGCATTCTGATTGCAGTGTCATATTCCGACGGTGGTGCTCCAAATCGTGCATAAGATAAACGAACTGGATTTGGAACCGCCGCAACCTCCGATTGAAACCTACGCCTCGATGGAAGAACCCAGACAATGACCGCGATCACCGGAGCGGCACCCGTCATCATGGATTCCCCGCCGCTGGGGGAAAAGATTCGATCCGACCACGAAGTCGTCGAACTTCCGCTGTTGCTCCCGCGCTGGCAGGCACTCGCGCTCGAAGCCGCCGCAAATCGCCGTGGTATGACGACGGGCCAAATGTTGCGCCGCGTCATCACCGACCTGTTCGGCGACGATATTAAGTAACCGACACACGTTTGCTCACACGTCGGGCCGGTGGAACTTCCTTTCCACCGGCCCGACGCATTTCCACTGCCTTCTACAATACCTGCAATTGCGAACCTTCCTCCACGAGACGACTCCGTGTGGCACCGCGTATTCGGTTTGTCGGCAACGCCCGTTTCTCCCGTGGCGCTCGTCGAACACCTCACCGCGAAGTCGCTGGCGGTCGTGCCGCACTTTCGCGGCGACGACCTCGGCTGGACGTCGGGCGAACTGCACCTACCCGGCAACGGCACGCCGCTACTGCTCGAACGCTACCTCACCGAAGAAGACGAGTTGCGGAAGGATCTGAACGCCTTCGCGGCCGAACTCGAGACGATGAACTACAGCCCGAACTTCGCCGCGATGATGGAGCGCGTGATTCAGACGAAGCAAATGGTCACGCTGCGAAAGCCGTACGACCACGCCGATGAAGTGATGCTCGATGCGACGGTTTTGGCCGTTTGCCAGTACATGGCAGCGAACTGCGACGGTGTGTATCAGATCGACGGCCGAGGCTGGTTTGCCGCCGATGGCACGGTTATCGTGCAAGAATACTGAGATTCCTACGAATACCTCGACACTGTTACGCCCTCGTATCGCCCGGTGAATCATGGACTGGAATTTAACCGACCTGACGAAAATCCTGGCACTGTCCGGGGCGGTGTTCGCCGTATTGCGGGTGGTCGTCGGCAAACCGCTCATCACGCAAGTCGTCAACCCACACCGCCCGACGTGGCTGTTCGCCGCATTCGGCTTCCTGACGGGCGCGTTCGGACTGCTACGCACCGAATCGCATTCCTCGAGCGCGATGGCGATCCTCGCTCCGCTAAAGGCGCTCGTCACTGAAGAACGCGCCTCAGGCCCCGTGATGATCGCCGCCGTGGCGCTGTTCAACGCACTCGTCATTCTCGGCGTGTTGGCGTATTGCGTATGGCGGTTGCCGCGCGATCCGTCGACGTTCCGGCGTGCGAAAGACCAAGCGAAAGTGGTGCGCTATTACACGAACCTACCCGGAGGGTTAGACTTCTCCACGCTGATTCGACTGAGCAAAAAAGACGGCGCGCAGGCGGTGTATCTCGCAACTGGCGTCAACGTCAACGAGATTCAAAAACGGCTCGACGAACTCGTGCCGTTCCGCACGGCGGAATCGCAAATCGCGTGGTGGACATCGCTCGCGCTCGACATGCACACCGAAATGGACCGCATGAACGCGATCCTCGGCAAAGGCGGCCAGGGCATCAATCGCCGCGTGCTATTCGACGTGCAATTCGGCGGCTACCTGTTTCAGTATCTGCGCCCACCCGAAGTCGGCGAAGACTACCTCTTCGCCTTCGGCGCGACGCTCGTGCAAGCCGAAGTCAACACCCGACGCTTCGAGGAACACTTCGAGTTAATGATCGCCGCACTGAGAAACATCAAGGCCGGCATGGAGAAAGTGTAAGCGACAAAAGCGTAGTGCGCACTCTCACGATCTCTTCCATTCTCCTTTTGGTAGAATCTCCGTGGGTGTTTTCCTTTCCCTTCGGAGCTTCTGTCATGGATCGTCTCATCGTTCCGACTCGTCGGTTGTTTCTCGGTTCGGCGGCGCTCGGGCTGTTTGCGCCGGGTGCGTTTGCCGAGGAACTGACCAAGACCCCGAAGCAAACCGAAGGCCCGTTCTACCCGACCAAGTTACCGCTCGATACCGACAACGACTTGCTGATTATCAATGACGGCATCAACCCCGGCGTGGGCACGATCGCGCACCTCACCGGGAAAGTCCTCGATTTGAAGGGCAATCCGATCCGCAACGCGCTCGTCGAAATCTGGCAGTGCGACAACAACGGCGCGTACCTGCACATGGGTACCGACAACAACGAGAAGCGCGACAAGAACTTCCAGGGCTTCGGACGCTTCCTCACGGGGTCGACGGGCGAATACTATTTCCGCACGATCAAACCCGTGCCGTACCCCGGCCGCGCGCCGCACATTCACGTCAAAATCAAAAAGGGTGGCAAGGAACTGCTGACGACGCAGTGCTACATCAAGGGCCACGAAGGCAACGCCCGCGATGGCATCTGGAAGTCCGTTCGCGACGAAAAAGCACGCGATTCGATTACCGTCGATTTCGCAGCAATGAAGGAGTCCAAGATCGGCGAAGTGGCCGCCAAGTTCGACATCGTCTTGGGCATTACGCCGAGCGAGTAATGGTCTGACTGACAACGATCCACTATTCACAATCAACTAATTTTTCACGATGAGTTGTTGCGAGTGATCAGTGGTGAGTTGTGAGTACGGAAGCAGCGGGAATGTAATGACGAGCCTCATCGTCTTAGGCATCACGCCAAGCGAGTAATGGTCTGACTGACAACGATCCACTATTAACGATCAACTACTTTTTCACGATGAGTCGTTGCGAGTGATCAGTGGTGAGTTGTGAGTACGGAAGCAGCGGCGTTGGGCGTACTGGAATACCTAACGACTGGGCCGCCGAATTGAAATTGACTTACGACGGAGGTACGGATGGAATCGCTCTATGACACCATCCGAAGGCTCGTTGTGGAAGAGAAATACATCGTGGGGCAGCATGCGTCCGAACGACTCGAAGAGCGTGGTATCATGGAATGGCAAGCAGTCGAAGGACTAATCGACGGTATTTTGCTTGTGGAACGTCCCAATGCTTCACCGAATCCGGCAATTGAGGTTCGAGAAATGTTACCCGACGGGACCGACTTCAAAGCGGTCTGGTCGTACATGGCCCAGGCCGGCGTGGCCAAACTGGTAACGGTCCACTTTTTCAATCGGAGATAATCGTGCGAATACCTGGAGAAAGAGTCAAGCGAACGCGACTGGTTCAAACCGCACGGTACGTGATTGCGGTTGAGGTCGAGGCCGTGATCCCGATCGACGACCCAAGCGAACCGTGCTACGAATCCGAGACGGTGAAATTTTTGCGCGAAGTGCAGGAACGTGCCGAACGCGGCGACGAGATCTGGCTCAACCAACACGGCAAAGTGTACGTCGCGTCCGTGGTGGCATAAGGGACTTCGGATCATGCCCGACTATCGTCTCATTCTCGAAACTTCGGGCCGCGTCGGGCAGGTGGGCCTGGCGCGCGGGGATGTCCTCGTTCGCGAGGCGATGCTCGATGCGACGCGGCGACATGCGCGAGATTTAAGCACCACCGTGAGTCGCTTGCTCGCCGAAGAAAGTGTGACGCCTCGCGAACTGGCGGGCATCATCGTCGGCATTGGCCCCGGTGGTTACACCGGTTTGCGGGTCGGCGTAATGTCCGCGAAGGCGCTGGCTTATGCGGTCGGTTGCCCGCTGGTCGCGGTGCCGACGTTCCACGCGATTGCCCACCAATCGCCCGCCTACGAACGACTCTGGGTAATCGCCGATGCACTGCAAGGTGCGATCTATCTCCAGCGATTCGATGGCGGTATGCCGATCGACGAACTCCAAATTGTGCCCGCTTCCGAGTGGCTACCGTGGGCAAGTGGCGTGTCGCTATCGGGGCCGGGCGTGGCGATTTATGCTGCACTCGTTTCGTGTGCGGCGAAAGTCGTGCCCGATGCCGAACGCGAACCGCAACTCGCGAGCTTGCTCGCGGTCGGGTTGCGCCTATCGCCGGTCGCGCGGGAAGAATTGCTCCGCCTCGAACCGATCTATCTGCGCGGCAGTTCCGCCGAAGAAAAAGCGAAAGCCACGTTGCCGCAAGTATGATGGCAACATGACATCACGATTGCCACCCTGGCTCGATCCGCGAACGGCGTACGTTCACGTGCCGTTTTGCGGGCATCACTGCGGCTACTGCGACTTCGCCGTCACTGCGGGGAACGATCACCTCATCGAACTTTACCTCGATGCGATCGCGATGGAACTGGCGACACTCGGCGAACCGCGACCGGTGGAGAGCCTTTTCATCGGCGGTGGCACGCCGACGTATCTGAGTGCGGATGCGCTGCGGCGGTTGCTGACGACGATTCGCGAATGGCTGCCGATCGTGCCAGGGTCGGTGGCCGAGTTCAGCATCGAATCGACGCCGGACAGTCTCGACGCGGAGAAGATCGCGGTGATGGCCGAATTCGGCGTGAACCGCCTGAGCATCGGCGTGCAATCGTTCCACACGCACGTGTTGCAATCGCTCGAACGCCAACATAGCGTCGAACGGATTGCCCGTGCCGTCGAGATCGTGCGGCCGCAGATTCCGGCACTCTCGTTCGACCTGATTTTCGGCGCGCCGGGGCAAACGGTGTCGGAGTGGGAGGCCGACCTGCACACGGCACTCGCGTTCGCGCCGGATCATTTATCCACGTACGGCCTGACGTACGAAAAAGGTACGCCACTCTGGAAGCAGCGCGAACGCGGGCAGGTTCGTGAAGTCGGCGAAGACCTCGAATTGCAGATGTATCAGGTCGCGATTGCGAACTTACGCGGTGCCGGGTTCGAGCATTACGAAGTCTCGAATTTCGCGAAGCCCGGCCAGCGCTGTCGCCACAACGAACGCTACTGGGCGAACGATGCCTACTACGGTTTCGGCGTCGGCGCGGCACGATACGTCAACGGTTCGCGCGATCTCAATATCCGCGATACGAAGCTGTACATTCGCAAAGTCCTCGCTGGGGATTCGCCGACGTTCCAGACGGAAATGCTCGACGATCGCGAACGCGCCTTCGAGACGCTCGCGATTCAACTTCGCCGCATACAGGGGATCGTCCGGAGCGATTTTCAATTGCGAACCGGCTACGACATCGACGCGCTGATCGGCGAACCGCTAAAGCATTTTGCCGATGAAGGTTTGCTACAACTCTCCGCGACTGACATCCGGCTGACACCGCGTGGCACCTACGTCGCCGACGGGATTGTCACTTCGCTCATGAAGTCGGCGTAGCGTGGCGGGCGAACAAAATTACGCGAGCCGCATATACCCCGTTTCGGTTTAATAAACCGATAAGACACTGACCCGGACATTCGCAGGTGGGGCACTATGCCAGAACCGTGGGACTATAAGAAGGCCGGGCTAGACCTGGAAAAGTATGCCGAGACGATGTCCGGCATCGCGCCGTTGCTCACGCGAACGTGGGGTATGTCGGTCATTCGGCCACCGTTTCAGGCGAAGGGCGGCAAGGGCGGCAGCTTCGCCAGCATGTTCGATCTCGACCCGACGGCGGGCTTTTTTCGCCGGAAATACAAGCGTCCGGTGATCGTTACCTGTACCGATGGCGTCGGCTCGAAGCTGAAGATCGCGGCGATGATGCAGCGATTCGACACGGTCGGCATCGACCTCGTCGCGATGTCGGTCAACGACCTCATCTGCACGGGGGCCGAACCGCTTTCGTTCCTCGATTACATCGCGATGCACGCCGACGAACCGGCAATGACGGTGCAACTCGTGAAGGGCATCAGCGATGCCTGCCTCGAATCGGACTGCGCACTCGTGGGCGGAGAAACCGCGATTCTGCCCGATTTTTATCAGCCCGGCGATTTCGACATGGCGGGCTTCTGCACCGGTGTCGTCGAACGGGCGGGGGTAATCGACGGCAGCCGCGTCGAAGTCGGCGACGCGATCATCGGCCTCGCGAGTAGCGGCATCCACTCGAACGGTTATAGCCTCGTTCGCAAGGTCGTTTTCGAGGCCGCCGGGTTGAACATCGACACGCACGTTCCCGAGTTGGGCAAGACCGTCGGCGAGGAATTACTAACGCCGACGCGGTTGTACGTGCGGGCGGTGCGGGCGATCCTGTCGCATTATCCGGTAAAAAAGAAGGGCGTCATCCACGGGCTGGCAAACATCACGGGCGGCGGGTTGCCGGACAATTTGGCGCGGATTCTGCCGCCGGGGCGACGTGCGAACATCGTGCGGGGAAGTTGGCCGGTGCCGCCGGTGTTCCCGTGGATGCAACGCCTCGGGTCGATCGCCGATGCCGAAATGGATCGCGTGTTCAATATGGGCGTCGGCTTCGTGATGGTCGTATCCCCGAGCTTCGAGGCGAGTATTCGGGCACAATTGAAAGGGCAAAAGATCGAATCGTGGAAGATCGGCGAGATCGTCGCCGGGGAACAAGGCGTGAGTATTAGCTGAGTGACTTCATGTTGATCGACATCTCAGGATCGATAGCCTCAAACCGCGTCGGCGTCTGCGGCGGGGTCGCCGTCGCGGACCTCGATGGCGATGGCCGCGTCTCGGTCGTCGTTGCCGGGTTCGGCGTGGCCAACCGCGTGTTGAAGTGGAGCGGCCATGCACTCCGCGAAACCGCGCCGCCGTTCCTCGCCGACGTCGACCGCAAATCGACCGGCGTGGCCGCCGCCGACTTCGACGGCGATGGCCGCGAAGAAATCTACGTGCTGAGCGCGGAAGCCGGAACGGACCGCTTGTTCGACCAACTCCCCGATGGCGAGTGGGTCGATCTCTTCTCCCGCAGCGAAAACGCAATCGTACGCAACGGCGGCACCGGGCGTTCGGTGTGCGGAATCGACCGACGCGGCAACGGGCGTTACAGCTTCGTCGTGGCCAATTCTGGCCGCCCGCTACGGCTGTACGAACTCGCACCCGATGGCGCAATTGCCGACCTGGCACCGGCGCTCGGCGTGAACTTGACCGCGCTCGGCCGCAGCTTGCTCGTGGCCCCGCTGGCGTCGTCGCGGCCCGATATTTTCTGCGCGAACGAGAGGGGGCCGAACTTCCTATTCCGCAACACGGGCATGGGTACGTTCCTCGAAGTGGCGGGCGAGCATCGACTTGCGGACATCGAAGAGCACGGCCGCGGCAGCACGGTTCTCGATGCCGACGGCGATGGCCGCTTCGATATTTGTTACGGCAACGCCGATGGCCCGCACCGGTTGATGCTCCGCCAACCCGATGGCACGTTCAAAAATGCGGCGACGCTCGCGATGGCGCTCCCCTCCGCGATTCGCACGGTGATTGCCGCCGATTTCGACAACGATGGCTACGAGGAACTGTTCTTCAATAACCTCGGCGAACCGAATCGGCTGTTCCGCCAGACCCGCGACGGCTGGACGCATGCCGACATCGGCGCGGCAACAGAGTACGACGACCACGGCACCGGGGCTGCCATCGCGGATTTCGACGGCGATGGCCGCCTCGAATTGCTGGTCGCACACGGCGACGCAAAACCGCTGACGCTGTACCGCGGCCCAGAAAACGACAACCACTGGGTGAGGGTGCGCCCGCTGACACGCTTCGGTGCGTCCGCACGCGGCGCAGTGGTGAAACTGATCGCGAACGGCCGTGCGCAAGTCCGCGTCATTTGCGGCGGCAGCGGCTACATGTGCCAAATGGAACCGATCGCCCACTTCGGCCTCGGCCTCGGCACCACCATCGACTCCGTCACCATCACCTGGCCCGACGCTTCGTCGATTACAATACTCAAGCCCGCGATCCGCCAAGTGTTGATCGCGAAGTACCCCGGCAGCGGGTGAAGGGCTGCGATTCTAGTAAGATGATCTATCGTGCGACGTCTGGCAACTACTGCCGACAACTTGTAGAGGTTAGGCGATGAACGTATTCACCGTAACGAAGCCAGGCGGCACCAAGGACTACGAGTTTGAAGCGTATACCCGCTTACTTGAGGACATTGGCGTCGATGTGGCGAACGTTCCTCGGGTTCCGGAACCGGAGACGTCCCGACGTTGGCTATACACATGGCGAATACAAGGGGAGGCAGAAGGGTTTGCCCGCGAGTTGAAAAAACGTACGCGAGATGGATCTTGGCGCGTTCACCAATTTGAAGTGGAAGCGGAAGTTCATGGCCCCGTTGCGCCACTGGATATTTACGTCCGCGATGAAGATCACGGAACCATGTATTACCTTTCTCCCGCTAGTCGCGAGCGGATTATTAAGGCACACCCACACACGAAACTGCATCCCCTTACCATCGTGGATACCGTTCTCAAGCAAATCCAAAAGCAGAACGGCGAGACGTGGTGGGACCAAGTGCCCATCTTGTTGACGAGACTATCGAAAGACCAAATTCTCGCATTGGGTGGCTATCGTGTCATTCAACCTTACGGCGTAATTGGGCACGAAGAACTGCCGCCAATCCCCGCCCAAGGATAAGCCCCGGCTATGTACTACCCACTCGGAAACGGGCCTCTTTATCGCGTAGCTTCGGCAACATCTGGTAACGTTTGGCCCGACCCGTGCAGGGTCAAGGCGCTTACTACGTCGGTAGAGGGGGGAATCGCTACAGCAGCCTGCATCAGTTGACGGTGTACTGTGCCGAAGACCCGCTCGTTGCAATCGCAGAGGGCGCGTATTATCAAGCGTTGAATTGGCAGAAGGAAATCGCGTCATCGCGCACGAAGGCGGTCCAATACCCGCTGAGGTCCGAACACCTTCTATGGGGCTTTCGGATCGACCCATTGCCGTCGGTGATCGACATGGAAAGCGCACTGGCTATCAATCATTTTGCGTACTCGCCTCATGTCCTCTTGAACCCGAGTCGAACGTATATTGACACACAAGAGATCGCGAATGACGTTCGTGCTCACACCCCGCCAAATGGCTCCGGTCAGCCCAAACCAGAGGGGATGAAAATCCCCTCTGTTCGAGCACAACACGCGAATGCTTTCCAACCGCATCACTTGGCACTGTTCGTCGTGAACACGCCTGGTGCCATCCCTTTCGATCAGAGATCCCAACTCGCGGCGAAAATGAAAATCGAGTTCGAGTTCTTCACCCATACTCCGACCACTTCCGTGGCTTACCAACATGCACGAATCGGCACGGTTCAAAACCCGGTTGCAGTTTTGCCAAATAAGACCACTAAAAATTTGGTTCCGGCGTGATTGGAATTGGGCGAAATCGGACGTAAGTCG
>JAYVQG010000247.1:0-23046 GCA_043757025.1 Limnoglobus sp.
CGATGGCCATGTGAAGTACTCCGGGGGTGTCAAGGCTCATTCTATCCCGCAAATGCCGCAAAGGAGTCCAACGTGCGGATCATACGGACCGAGGTAATAGGATCTCCAGGGCTGAGATATAACGCACGTCGCGGGTTGGACAAGCGAAAATACTCGTTGAACGACTTCGCGGTGGATGGGTCGTATTCGACGTAGCCATCCGTATATGGTAAGATCACCAAAAATACAGGGGCTTCGCGACGCGTGAAACTGTACTGGCCGACCCAACCGGGCAATCGGCCACTGCCGTCGCGATCCGCAAAATGGTGGCAGGCGAGCATGATCTGTTTGAGGTTATTCAGGCTTTTGGCACGCATCGCCGCTTCGCGTACGCTTTGGACCGCTGGCAGCAGCAGCCCAATCAATAAGCCGATGATGGCAATGACAACTACAAGCTCCAACAGTGAAATTCCATTTCGTCGCTTCATGATAAAATCCTTCTAAAGCAGATTGGAGTGGATTGAGTCGGGGTTTTACGGGACGACAATTGTCTGTACGGATGTAGCGAGTATATACGTCGTCATTCGTTCCGTTTCGTTGGCAGGATTTACCATCTTCCCCGTAAGTGTTGCTCGATAATTGTATGTGGCTGGAACATTAGCTAAACTAAAAGCATTAATAATCGCCCAGTTTCAACCGTAATTCTGAATAAATTTCCATTTCCATTAAAGTTTCGATGAAAGGGCAGTTTGACGGAACGGATGCCGTGAGTCAAGTGAATTCCGGAACCTCGCGTCTGCGATTGTTGCGATTTGTTGGAAATGGCGCGTGCGATTTGCCGATACAGTCGTTAGTGTGTGCATTTCACGCGCAATCGATTGGAACTAACCGAAAGGCAAAGCCATGGATGGCCGTCGTCGTAACCTGTGGATTGTCGCGGGCGTTTTGGCGGCCACGGTGGGTTGTCGAAGCACGCCGCAAACGAGCGGGCTGCCGGTGGGACAGCCCGCTGGCGGTTCGAGTTTATCGCGGATGTTCCAGCCGAAACCGCCCGGCCCGCATCTGCAAAAGCCGGCCGATGCAGCCATCGTCAACGCGGCCCGCAAGACTCCATTGAAGCCCGAGTCGATCGCACACATCGCTTCCGAACTCGCCGATGGGGCCGTCGATAGTGCGTTCGTCGAGGAATCGACGAGTGCCGACCGCGATCGCATCCTCGACGAAGCCCGTCAGAAATACCAAGCGGCATTGAAGGCGGACCCGAAGAGCGCGCAGGCGTTGCGCGGGTTGGCCCGGCTTTACACGCGGGTCGGGGATCGCGAACGCGCCGTCGGCAGTTACCGCGAACTGATGCAGAACTACCCGCAAGACCACAAGGCCGCGTACGAATTCGCCTTGGCGCTCGCTCGCTTCGAAGACTGGAACGGTGCGACAGCGGCCTGTCAGCACGCGATCGGCGGCGACCCGGAGAACCGCCGATACAAGCGAACGCTGGGCGTGTGCATGGCGCAGGCGGGGAACTTTGAAGGTGGATTCGACGCGATGTTGAGCGTGATGCCCGAGTCCGAAGCCCGCTACACGATGGCGAAACTGCTCGCCGATTCGGAGAAGCCCGACGCGGCCCGCCAGCAACTGCAACTCGCCGCAAAAGCCGACCCGAACTTCGCACCCGCCAAAGAATGGCTCGCGGCATTCGACGCGCCTGCCAAACCGAATCCGATCCAAACCGTCGGCTTCGAGCAACCGAAGACCGACTGAAAGACCTGCCCGCTGCCGGGTCCGGCGGCTCGCAATTAGTCGATCGCTATCGCGTAACCGTTCGTGGGTGAGACGATTCGCCGACGACTGGTTTTGTAGGTCGGGCCGGAGGCATAGACGCATGGATTCGATGGCGGAATTCCTACCATCGAAACCTTGGTGGGTCGTGGTTTTCGAGCCTGAAAGGTCCGTTCCTAAAGCCCAGGTCGGAGCGAGCGAAGCGAGCGCAGGCCTGGGTAGACCCAGAAAAAGCCTCCGTCCTGAAAGGACGGTTCAGACTGGATCGCTCCGAACGGTCCCTTCAGGACCGAAGCCGTTTGCCCTTGCTTTCCCAGGCCTTCGCTCGCTTCGCGTGCTCCGACCTGGGCTGATAGAACGGTCCCTTCAGGACTGAAAAACGGCTCCACTCAGAAACGAGAATGCAACAGAAATCGGATGAGAGTCGTCGCAGAAATCCGATGAAAAGCCCAACTTCACATCACCTGGTAGTATCCCTCACACTCCAACCCGGAAGTCTACTCGTAATGACGGGGGACTCCCGCTACTTGTGGTCGCATCAAATACGATCGAGGCTTCGCGACGACGGAATTCCGAGACGACGACGGGTTTCTCTGACGTTCCGCAAAGTGTTGTACCCCGCCTAATAGTCGGTCAGAACGCGCGGCGTGAACGAGGCGCGCAGCGCGTTTTCAGCACCTATATTGTGCGCGTCCTACGTGTTGACGGGCGGTTCGACGCGCTTCGTCTTACGGAAGACTTCTACGCCGTTGATTTCCACGATGAGCGTGTTGTCGCCCCAAGTCGCATTGGCAGGGGTGCTGGAGTTGGCGTTTATGGGAATGTAGACGTGCATTCCACGGAAGCGACTGTCGCGACCGGTGAAGCGGGCGACTTCGACCGGCACGGTTTGCGGGGGCTTGAGCCACTTGAACGCAACCTCATCCGTCGTTCGCACACCATAAACGGCGACCCAGAAGTACAACACGGTCGCACTGGTTGTACTCCCCTGAATCGTTGCCGGTTCGGTCGGTCGTTCGATGAAGGTTGCCCGGTCCCATAATGTCGTCGTGAATCCTCCATCGATCGCACCGCGCGTGTCGCCGAGGTACGTCGACAGCGGGGTTGGGCGTTTGGCCGCGGGTAGCGCAAGTGTCTCGACCGGACGACCGCCGAAAGCGGTATAGAAATCGAGTTTGGGCCGATCCGTCGAACCCGAGCCACCGACCTGACCGATGGGTTGCCCCGGTGCGACGATGTCGCCTGGCTGGACCGTTACCGAACCGCGTTTGAGGTGAAAATAACTGCTATACCAGCCGAAACCGTGATCGATGAAAACGTAGTTGCCGCGCTCGACGATCGGCCCGATCACTGGCGTTTGATTGCGGTCGGGTTGGTCGTTGGCCACGCCGATGACGACACCTTGTGCGGCCGCGAGTACCGGCACGCCGCGATCCATCGCCGCATAATTCGCGAGAGAGTACTCGTCGCCGGTCGAGCGATTCCAGGTAAAGTTGCCTCCGCGATAATCTTGTGGGGCATCCGGCGTGCCGACGTTCACATAGTTGCTCGGCACCCAATCCTGATATGCCGTCCCGCCAATCGGTAGCGCGAACGTCGGTGCCGTGTGAGGAATGAACAGCGGCTTTCCATAGAATTGCGGGCCGAATGCGAACGGTGCGATATCCGGCGCGCCGGCCGTGTTGCTGTTGCGCAAAAACCAGACGGAAGAATTTCTGTCGTAGATGCCGACGGTCGTGGTGCCGTTGCCGTCCCAGTCGCCGACAACCGGTTGCGTGAAGCGCGTCCCGTACCGAAAGGTGATGACATCGGAATCGAAGATCGAACCGGAGGCATTCGTATTTTTGAGATACCAGGTTTCCGTACTCTCCTCGAACACGCCGACGGTTGTAGTACCGTTACCGTCCCAGTCGCCGACAACTTCCAGGAAGGATGCTCCACTTGGAGGTATCCCGAGGTCGAGGGTGAACGAAGAGTCGGGTGCGCCCGCGCTGTTGCTGTTACGGAGTTCGAACTGGGAATACAGATGGGAACCTACGTTGGGAGGGCTAAGAAAATCGATTCGGGATGTGCCGATCGTATCCGTACCGTCGCCGTTCCAATCGCCGACAATCGGCTTCGTCCCCTGACCGGCAAAACCAATTGGGATGTTGGTGCCGAACGTAAATCTCGGGCTGAGACCACCGAAGATTGGGCCATTGGGAGTTTGACTGATCGTGCCTCCGTCGTCGGTCAGACTCCAGATCAAGCCGAAATCTTTACTATCGATCGTACGATTGAAATCGACCGAACCGATGCTGGCCCGGCCGTTACCGTTCCAATCTCCGACGATCGGCATGTCGTTGCTATTTCCGAAATCAAACGGAGCGATGTCTGGTGCGCCTTGATCGGCCTGATTGCGAATGTACCAGCGATCGACATTGCCCGTGGTACCAGATACGACGGCGATTGCCGAACCCACTTCGCCGAATGCGGCAGGTGTCAGACGGTCTTCGAGTCGCTCGATGGACAGGCGATGAGCAGAGGATTTTTTCATTTGGTAACCCGAGACATCAGGTGCGAAAATTAGCGTGGATGCTCAATTGCATTTACTCAGGTTAACACATCAACTTCGGGGTACAACTCGTTTACTTGTTTACTGCGTGTCCGTTTGTCCTGGAATCGTTCGTCAAAACAGCTAGCACGACGTGCCTCGTCTAATAATCGGTTAGCACGCGCGGCGTGAACGAAGCGCGCAGCGCGTTCAGGACGGCGAGCACGTCGATCACTTCTTGGGTCACTGCGCCGGCGACGGGTGGCAGGTACCCGGCGGCGGCGAGCAACATTCCGACGAGGCTGAGTGCCATGCCGCCGATGGCGGATTGCAATGCGATCCTGCGCATCCGGCGGCCGATGTGCATCAACTCGTCGACCCGCTCCAGCGAGCTTTCGAGGATCACGGCCCCGGCGGCTTCGGCGGTGACGTCGCTGCCCTGGCCGAACGCGATGCCGACCGTGGCGGCGGTCAATGCGGGTGCGTCGTTGATGCCGTCGCCCATGAACACGGTGGCCGCCTTCTGGGTTTCCTCGCGTACCAGCGTCAGCTTCTGTTCGGGGCTTTGGCTCGCGTACACTTCGGTAATGCCGACCTTCTCTGCGAGGTAGCGCACCTCGGATTCGCGATCCCCGGACACCAGCAACACGCGCTCGAATCCGTGGTGTGGCTTCAGGTGGCGGATGAACGCTTTGCCCTCGGCACGCGGTTCGTCGCGATACTGAAATGTCGCCGCGTAGTTCCCTTCGATCATCGTCATGCACTCGAGTCCGCCTGCCAGTGGCGGTAGCAACTCGGCGACTGCGGGCGATTGGGCGACGAGTTTTTTCCGGCTCGTGACTTGCACGATTTTACCGCCGATGTTGCCGCGCAGCCCCTCGCCGGGGCGCTCGCTGACCTCGCTCGCTTCGGCGAGTTTCAGCCCCGCCTCGCTCGCCGCGGTAATCGTAGCCGCCGCCAGCGGGTGCCGCGAGTATCGTTCCAGACTCGCCACCGCTGCCAGCACTTCGTCTTTCGTGAAACCCTTGCCGGGAAGCACTTCGGTGAGTTTCGGATGCCCGTAGGTGAGTGTCCCCGTTTTGTCGAAGATGGCGGTTTTGCACGTGTCGATCTTTTCCAGAACGGCCGGGTCTTTGATGATGATGCCACGCCGCGCGGCGAGCGAAACCGAGCCGATGATTGCGACGGGAATGCCGATGAGCAGCGGGCACGGCGTGGCTACGACCAACACGCCGAGGAAGCGAAGCGCATCGCCGCTGGCGGCCCAGGCAATCAGCGCGATCGCCACCGCAACGGGCGTGTAAATTGCGCCGAGTTGATCGCCGAGACGCCGCAGCGCCGGCCGACGCTGTTCCGAGTCGCGCATCACTTGCATGATCTTGGCGTACCGCGAATCGACCGCCGTTTTCTCCGCACGGATCGTCAGTGCGCCATCGCCGTTGATCGCACCCGACATCACCGTGGAACCGACCGCCTTCGACAAAACGTACGGCTCGCCGGTGAGGTACGATTCGTCCATCGTGCTGTGTCCCTCGACGACGATCGCATCGACAGGGCACGTTTCGTGCGGGAAAACAACGAGCGAATCGCCGACCGCCACTTCCTCCAAGGGAATATCGCTCACCGTGCCGCCCTGCTTGCGGTGCGCTTGCGAAGGCATCCGCCGTGCGAGCGCCTGCAATGCCGAGGATGCCCGGCGCACCGCGTAATTTTCGAGTGCCTGCCCACCCGAAAGCATGAGCACGACGAGCGTACCGGCGAGGTATTCTTGGAGCAGCACCGCCGTAACGATCGAAATGCCCGCGAGCAAATCCGAACTGAAATCGAAACGAATCAGCCGCATTAACAGCCCCGCAACGAGCGGAATGCCACCGACAACGAGCGCGACGAACAGCGGAATCGCCGGCCACGGAACCCCAAAGAATGTACCTTCGTGCGCGAACGCAAATCGCAGCAACAAATGGAGCGTTATCGCCGCGATCGCAATCGCGGCGATAACGAGTTCCCGCGAGACGAACGACTGAGTGTGGGACGCGGTTCGGTTCATGATGGCTTTTTTATGTGGCACGGCAACTTTCGCAAATTTCGTTCGCGCCCGCGTTCAATTTATCCAGATTGCCGAGATACCAGACAGGCGTTTGGAAAATTCCGATTGTAAGGCGTAAGGATGTCTTGCGGACATCCGGTGCAATGACCATAATTCCCCCTCACGGATAAAGTACGCCCGACTTTTTAATCTCATACCGTAGGTAGGCCATGTCCGATCGATTTGAGGAGGATATTTTCCTCATCAGCGGCCGACTTCGCCCCGATGTTGTGGACGGAACCACCGCTCACGCTCTCCGCGAAGCCCTTCTGCATACGCGCTCCACGAACTGGGACAGCGTGCGTACGCCGCACCTGTTCATGGGGTTGCTCGCCGCACCCGATTCGTCGATTACCGCATGGGCCGACCGCATCGGTGCGGACATGCACAAATTGCTCGATCAGTTCCGCGACTTGTTCTATCAAGAAACCGAACCGGTCCCGCCACTGTTGCTCAACCGCGAATTTCTGTCGGACAACGTACTGCGATTATTGCGCGACTCGTACGCCCGCGCCATGGATAACGGCCGCAACTACCTGACGCAGATGGACATCCTGATTACGATGTTCAGCACGCCGAACAGCATCGTCGCCGAATGCTTCGAGCGCATCGGCGTCACCGCCGCGCACCTCACCGAAACCGCCGTCGCCGCCGAGCGCGACGGCGGCGACTGAACCTGTTCGCCGACGTCGTTCTACCAGAGTTCGACGTTGTAAAGCATCTGGATTTCGCTCATCTGCGGCAGTTTGAATTTCAGCCACGGTGGGAGCGTATACACTATCAATCGCTACGGCAATTCTTTGATCTCGATCGATTTGAATCGGGCGAGGCTTGCCCCAAGGTAGATACGAATGTCGGTCTTGTGATTCGACTCTTTCAGAAGAGTCGAATTTGCTCATCCGAAAGGTGTTCAATCACAGCCATAGAACTTCTCCCAAGGGTATACCTGATTCATCGGACTGTGTCGGTTACACCAACGACAAAAACTCCAGAATGTTTGGTGCCCACCCAAACCATCGGCCATGACTGGCAAAACCCGTTTTAATTCGGTTTCTTGATGCGGAGATGGCAAATCTGAAGTTTGCCGAATTCGTCGTGGATGCGCAGCGAAACAGTTTCGTCTCGACAAACCAGTCGCGCGGTACGCTTGTTCCGTGCCGCTTACGGCTCTTCGAGGTACGTGTAGCCGTCGAGGCCACTCTCGTAGAACTTCAGGAACTGCTTGCTTTCGGACACCGAAATTTGCCCCGAACGCACGGCGCGTTCGACGTCTTTGCGGATGCGGTCGATCAACTTCTCCGACGAATACTGCACGTAATTCAGCACTTCGGTGACGGTATCGCCCTTGATGACGGTATCGACGTTGGTCGTGCCGTCTTCTTCGAGCGTGACGTGGACGGCGTTGGTGTCGCCGAACAAATTGTGCAAGTCGCCGAGGATTTCCTGATACGCACCGAGCAAAAACGCACCGAGGTAGTACGGCTCGCCTTCGGTGACCGGGTGCAGTTCCAAGGTGTTGCGAACGTCGCGCAGGTCGATGAACTGATCGATCTTGCCGTCCGAATCGCAGGTAATGTCGCCGAGCACCGCACGCCGCGTCGGCACTTCGTTCAACCGGTGGATCGGCATCACGGGGAACAGTTGCTTGATCGCCCACGAGTCGGGCATACTTTGAAATACAGAAAAGTTGCAGAAGTAAGTATCCGACAACATACTGTCGAGGCCATTCAACTCTTCGGGTACATAGTCCATTTCCTTGACGAGCCGCTGTAACTTCCTGCCGAACGCCCAGTACATGCGTTCGGCGAGCGCACGCAGTTCGATACTGAGGTAGCCGAGGTTGAAGAGATTCAACGTCTCTTCCATGTTCTGTACGGTGTCGTGATAGCTTTCGAGATAGTTCTTCTTGTTGAGTTCCTTATAGTTGCTGAACAGGTCCGAGATCGGCTGCGGGGCGTCCGGGGGCAGTTCGTCGGGCACGGTACACTTGTCGAAGTCCGATGTGCCGAGGACGTCGAAAACGAGGGCGGAACTGTACGCGACGAGTGCGCGGCCGCTCTCGGTGATGATGTTCGGGTGCGGTACGCCGGCATCGTCGCAGACGCTCTTGATGCGAAACACCACATCGTTCGCGTATTCCTGCAACGTGTAGTTCATACTCGATTCGAAGTCGGTCTGCGAGCCATCGTAATCGACGCCGAGGCCACCGCCGACGTCGATGAACTTCAGCCCGGCACCGATGCGGTAAAGCTCCACGTACACGCGTGCCGCTTCGGTGAGTGCGTCTTTCACTTTGCGAATGTTGGAGACTTGCGAACCCATGTGGAAGTGCGTCATCTGCAAGCAATCGTCGAGGCCGCGCGCCTTGAGGTACTCGTACGCTTCGAGGACTTCCGTTAATGTCAAACCGAACTTGCTGCGGTAGCCGGCGCTGCCGCGCCAACGGCCTGCGCCGCGGCTGGCGAGTTTCACGCGCACGCCGAGGGGAACCCGTACGCCGAGTTCTTCCATGTGCTTGACGAGCAGTTCGAGTTCGCTGAACTTCTCGATGACGGGCATGACGTTCTTGCCGATCTTCCGCGCCAGCACGACCATTTTGACGAACTCATCGTCTTTGAAACCGTTGCAGATAATCGGCGTCTCGTCGGTGCCGCTCGTGACGGCCAGCACGGCGATCAACTCCGGTTTGCTGCCCGCTTCGAGGCCGAAGCCGAACGGCTTGCCGAACTTCAACACTTCCTCGACGACGTGGCGTTGCTGGTTCACCTTGATCGGGTAGACGCAGCAATACTTACCCTGGTAGCCGTATTCGGCGATCGACTTATCGAACGCGCCGGCGATCTCGCCGATGCGGTGATTGAGAATACCGGAGAACCGCAGCAAGATCGGCAGTTGGATGCCGCGATTCTGCAACTGGTCGATCAGGTCTTTGAGATCGACGGAGCGGTCGGGGTTTTTGTCGGGATGAACGACGACGTGCCCGAGCTTGTTGATGCCGAAGTAACCTTTGCTCCAGTTGCGGATGCCGTAGGTTTCGAGCGCATCGTGAAGTTTCCACGATTGGCCGACGTCGGCACCATCGATACTCTTGCGATCCTGTTTGGCCATCAGTCGAATGCCCCAAGTGCGTGATGTTTCGTGCAGTCTATTTGTTTCGTTGGTATCATACGCTGCATCGCCGAGGGTGCAACGGCGAGACCGCTCAATACGTGCCGCGAATCGTTCCGGAGATGATGGCCCATGCGAACGCTCTTTACTTTGGTAATCTTGCTCGCGGTCCCGACGAGTTCCTTCGCGCTCGAAATCGTGAAAGGGACGACGGCGTTCGAGCCGATGGACGATGCCGCCACACCCGAACGATTCCGTTTGAAACCGACGACATTTCCGTTTGAAATGCAGTTGAAGTACGACCTGCCGTACGCGAACGTCGACGTGTTCGACGTGCGGTTCGCGTCGCCCGTCGTGTCCGCGCATCCCGTCAACAACACGGTCTATTGCGAATATTACGCGCCGAAGAATCGCAAGAATCTTCCGGCGGTCATCGTGTTGGACATCTTGGATGGTCGGCAAGTCGTGTCGCGCGGCGAGGCACTTTGGCTGGCGCAACACGATGTCGCCGCACTCGTCGTGTATATGGCGTACTACGGGCCACGCCGCCCGACGACGGAGAAAGTCCGCATGATGATGCCGGACATCGAACACACCGTGAACGCGATCACGCAGACGGTGTTGGACTGCCGCTACGCCACCGCGTGGCTCGCGAGCCGGCCGGAAGTCGATGCGCAAAAACTCGGCGTCGTCGGCACGAGCATGGGGAGTTTCGTCGGTGGTTTGGCCGCCGCTGCGGAACCGCGGCTGAAATCGGCGTGCCTGCTTCTGGGCGGTGGCGGCCTCGTCGATGCGTTCTACGAACACCCGAAAGGCGCAGAGTTACGCCGCATCAACGAGCTACTCGGCGGTAGCAAAGATCGCCTCAAGAAACTGATCGACCCAATCGACCCGATCACCTACGCCACGCTATTGAAGCCGAAGCACCTGCTACTGATCGCCGCGAGCCGCGACGATGTGGTACCGCCCGCCGCCATGACGAAACTGTGGGAAGCGACCGGCAAGCCGAAGATCGTCTGGCTCGACGCCACGCACGTCGGCGCAGTCGCCTACGCGTTTCCAACGATGCAAGCCGTCATCGATCACATGAAGCAATAGGGCACGAAAGGCGAGCATGCGCCGATTCGTAGCGGTTCGCTTTACTTCAGCGCTTTCGGCCCTGGCAGGCCGGCTGCGGGCGATGCGGTACTGGTCGGCGCGGTGCTGTCGGGCTTTTTGAAGCCGTCGATGAAGTCGCCGACTTTGGAAGTCCCATCGCGGCGATCCGCGTTCATTTTGCTGGTATCCACGCTGACGTTGAAGTCCGTGCGGCCATCTTTGCCGGGCGAGAATTGGAACGTATACCAGCCCCGGAACCAGCCGACGGCCACGAAAAGCACCAAAACCAGCCCCACTAACGCGAGTAGATTGCGCATTGTCCGATCCTCCTGAATGAACGTTAGCACGCCACTACTAATGTGCCGATTGTGCAGACTTGCGCCAAGACCAATCTCACGGGTGCAATCGCTACGACGCGCAGAATCGATTCGATTCGCCTACCTATCGAACAACGCCGTGCCTTACATAAAATCCATTTGCACTCGTTTCAACGGTCCATTGGATTCGACATGAAGACGGCGCTGATCGCCTTCGGTATCATCGTGGCATTAGCCATTGCGTTTGTGTGGATGACGTACGCTCTGGCGATGCGTGGGTTTCGGCGTTGGCCGGCAGAAGTCTGGCGTCAGAAACTGCTGGCGCACGAGAAACAGCTCGAAGAGCGGGTTCTCGAAATCGAACGCGAGTTGTCGACCGCAAACGGCGGTCTCGGTGCACAGTACGATTCGGCCCGCGATCAGTACGTCAACGGGGTTTCGTTAAACGGGTTGATGCAATATCCGAACATCGGGCCTGGCACGGTGTTGAAGTTGAACGAAGCGGGATGTTACGCTCTTGCGGATGTTGCTAAGCTCGAATACACCCGCGTTCCCGGCATCGGCCCTGTGAAGGTGAAGGAAATCCAAGCGGCCGTCCGCGATCTCGCCGTCGAGTCGCTCGAGGCATTCAATGAAGGACAGTGCCCCGAAGGAATGGGTTTTCATCGCCAATTCGATTCGCTACCAACGGCAGATCGCGATCGAATCGTGAACGCAGTTGCCGAACGCGACGCACACATTGTCGCGATCACAGCGACCCAGCAGCTCTTTGCGATCGTCCGGAACATCTCTTTTCATGTGTTCGCTCGCAACATTCCGATCATGCGCCTTTCCGCTGAACTGATGGCCCGCCCGCTGCCGACGCCGACGTGGATGAAAGCCGACCAGAAGCCAAAACCCGCAGTTGTGCCGATACCACCCGAACCGCCGCCAGTGCGCCGCCCGACCACGACCACCGCATCTGCGAAAGCGCCGTCAGCGCCGCACGGCGACTTGTTCCAGGCCGCGCTGAAGTCGGGTGCCGCGCCGGTGTTGTCGCCACACACCGCAACGAATGCCAGCGAATTGAAGTTGATTGCGATTACGCGGTTTGCGTACCTCATGGCCAAGTGCGATGGCCGCGTGGCCAAGGCCGAACGATTGCAGATTCGCATGCTGCTCATGAGCCTGTTCGGCCACGATGCCGCCTTGGCACGAGCCATCGATCCGCTGATGGAAACGACCGAAAAGTCGAACCCGAAGGAAGCCAGCATACTCGCGGAAGTGAAGCGCGTCACGACGCGCACCGAGCAGAAAACGCTACTCGCATTTGTCGACGCGATGGCAACCGGATCGCCGTCCGGCAAGAAAAGCCAGTTGCGAACCCGCATTGCCACCGACTTCGGCGAAGTGATTGTCGAGACGCCCAAACCCGTGCCGATACCGCCACCCGCACCCGCTGCAAAACCGGTCGTCGATCATCGTGCCGTGCTGGAAATCGAGCCGGGAATGGCGTTCGATGCGAATCTGATTCGTCGGCGATATGCGATGCTGACCGAGAAGATGGACCCGGCGAAAGCGGCTGCGATGGGACCGGAATTCGCGAAGATGGCCGAAACGAAACGCACGGCCATTCGTGCCGCCGCCGAAGCACTGATGGCCCCGTTCGGCGAACCGCTCGAAAAACTCGCACCCGAGCCACCCAAAGACCTCCGCCACAACCCCGACCTCGACGACGTCTTCGGGTAACTTTCTGATGTAGCTGGCCTCTATGAGGCCGGGTGGACCGCTTTCTGATGTAGCTGGCCTTTATGAGGCCGGGTGGGCCGCCTCTCTACAGTTGTCATTTCACCGGGGTCATAGACCGTCACAGACCCCAGCTACAAGACCGGGGTCACAGACCCCAACTACAAGACCGGGGTCACTACAAGACCGGGGTCACAGACCCCAGCTACAAGACCGGGGTCACAGACCCCAGCTACAAGACCGGGGTCACAGACCCCAGCTACAAGACCGGGGTCACAGACCCCAGCTACAATAGGATAATTTAGCTGGCCGCTTTCAGTGCGGCCAACGCCGTCGCGTAATTCGGCTCGGCGGTCACTTCGGCGACGTACTCCGCGTGCGTCACGGTGCCCGTTTTATCGACGACGAACACGGCCCGTGCCAACAGTGGCAACGGCAGGCCTTCGAGCAACACGCCCCAATTCTTGCCGAACGAATGATTGTGAACGTCGGACAGCGTGTGCATGGTCTTGATGTTCTCGCCCGCGCAGAACCGCTTCTGTGCGAACGGCAGATCGAGGCTCACGGTGTAACACGCCACGGCGTCGCCGAGGGCCGCGATGCCTTCTTCAAACTTCTTGGTCTGGATGCTGCACGTCGGCGTGTCGAGCGATGGCACGACGCTGAACAGCCGCGCTTTCGCCGGGGTGTCGCCGAGCGTGACGGCAGCGAGGCCGTTGTTGAGCGTCTTGAAGTCCGGTGCTTTTTGCCCCGTTTTGACTTCGGGACCAGCCAGCGACTTCGGTTCGCCCTTGAAAGTAACTGCATTGGCGCGTGACGACATCGGGATTCTCCAGGTATTGGAATGGGAGCGACAGTTCGCAGGGATATGATATTCGCAACAGGCAAAAGTGAAACGAGAACGGTAGCAGAGTATGGCATACACGGACTTTACGCTCGAAATGGTCGAGACGGAACTCGGTGTCGGGCAGCGTTACGCCGCGATTTTCCCGACGCTAACCGATGCCACGCCACCCCCGTGGTTGATGCCGCAACTCGCTCGGGGCATGGAACTCGCGCTGATGAGCGAGAAGGCACGGAGCGAGTTCATCGTCGCGCCGATCTTGTTAGCGGTGCGGGAACTGTCCGGCGGTCGCGTATCGATCTTGTCTGGACAGCGCCTCGATGTCGATGCCAGTCGTAGGCTGAACGGCGAATGCGATTTTTTACTTTCGCTGAGCGAGCCACTGCCCCGGTTGCGTTCGCCGTTGCTCGCAGTTTTGGAAGCCAAACGCAACGACCTCGAAGCCGGGCTGGGCCAATGTGCCGCGCAGATGGTGGCCGCGCAACTCTTCAACGAACGCGCCGGCCGAATCGGTCCCGTTTACGGTTGTGTAACAACCGGTGAAGACTGGCAGTTCCTGCGGCTCGACACCTCCGGCTTAGCAATCGATCCGACGCGCAGGTACATCAACCAAGTCGGTGCCGTACTCGCAGCACTCCTGGCAGCAGTGGAATGATTCCCCAATTCGCCGCGACGCAGAATTCGCCGCTATGCAGAATTAGGTTCTTTCCGGTTAATAGATTACTGTTTATGCACGCCAAATTGGATCGTTCTGGGACTCCCGCTATCTGTCTCGTTTTTGACTCTCGGCGTTTCGGGAAAAGCGATAGGCAACAAATGTTGCACTGTAAGAATGTCATCTTCACCTGAGCGATAACCTTTTTCAAGGTCTTCCCTGTTAAGAAGTAGATAGGGAACAGATTCTTTTAACTCGACCTTTAAGCGATCTTGAACAAATTGCGGATAGTCGATGGTTCGTGAAGCAAGGATTGCCAAGCTACCTTCGCACAATTTTGCGATACGGGCGGTTTCTATAAACTGTGTTGCAACTTCGTCCCACACCTTCGCGTCATTCGGCGTATCTTCGAGGTTTTTGCATTCACAAAATACGAGTCTACCATCGCAACATGCCACGATGTCGAGGTCACCAATTTCGGTGCCGATTTTGAATTTCACACCGGGCAGCCAAAAGAAACCATAGTAGCTCAGACCTTGCAAAAACCTGCCTGTCTGAACGACGGGAATAATTCCTTCCTTAATGGCATGAGCAACCGCACGATCAAGTGTGTATCCAATTGGAACTTGTGACGGAAGGCTGATTCGGTGCCCACAGTTCAAACAGAGCACGCGCTTTTGAATATTGAGATTAGGGACAAAGTACTGTTGCCTGCACTCACTACATTCGACTTTCCACTGGCGATTGAGAATGCCTCGATCTATCCAGTGTTCGAGCAGGGTCCGAAGTTTGAGGTTTTCTGGATGCGATGTTGTTAAATGATCCCGGTATCGTTGACGTGATATCCGCTTCATTCTCTCGGATTGATTTTGAATATGTAGTTCGATTCGTTGAAGATGCGTCTTACCGTCGACATCCTTCCCGCCGAGTTTGCATGTGCCTTTGATCTCTTCAAGAGTCTTCGTGTCATTTACTAATGAGTTCAAGATGGTTCCCGACTGTCCCGAAAAGTCGGTGGCTGCAAGAGAAAGTTCGCCAAATCGTTTGATCACCGGCTCATAACTGCTTCGTTTTTCGTCATGAATTGGCTCGACACCGTGTTCACGCAGAATTTCTTCGAGAATCTCTTTACTTGGTGGCATGTAGACGTTGATGACATTATTTGAGCCGGAACAGCGAATATTGATTGACTCGCATCCATCTCCAGTGCGGGGGATCCTCGAGTGTTCTATCGTTGGCGGGCACATTCCGTTGAGCAAGTCAAAAACGACTGGGCTTGGTGGGAGTTTCAGTTCCATCAAGTCTCGCCCAGTTTTCATGTCTTTGAGAAGATCGATTATCCACGAACGAGGTGTGCCTTGGCCTTCAAAGGCTTTCGGCTCGGGTGGAATGATTGTGAGTTTTTGGCCGTTGAGTTCGACAGGCCAAATCGTTTCATATTCGTAGGGAACAACCACCGGAATATGATTGCGTGATGGTTCATAATCAACATTCTCGATTGTTGTTCCTACCAACGCCAAACGAAGCTGTTCCGCAAACAGACGACAATCGGCTTCCCCAACAGTCTGCGACGTAATATGACAGTAATTTGAATGCGTTCCGTATTGATTAAACGCGAGAAGCCAATCTTTGAGCTTTTCAAAGATTTTAGGGTCCGTGACACCACCATCAAAGGGAATTGGAATGAACCAAGAAGGGTGTCTGGTATCGCTTGCCGAACGAAGATTCCAAAAAAGACTTATGTCCTGAACCAAGTTCGCAATGAGAACGACAGTTGGTACCGAATGGCCCCAAATCGCATCATGACCTATGAACTGAGGGATTAATTTATAACAAGTCACATCTAGCCAGGATTGCTGCCAACTCTTGACAAATCCTGCGGCCAATTCAATGAGGTCAACTGCGGTGCCCTCAAAGAGACATTCGATGTCGAACATATCTCGCCGCAATTTGTCGTTGTAAATACCGAACATTGCTGCACAATAAGTCGATAATTTCGACCCGATTTTCGGAGTCACGAGTCGTAATGCTTGTTTGTGAGTTTTCCGTTGGTAGCGAGTTTGCCATAAGTGGATTAAAGCGTGATCGACGAGGTAATAGTCTTCAAAGTGATGCTGTTTGTGATTTCGAACAAATTCCAAACATAACTTCCCGTACCCTCTCGGTTGACACGCTCGCCGAGTCGCCGTGTTCCAGCACTCGTCGTCGAGCCCAATTCCGTAAATGAACTCGGGTCGAGAGTTTCCGAGCCGGTATTCGGTGAGTGGATCACTCGCATTCGGATCTACGGTTAGAATTTGTCCATACCGTCCGCCCCAGATCTTGCTGAAGAACTCAATCGCGAGAAGTAGGTCTGACTCGGCAGCATCCCGGTTGATTAGAACGAGAACCCTTGCGGGACGAATTCTCAACTTTAGAAGATGCTGACCCATAATTTGAAACTCAGCTTAGAATGCACAGTTTTACAATCACAATGTGTTTCACTACGTTTGACGCCCAACGGGGACAAGCCCTGTGTCACGTAAGCGGACTTGTCTTGATTGAGAACGCACAAGAATCAATTCGGCGATAGGTGCACGAGTTCCGTAGGATTCCCCAAATAGCCGCGCCTCACAATTAGCCGCGACGCGGAGTCTTCGTAGCGGAGCGCGTGCGCGTCAACCCAATTCGTCGATTGTTAGATGCGAAACGAAGATTACCAGTTAGTTCGCGCTGAATTCGGGTGGGAAGCGGCGACCGGGTTGGGGGAGTCGCAGTGCGGCGGCCAGTTGCGAGGCGCGTGCCATCACGTCGCACTCGGCGAGCCATTGTTGTTTCAATTCCAGCGGCAACGGCAGCGAGTACGCGAAGATGTCGCAGAGCGGCCCCAACGGCGTGTCGCTGTGGATCAGTTCTTCGATCTGCTTACGCGTCGTGCCGCCTTCGGGGAAACGTGCGAGAATCGCGGCCCCTACTTCGTTCCGCAGCGCGGTTAATTCGCTCATTTGCGACGGCACGATGTCGATCAGCGGTTCAAATCGTGCGGTGCGGTACGGCTTGTCGTCGTCGAGTTCTTCGAGTATGCGAATGCGCGACATTCCTCGTAGCTGCAAGTTGTAGCGGCCGTCGTTCATCTTCTCGTATGCGATCACTTTGCCGAGGCAAGCGATGGCTTCGATCGGCGGGCGGGCGTCGTAGTCATTTTCCCAATCGGGCTTCAAAAGCACGATCGCGAATTGCATATCGTCGGCCAGCGTATCGGCCATCAAGTGCCGATAACGCGGCTCGAAGATGTGCAACCCTTGCACGATTTGCGGATACAGAACGAGGTTGGGCAGCGGGAACAGCCGCGCCGAGTCATTCAAATTCGGCTTGGCTGTCGATTCATCCGTCATCGGAACGCTCGCCGAGTGTCTGTGTAATCGCATGGGAATGTGCATGAACTATAGTAGTGGCGTGCGCTCGGTGGCGTCCAGAAACTCATCGCACACGCCACTCAGTCACTCCGAGCGCAGCAGCGGGAACAGAATCACATCGCGGATGGTGGTCGTGTTCGTCAGCAGCATGACCATGCGGTCGATGCCGATGCCGAGGCCACCGGCGGGTGGCATTCCGTGGCGAAGTGCCCGCACGAAATCGGTGTCCATCGTGGCCATCGAATCGTCGCTGTTCTGCCCGGCGAGTTGCCGGCGGAACGTCGCTTCCTGCGTGATCGGGTCGTTGAGTTCGGTGTAGGCGTTCGCCAGTTCCATCCCCGCCACGTACATCTCGAATCGCTCCGCCAACTCCGGGTTCTCGCGTTTCCGCTTCGTGAGTGGGCAGAGCGCCGCGGGATAATCGTAAACGAAAATCGGCTTGTCGCTCTTCGCCAACTCCGGCTCGACGCAATGCTCGAACAGTTCCTGAACGAGCACTTCGTGTTCCTTCGGCGTCGCGATCTTCGTCTTGTCGTCGCGCAGTTCGAGCGGGATTTTGAACTCGGTCGCCTTCGCCTTTACGCCATCGCGGTCGAACAGTTCCACGCCGGTCGTTCGTTGGAAGATGTCCGCGTACTTCACCCGTGGCCACGGTGGCGCGAAGTCGATGACTCGTTCGCCGTATCCGCGCGATTGACCGCCCCCAAGGCAATCGACGCACGCCACGAACACCTTCTCCGTCAGGTCCATCATCGTGAACAAGTCGCCGTAAGCGTGGTACAACTCGAGCATCGTGAATTCGGGATTGTGCCGCCGACTGATGCCCTCGTTGCGGAAGACGCGGCCGATCTCGTAGACCTTCTCCAGCCCGCCGACGAGCAACCGCTTCAGCGGCAATTCCAGCGCGATTCGTAGGAACAACGGAATGTCCAGCGCGTTGTGGTGCGTACCGAACGGCTTCGCCGCCGCCCCACCCGCGATGGCGTGCAACGTCGGCGTTTCGACTTCGAGATAGCCGCTGTCGTCGAGAAAGTTCCGCAGTGTACGCAGGATTTTCACCCGTTGTTGGGCACGGCGTAATGTGTCTGCGGTGTAGATCAAATCGAGGTAGCGGTGCCGCAGTCGATACTCTTCGTCGGACATGCCGTAGTAGCCGGTCGGGTGCGGTTCGAGCGACTTCGTGAGGAACGTGAGTTGCGTGGCGCGGATCGTCGGTTCGCCGGTTTTCGTCTTGCCGAACGCGCCGTCGATACCGATGAGGTCGCCGAGGTCGAGCAGTTCGGCGATCTTCCAGCCATCGTCGCCGATCTGCTTCGAGCCGAGCATCACCTGGACTTTGCCGGTCTGATCCCAGAGATCGAGGAAGTAGACTTTCCCCATCTTGCGACGACCGACGACGCGGCCCGCCGCACGCACTTTCGGCCCCGGGTTCGCATCGTCGAATGGCTCGCACGGCAGTTCGCGAATACTCGCAATACCCCGATGGCCATCGAACCGCTGGCCCCACGGATCGATGCCGAGGGCTTCGAGTTCGCGGAGTTTCGCGAGGCGGGCTTCGGCGTGGTCGGTCGATTCAACCGGCGGGTTCGGCGTGGACACGTCGATTCCCCTTTTGCAATAGTCCAGGTCTGTGTTACTTACAAATTACGGGATTGCCCTCCGAACGACTTTGTAGCCTGAGACTATTGGCACGAGCACCACATCGGCTACAACGCTGCAATACGTCGACGATCCCGCGCACCCGATCGCGGTCACGCCGTTGACTGCGGCGCTGCCGCCAAATGCAACCATCGCCACGCCAACACCGGACGTACCAACGGCGATTTTGCCACCCACTGACACCGCTACGACCCCGTCGGGCAACGCCGTGAAGGATTTCAGTTCCGTGTATTCAGTGTTTTCCGTGGTTATTCCGGTCTTTTCTGCTGTTCGGTTTTAAGAATGAAAGAGAACCACGGAATGAACGGAAAAGACGGAAACAGAAAAAGAGGTGCATTCCGGCTCCTGGCACGAACATTTGTTACAGAAACGACAAATTACAAGCGAAATAATCCTTCACGGCGTTGCCTTGCGGGAATCGGCTCGGTAAGTCCACCCAGGGGTACGACGAAGCGTCTAACCCTGGGCTGTCAGATTTAACCCCGTTGGGGTAAGAATTGGCTATGGATTACCCCCAACGGGGTTCGATCTTTTAGCCCAGGGTTAGACGTCTTACGTCGTACCCCTGGGCGTACCTGCAAAATCGCGCAAATTCAAAACGCGCGCTCGCGCAGACGACGATGAGGGCACCCGTCCACGACGCAGGAAGAATCAGGGGAGTGACCTCCCCCGCTCGCCTTGCACCGGGATTGGCGTCTACCCGCTCGGCCACTCGTACAGATCGGCTTTGACGCTCGCGTAGTTGGCGTCGAGTTCCGGCCCCACGAGTCGCAGTGCGGCGATGCGGCGGACGACGTGTTGCACGTACTCGACCTCGTCGATGCCGAGCGGGCGACCCAGCAGCGCGAACTCGCGATAGCTCAGCCACTTCTTCAGCACCTGATAGCCGCCGAGCGTATACGTCCAAACGCGGCTCGGCACGTTCTGCCAATAGGCGCGTTCGTTCAGGTAAATGTCGAAGGTCGTTTCGCCGAGTAACTCGATGCCATCGCCGATCGCGGCCCGTTCTGCGACCGTGTACGCACGCTCGATCGCCTTGCCCGTACTCGGCATACAGATGCCACCCTTGCCCGCCGTGCCCCAGTGCGCCGTAACGGCGAAGTCGATCAAATCGTCCAGCATTAGACCACCGGCGTGCGATGGTACACCCATCGACCTCAAATCTCGCCTCGGTTTTCCGTTCGTCACATTCAACACTGACTTTTCCGTGTCGAGAAGCGCCGCGAGTTGTTTGCCGAGTTCCCCCGAGGCTTTCAGTAACTTCGCATCGTTCGGCAACGGCACGCGCGGCCAATCCTGTCGCAGGGCATCCTTGTTTTCGACTGCATATTGCGGGGCGTGCAAGACCGCCATCGTGTGAAAGAACAGCGATGGCGTCGCTTTGATTTTGCCGCGGACTTCGAGGTAATCGACGGCAGCATCGGTCAGGTTGACGCAATGATCGCCCAATTCGTGGCACACCCGCCCCGTATCGCCGAACAGCGAATGACCGTTCGTGTCTTCTTTCAACAACATCGGAAAGACGTTCGCTCCGCGCTCGATGAGGTGACGACAGCCGAGAATTTTGTGTACGACCGGTGGATCGTAATCTTTGCGATTCTGTTGAACGGCAGAGAACCATACGTTTGTTGGGAAAGTGTGCGGAACGTATTCCGCACGCTTTTCATCGAGTAGTTTCGTTTCGGGTTCCCAATACAGCCAGCGCGTATCCATTGGACGATACGCAAACTTCATGATGTTGCTCGGCAGATAGCCTCGCTGCTGCAATTTGCGTCGCGTCTCGACTGCCTGGAACCGTTGCGTTTCCTCCATCGCTCGCGGAGAAATGCGCTTCATCTCTCCATCGGATACCGACTTGTCGAAGTAGTCTTTTATTCGTTCTTCAAGGGGCGATTTATCGATATCGACAACGACATCATCGCGACTCGTTTGCACGCCGTTGAAGTACGTCGGATAGAGATCCGGCAACAGCGGCCACTTCAAGTAGCCTGCGGTCGTTGTCATCGGCCGGAATGGCAAGCCGAGTTCGCGAATCGGCACGACCGGCGTGTAGTTTTTCTTGCGTTTCTTCTCACTCAAACTCGCTAGCAATGCCGCACGACGTTCGTGCGCTTTCGCTTGCTCCCAATCGCGAAAGTAGACTTTCGCTGGCGAATTGTGCTCGGGATTGCGAACCATCGTTGCGATTGCCGTACCGATGCGGATACCCGGTGATTTTCCCTGTAGAGCGAAAACGGTTTCGCTGGTGCGTCCGTCGGGTGCGTATTCCGATACGATTCGATTTCCGTGAAGGTCGTCGATCCAAATCGTATCGAAGCCTTCGAGATATTTCTGCCGCATCAACGGGAACGACAGACCGTCGAGCCAGGAATAGTTGGAGATGAAGCTGACGACGCCTTCGGAGGCTTCGCCGCCTAGGATGCAGCGTTCGGCCATGCGGAAGAAGCGGATATACAGATCGTTCAACCCCTGCCCTTGCGGTTTCAAATCTTCGGGGTCGCCGAATTTCCAACGATAGGTGTCGGATAGCGCGCGTTCTTCCGCCACGGCGATACCCGCGTAGCCGTTGTAAGGCGGATTGCCGAGGATCACGAGAATCGGCTTTTTACGTTTAACCAACTCCGCAGCCTCGCGTTCCTTGTTGAATTCCTCGAAGGCGCTTTTCGTCGCATCGATCTTGGGATCCCAGCCCGTCAGCGAATTCGTGAGGTAGATTCCTGCCCGTTCGTCGACTTCGTGAAACTCCGCACCGGATTCTTGCAGTAACAAGCCGATTTGCAAATGGGCCACGACGAACGGTGCGGGAAGCAACTCGAAACCGAAGATGCGATCGCGGGCCGCTTGTTTCAACTTGGTAGCGCGGATCAGTCCGACTCCTTGTTCAGTCATTGTGGCGTTAATCCGTCGCAGCACCTCGACCAGATACGCGCCCGTGCCGCAACAGGGGTCGAGGACGTAGACCGATTCGTCGGCGAGGCCTTCGGGGCGGTTCAGGTCGTCGCGGAGGATCTGATCGACGCGGCCGACCATGTACTTCACGATCTCCGGCGGCGTGTACCAAACGCCGAGTTGCTTGCGCAGTTCGGGGTCGAACTGTTCGAGGAAGGGTTCGTAAAAGTACTGCACCGCCTGCGTGTCGTCGAACTTGGCGAAGAAAGCCGCGCGGTCCACGCGATTGAGTGCGTCGCCGGCCCAACCGAGGATTTCGTCCAGCTTCCATTCCTTCAGCTTGCCGGGTTCGGCCAATTCGTAAAAGAGCTTGCGAATGACCGGCACGTTCAAATGCTCGGCGGCCAGCTTCCATTGGAAGCGATCCCCCGGTTTGGAGCTGCTCCGGTGCCAGAGTACCCAAGCGGAAAAAATGCCGTAGAAGAGCGTCTGCACCAGCGTGCTGCGGAAGAAGCGGCGGCCTTCGTCCACCTTCGCGGTGTCGAACGACAGGCCCAATGCCTGTTCGAGGGCCTTCTGCACGTTGGTGAGCGCGGGGATATCGCCGGCGCGCTCCATCCGGCTCTTCGCTTCCCGGGCGTAGCTGGCGAGGAACCAGGCCACCGCCTTCGGCTCCGTGATCGGGGCTGGGCGGAGCAGGCAGCGCTTGAGGAAGTCGAGGAACGGATCGCCGAGGTCGGCGACGAGCTTCGCGGCGTCCTTCGACCAGAACTCCTTCTCGGAATCGACGAGTTTGAAGTGCTCGTAGCGGACGCGCTTGCCGGCGTCGTCCCGGCCCAGCAGCAGGAACTCGCGGTAGTTGGTGACGAGCACCTGCGAGTGGGCCTGCCAGTATCGCGACACCTGCGGCGAATCGGCGATGGCGAGGAGGTCGTCCTTCGGCTTCTTGCACTCGATGGCCCCCCGAGAGGGCAGTTGCCCG
>JAYVQG010000248.1:0-22921 GCA_043757025.1 Limnoglobus sp.
GCTTGAAATACCGACACTCTACAAGCTGGAAACACACACACAAACGCCTCGTTTTCAAGACTTTCGTCAATGAGCATCATACGAGCCGAGGTAATACGAAGGATTCGCTATACCTTGCGCGTCGTAAACTGATACCCCTACAGATGGTACGACGTGCAATTTTTTCTTAGTGATGTAGCCGCAGATCATTAGCACTACAGCGAGGGATCTCCATAGTGGTGCGGATCGAATCGAAAATTATTATTTCACCGCCTCGAAACGAAATTTGCCAGCTCGACTCTTTAGTTTTAGCTCGATCTGAGCATTAATACCAGCAAATTTTGCCTCTTCGATTTCCCCGCTACCCGAACCTCGCGGCTCCAATTTTCCTTTGCCGTCGATGTGCAGTTCCAAGTTCGCATGGCCGCGAAGTTTCCCTTCCACTTTTTTCGGTAATCCCCAACTTTGTGGAAGACGAGTCACATCGACACCACTTGTCGTAAGCGTCATTGCAATGACTCGGTCGGGCTTTTTGAAGTCGCAAAACCCTTTCAATGTTAATGTGCCATCGGCCAGTTTCATGACACCCCCTTCAACATTCACATGGCCATCTTCCACCAAAATTTGGCCAACGAAATCAGAAACAGTTATCTCTGCGGATGGAAAACTGAGCGTGGCCTTTTTCGGATGGAGATCGACGCGGTACCCGAGATCGCGACCCGGTTGCAGTGTCAAAGTGATAGTGGCGACGGTTTGCCCGGATGCTGTGAATTCGTCCCAGACTTCCGATGGCACGTAAGGAATACTCCGCAACATCGCGTCGCTCAGTGGCGCTTCTTCCGCTTGTAGGACAATTTGTCCATCGGAAGCGGCCGCGTTCAGTCGACCGCTAATCCCCCACTTGCCCCACTTCGGGTCATCGAGATTCCCGGTTAATACATACTCTTCACCATCGCGTTTGAGTCGACCACTGATGCCACCGAGGTCGAATTCGGGATGACCGATTTGCAGAATGCGGAATCGCACATTATTGAGGAGAATTGCGGGCAGAAAGGCAGTCGAACCCGTTTGCGCAAACTTCGGGAATGCTGTGAGACGGTTGCCATCGGCGTCGAGTCGCATCAAAATTTCGACGTCATTAATCGTCACGTTCGACGGCGATACTTGTCTCGTGAGCAATTGCAGAAGTGATACATCGGCCTGAAGCGAGCCGATCTTCACCAGATCGCCTTGCGGAACCGGCGAGGGATCGGGAACCCGAAGACTAATCGATGTTGTAGTCGTGCCGATGCCGAGGCTCTCGACCTCAACCGTCGTCCCGACCAGTTGGCTCAGTTGCTGGCTCGCCATACGTTGGCCATACGAACTGTTGAGGTAACCGCTGATCGCGATCCACCCGAGTCCGAGAACGCCGAACGTGATACCGATCACCCATAACAAAATTCTTACAACTCGTTTCACATGACACCCCCACACTGCGTTCACTCACACGATGAAAGTGTGCAATTCACGCGCCGGACTCGATTTTATTTCGCAACGACTGCAGGCGGGCAACCGCCAATCGACGAACAGGGCACGTGCGTCTTGCAGCACGGTGCGGATGTTTTCACGCGACTCGGGAACAGACTTTCGAGCGTACTTTGGCTCGGTACATAGATGCGATCGCCTGGGCGGAGTTGATAATTCGTGGTGGTGTCGCCGAGTTGCACGATCTGCGGATAGCAAACGGGCAAAATTTCCTGGCAGCCATCGGGTTGCGAGGGTCGTACGAGAATCAGCTTGCGTTCCTGGGCTTTATGGGTCAACCCACCGGCGGCCATCAGGCCGTCGAGAACGGTTTCGCGTCCACTCAGCGGATATGAACCGGGCGAATTGACTTCGCCGAGAACGTAAAACACTTTGCTTTGACGCCCGATCAGCCGCACCGTGATTGCAATGTCCTTCTTCTCTTTCGCCTTCACGAGTTGCCGGATTTCAATTTCAATCGTTGCCGGAGTTTTGCCCATCACTAACAGGCGGCCGTACTCGCCGAGTTCGATGTTTCCATCGGGCAGTATGGGCTGATCGGCAGGTATGCGGATCGGCGAATCGAGATCGGCGGTTTGAATGAGAAGCACATCGCCGGGTTCGACGAGGTACTCGGCAAGTGGCGTTTTAGCGAGTTCGCGCGGCAAGCTCGGCGGTGGCACGTTCCGGTCGCGGAACGCCTCGGCTTCCGGTATCAGTTTGTACGCGGGTGAAGTGAGTCCGAACGTCTGCCCGAGGCTACCGCAGCCCGTTTGCATCAGCGTGACAAGTGAAAAAATCACGAAACCGATCCACGACATCTTGCAACGCATTGCCGAACTCCGTGCGGAACCTTTACTGTTTTATCGGTCGTTCGGATTGTCGGAGAATAGCCGAACTTACCGAGCTTGCCGTAGCACCGTCGGTTGCAGCGGCGCGATGGTTCCGAAGATCGATTGTCGCAAAAAGTAGCGAATCGTCTCTTCGGTGAACAGCGCGGCCGCATTCACGTGCGTTTGCGGTGACGATACCGTTCCCGTCACGGCGAGTCGAATCGTGCGGTTCGAGAGGATACTGCTAATTTGGCCGATAACCTGGATCGGCAACGGTGTCGCCAGCCGAACGAGTTGCAGGCTCGTTTGCCGTAAGACGGCCTCGTTTACGCCAATTTGACCCGTGCGAACGATCACATTCAGTGCGAGACGGCCATCGATTCCCACGGTGCCATCGGCGTAAAGATCCGCCGTCGCATTCGCGAGAGTCAGCCGTTCGAGACGGAAGACGCCACGCGACAATCGCCCGCGAATTTCGCCTGCATCGAACGGTTTGAGCAACGCTGCCGGGGTAACAAACGGCGTGATTCGATCGAGAACGGGCAGTTCTCGCACCGATGCCTGCGCGATGTTCGCTAGCAAAGTCGCAGAGACATCCTCCGCGGAAAGCACATTCTCGCCCTGAATATCGATGCGCCCAGTCACTCGCGCGTTGCCGAAGTAGTTCGATTGTTTGAGTTCGGCGAACACGTTGCCGAGTTGCACGTTCGTGAAGAGGATCTGCCCGTTCAGGTGCCCGCTCGCGCCCCATTGGGACTCGAGTTTCGCCGTCACGCGGCCGTTGCCGATCATTCCGTTGGCATCGCGAATCACCAACTGGCTACCGCCTGCGCTCGTTGTAAATGTGAACGGCACGCGGACATCGGTGGCCGTCAGCCCTGCCACGCGACCGCGATTCAAACCGAGCGAACCCGTCGCGCGGAACTCCGGCCAGAACTTCCCGCGTACCGTCAGCGACGCACCACCTTCGATGAGATCGGGCCGGTCGGTGAACACTTTCAACAAACGTCCGAGATCGGCGCGTTCGATGTCGAGCCGGAAAAAGTTACGCGACGGGTCTTCCAGGCTCGCGCGCACCTTTGCGCGGATCGTACCACCGGCGATCGGTCCAACGACATCGGAGGCTTCGAACAAGCCGTTCCGCAACGCGATTCGTCCTTGGATTTCCGAGATCAAACGGCTACGTCCCCAGCCCAAACCGCGAAGCGAGTAACGTCCCGTACCGTTGTTGAAGTCCGATGTAAAATCGAACGCGAGATCGACGCGCCCACGCAATGGCACGGCACGGAGCCGCAACGCCTCGGTCAATCGTGCGAGGTCGATCCCACGTAACCGCAGCGAACCATTTTCGTCTTTCGGTGCTTTTTGTTCCGGATACCGCCCGTTGATTTCGAACGAACCGCCGAGCGTTTTGCCTTCGAGTTCGTACTTCAACGCGCCGTCGAGCAGTGACAGTTTGCCCGTCAACTTCGATGCGGGGATGCCCTGCACCGTGAGTTTGTCTGCGGTCACATTCACATCGGCGGTCGTCGCGCGGGCTTCGTTCGGCTTCGCCACGGGAATCGCGCCCTTAACCTGTCCCGAAAGTTGGCCCGTCACACGTACCGGAAGTTTGGGAAACGATTTGGCAATCGCGGTCGCATCGACATCGCTGAAGGTCAAATTGAGGTCGCCCTTCGCACTCGCTATCAGTGGCAGATCGGCGAACCCAGTAAGTTTTCCGCCGAATAATGTTGCGGAAAGTTCGCTGACTGTCACACGCTCGGGGCTGACTTTCCACTTCGCGGACAGTGTGCCGGGCGGCGAATCGCCCGTCGTGAGATCACTCGCGGAAATCGTCCCGGATGCCGAGATGGCGACGGGGTTCAACGTGCCGACAATCGTTGCGTCGGTCGTCAATTTTCCCTCGATCGCGATCGGCAACGCGAGTTCCGGCACGAGTTTTTGCAGTTCGCTAACATCTTGCGGCAACGTCCGGAACGCCGCCCGAAACGGGTATTTTTCGACGATGGCAAGCGTCGCATTGCCCGTGACCGGAATGCCTTCCACGATGGCCGAAACATCGGAAAGTATCGCGTTGCCATCTTTCAAAATGAGTTTCAATTTGGCATCGCGAACGGATCGTTGGAAGATCGTCAACTGTTCGGCATTCAGGTTCGCGTTAGCGGTCCACTTGCGTTGATCGCGCAGATCGTTCACCGCACTGCGAAATTCGATCTTGCCACTCACGGCACCCGCAACGGGCACGCCACCCGGCATCGCTTTGAAAACTTCGCCGAGTGGCAAGTTCATCAATTCCAGATCGGCTTTCAAGTCGCCGCGCGGTTCGATGGCGGCCGTGGCCGTCCCCTTAAACTCGCCGCGTTTCTTGGTGGCATCGTCCGAAACGATCGCCCCTTTCAATTCGGTGAGCGTGAGTTTGCCATCGACATAAAGCACATTGGCCGAAAGATCGCGGACTTGCAAACCCTCGAAACGCATCGCCGCCGATGTGAGTTGACCGCGAAAGGTATAACCCTTTGCACTCGTCGCGTTGCCGATTTCGACCGACACACTCGCAACGATCGTCACTTGGCCTTCGAGCCCATAATCGAGTTTGACGTTCAGTTTTTCGAGCAATTCGCCGACATCGACATCTTTGAGCGTGATCTTCGCCGAGGCAGTCGTTGGCTCCGCATTCGGTTGCGTCGCGAACAACGAAGCGGACGTTAATAGGACGAATAATGCGCAATTCATCGGTGAACCCAAGATAGACAACGGTTCGTCTATTCAGTTCATCGGCAATTTTGCTGCCAATTACCCCGATTTCCTTGCAGAACTTCGTTTGCGTAGCAATTCATCGACGGTCGTACCCAACAAAAGTGTCGTGCCGATGACGACGGGTTCGATGGCACTCGGGATTTCGAGGAAGATAATTAAGTTTTTCAACAGTGGCAGCACGGCGGCACCGAGGACGATGCCGAGCGCGGTTCCCGATCCGCCGCGCAAACTCACGCCGCCGAGCACGGCACCCGTAATCGCTTCGAGTTCGTACGCCATACCGGCGTTATCCGGCTTCACGGAGCTATCTTTCAACAACAACAAGATCCCGGCCAGTGCCGCGAGTGTCGAGCCGATCATGAAGGTGACGATCCGCTGTCGGTCCACGTTCACCCCGGCATATCGCGCCGCTTGCTCGCTGTAACCGACCGCGTACCAGTAACGCCCGTACGAGGTCTTTTGCAAGATCAGACCGACCACGACCGCGATGATGCCGAGCAACACGAGCATCGCCGGGAACGCGAGTTTGCCGTCGGCTTCGTGGCCCGTCAGGTAGAATCGCAGCCAGTCGACGCTCGGCACGAAGCTCGGTTTTTCACGCAGAATCGCGTTCATTCCCACTTGAAGATCGTTCGTCAGAAGCCGTGCGAGGCCGCGATAAACGAACAGCCCACACAGGGTAATCAGGAAAGCCTGTAGCCGAAGTTTCGTGACGAGGATGCCGTGCAGAAAACCGATCGACGTGCCGCCCAACAAGGTGATGATGAACGCACTGTACGGATGCACGCCGTTCTTGAGCAACACGCCGAAAGACGTAGCGGCAAGCGCCACGACCGCACCGATACTGAGGTCGATTCCGCCCGCGATCATGACGACGCCCACGCCGATGGCCATGATGCCGTAGAAGCCCTGGCGGTTGCCGACATCGATGAGGTTCGACGAATCGAGCGCGGAGGGCCGCGTGGCGTAAAGGGCCGCGTACAACCCGACGAGCAACACCAAAACGCCTGCAATCCGATTCATTCGCTGCCTCCCGTTGCGAGTCGCATCACCGCTTCTTCGTTCAATTCTTCGCGTGTCAGTTCGCCCGCAATCTGGCCTTCGTGCATGACGACCGCACGGTCCGACATGCCGAGGAGTTCTTCGAGATCGCTGGTAATCATCCAGATCGCAACGCCCTGCCCCGCGAGTTCGTCGATCAGCCCGTAAATCTCCGCTTTCGCGCCGACATCGACCCCGCGCGTCGGCTCGTCGAGGATTAACAGCTTCGGCCCGCGTGCCAGCCATTTGCCGAACACGACTTTTTGCTGGTTGCCCCCGGACAGCAAACCGACGGTCTGCCTGGCGCTCGGCGTCTTCACTCGCAGTCGCTGTATCGACTCGCGATGGAGTTCGGTTTCCCCCGAACGACTGAGCCACGAATATCGCGATATTCGACCGAAGTTCGGCAAACTCAGGTTTTCGCCAACGGTGGCATCGACGATCAACCCGTTGAGTTTGCGGTCTTCGGGAACGAGGTAAATGCCGGCATCGATGGCATCGCGTGGCGTACGAATCTGCACCGTTTGGCCGGCGAGTTGGATCGTTCCACCCGTGATGGCACGTATACCGAAGATCGCCTCCGAGAGTTCCGTACGACCCGCACCGACCAGCCCTGCCATGCCGAGGACTTCGCCCGCACGCACATCGAGCGAGATGCCGGAACCCGGCCCGCCTGCAAAACGCAAGTCGCGAATTTGCAGAACCGTTTCGCCCGCGCCTTTGCGGTGGTCGCGCGGGAAAAATTGCTTCAAATCGCGGCCGACCATATACCGCACGAGGTTCGCGTGGTTGATCTCGGCCTTCGGCAATTCCGCCGTCAGTTTGCCATCGCGCAACACGATGGCACGGTCGGCACATCGCTTGATTTCCGCGAGCCGGTGCGAGATGTACAAGATCGACACGCCCGAACTTCGGAGCACGTCGATGACGCCGTAAAGCGTATCCGTTTCCTTTTGCGTCAGGCTCGAAGTCGGCTCGTCCATGATGATCGCTTTCGCATCATTGATGAGCGCCCTCGCGATTTCGACGAGTTGTTTCTGACCGGGTGGCAATGCCCCGACTTCGACGTGTAACAATTCTTTCGGCAAGCCGACGCGAACGAGGACGTCCCGCCCCGTGGCCGCCATTGACGTGCGATCGAGTACGCGCAGGAAGCCGAACTTCGTGCGTTCGCGACCGAGGAACAAGTTATCGAGGACCGACAGATTTTCCGCGAGGCTGAGTTCCTGGTGGATCAGGAAAATACCCGCTTCCATCGCGTCTGCCGGGCCATCGAAGCGAACCGGCTGCCCGTTCATTCGCAGTTCGCCGGCATCGGGTGTGTAAATACCCGCGATGATTTTCATCAGCGTCGATTTGCCCGCGCCATTCTCGCCGACGATCGCAAGCACTTCGCCGGGCATAATCGCGCACGACACACCATCCAGGGCCAGAACCCCCGGAAATTGTTTGCGGATCGCCGTCGCTTCGATAAGTGGCGTGGGCATATTTAAGTTACTACCGACCGAAACCCTCGCTTGCTAACCCGTACGCGACAGTAGTTCTTAGTTAAGAGTTGAGCGTTGTGAGTTTGGGATCGGTTATTTCTTGCCGCTGGCGATGTCGGCTTCGAGCTTCGCTTTGAAGTCGGCCACTTTCAGGTTCACGACCTTCGTGCCGTTGACGGTCTCTTCGGGGCCGCCATCTTTAGTCACTTTGCGGTAAGGAATCGGTGAGGTCGTCGCTTTCGATTTGTCACCTTTTGCTAGTGCTGCGAGAACCTCGACCGACTTGTAACCGTACATGAACGGGTCTTGCACGACGGTGCCGACGATCTCGCCCTTCGCGATCCCTTCGAGCGTCACCCAGTCTTCATCGAAGCCGACGATCTTGACTTTACCAACGACACCTTTGGCGCGAGCGGCCTGAAGGATCGCCTTCGGGTTATACGCATACAAGCCGACCATCACGATGTTCGGCGTATCTTTGAGCTTTTCGAGAACGTCCTTCGCGTTTTCCTGGGCTTTGTCTTCCTTGGTTTCGTCGATGAGCGGGGCGTTCGAGTACAGCGTGAATTGGCCGTACGTCGGGCCTTTGGCTCCTTTCTGACCAGCGAGTTCATCGAGAACGCCACCGACGCGGTTTGCGGCATTGTCCGACGACATCGAACCGATGAACATGACGAGCGTACCGCCGTTCGGCATCGCTTCCTTGACCATCCGCCCGACCGCTTTGCCCGCTTCGTAGTTATCGATGCCGATGTAACACAGGCGACCACTATCGGGAGCGTCGTTGTCCATCGCCAGGAAGTGCTTCTCGGCCGCGATACGCTTGAGGTTTGGCGTCTGCTCTTTCGGGTCGATCACGCTGACGGCAATTCCCGTTACGCCGAGTTTCAGCACGTCGTTGATTTTGTCGGTTTGATCGCTGACGGTATTGCTGTTCGGCTGAATGAACACGACATCGACGCCGAAGTCGGCACTGCCCTTCTTGGCACCCGCTTCGCAGATCGACCAGAACTCGGCAATGCAGTTCGTGATGATCGCCACTTTCGGCTTGCCCGAGTTGGAGTTGCAGCCAGGGGCCAGCCCAACGACCAACGCAACGAGGGAAAGAGCGCACAATCGGAGTCCGAATCGCATCAGGCACCCGCTTTCGTAACGGAGAGAATTACTGAGGGTTGTTGATATACATCTATACCGGCGTGCGGCACGGTCAACCACCGTACGAAGATATATCGCCAACGATTGTTGGAAGAATTAGCGAAGTGAGAGCGAAACGGCAATCGTTCGATTAGTTCGACCAGGTCGGCTTCGTTCCTTTGCCGCCGAGTTGACGGGAAATGGCGTTGTCTTTGCTCGCCGATTTCAACAGGGACTCGATCGAACTCATTGCCGAATCTTCAAAACCTGTCGTCTTGAGCAAATCGGCTGCAATCTTTTGCGGATCGATCGTCAGCGAGCGCATTCGGTCCGCTTCTTTTTTTGGAAATCGCTTCTCGAGCATCGCGAGTTCCGCGAGGCGAAACTGATCCGCCGGGATACCGTTCATCTCCGAACTATTCGGTACCGAAATGTTCGGCAACGGATCGGGGTATCCCATACGGATCGCGTTCCGGTGTTCGGACACCATCTTGCCGAGTTCGCTGCATAGTACCGCTGCGAGTTGCGCATCGGTTTTGCACGAACTGACGAGCGAATCCGAGATAATCATCCCATGTTGGTCGAGGTGAAATAGTAATGGTTCCGGACTGCCAATGGTTTGAAACGTCGGCTCGATACCCATGAACGGATTCGCGGCCGCGATCTGTCGCCCGATCTGATCGACCCGCGCTGCGGCCTCGAGATTCGGTTCCGCGCCCTTCGGAATGGTAATTTCCTTGCCAACGATGCTTCGTGCTGTGCGTGCGAATTGCGTATCGGCACAGCCGATGAAGCCGAGTGAGAGAACGAGCAAGATTCCACGCACGATACCGCCCTCTGATGGAGCCAGCTGAACGATGGCCGATAGCCGGGATTTGCGTTTGTGTCGAGGCCAAGAACTAGAAATTAAAAAAACTAGGCTCATCTGGGAAGTGCGTACTTCTCGCTGGCCAATCGCACCGTGCCGATCGGTGGCAAGCTGGTCGTATTGCATCTGCCCGTGCCCCGGCTCAGATGTCGCAATTGCGGACTCATCCGAAGAGCGGCGATCAAGGGCAAAGGGATGGCCGAAACCTTCGGTTCGAGTTGGAATTCGCGAAAACAAATCGATCAGCCTCAAGCAATTGAAGGAAATCGGCGGCGAGGGAAAAATGAACGAGATGGCCAAACAATCGGGGTTGTCGCTCCCCGAACTCGCTAAATCACTCTCGAAGTATCTGCCCGATCGTTGTCGACAAAATGACGCCAAACGGCAAAATGCCCGGCCAGTGACGATTAGCTAATATCGTTCGTCATCACGATGCGATAACGGGCGCGGCCCGCTTCAAGGTGGGCAATCGCCTCATTGACTTTGGACATTGGAAAAGTTTCGGTAACCGGTGCGATCTTGTGCCGGGCGCAGAACTCTAACATTTTGGTTGCGGTTACGGGGCTTCCGAGTGGCGAACCGGACAGCGATTTTTGCCCGAGAATGAGCGGGAACGCTGCTAAGCTGATCGGTTCGGCAACGGCCCCGACGGTGTGCAGTCTGCCACGCGGTGCCAAGCAGTCGACGTACATTTGCCAGTTCATACTCACGTTGACGGTGTTCAAAATCAAATCGAACGTGCCGCGTGCCGCCGTCAGTTGGGCTTCATCGCGAGAGTTAATCACTCGGTGGGCACCGAGTTTCATTGCCTCTTCGCGTTTAGAATCGGACGAACTGAACGCCACGACTTCGCAACCCCACGCTCGCAGAAACTGGAGTGCCATGTGCCCCAGCCCGCCGATACCGATCACGCCGACACGGTCAGTTGGCCGCACGTCGAGTTGCACCAGCGGGTTGAAAACGGTGATGCCGCCGCAGAACAATGGCCCCGCCTTGGTCTCATCTAGCCCTTCGGGTAACGGCAGTGCCCACGCCGCCTGACAGCGAATCTTGTCCGCAAATCCACCTGGCCGACCCACGACGGTTTGTTCCGCTGTCGCGCACAAGTTTTGATCTCCCGACATACACTGCCGACAGGTCATGCACGAACCACTCATCCAGCCAATTCCGACAGTTTGCCCCGGTTTCAGCGTCGTGACCAGCGAGCCGACGGCGGTGATTTTGCCGACGACTTCATGCCCTGGAACGAATGGATACGCGGTCATACCCCATTCGTTTGTGATCATGCTGAGGTCCGAGTGGCAGATGCCGCAACTTTCGATCGCAACTTCGATTCGATCCGCGCCCAACGGGCCAGCATCGAAATCGTAACGCTCTAGCGGCTTTCCCTGTTGCATGACGGCGTAGGCACGAATGCGATTGTTCACGATGAACTCCCTGTGGTTTTTGGTCGCAGTATCATAGGCGCGTTTGCTTTCTCAAAATAACTCGCTGATTACGCGACCGGGGGACACTAACCCGAGCGCGCCGACTTGCTCGCTCGTCATGCCGATGCAGTGCTGGATCGTCGTGCAAATGTCGCCGGGTGTCAGTGGGGTGTCGGCGGGTTTTGCGGCTTTGGCGTCGCTCGTGCCAATGACGCGGCCACCCGCTACACCGCCACCTGCCACCAGTGCCGAGTAGCAACCGGGCCAATGGTCGCGCCCCGATTTCACGTTGATCTTCGGATCGCGGCCGAACTCGCCCATTGCCAGAACGAGCGTCGAACCGAGCAAGCCGCGATCGTGAAGATCCTTCAATAATGCCGTCATCGCCTGATCGAGCCAAACCGCATGGCGATCCTGCATGATCTGGAAGTTCCGGTAGTGGTGGTCCCAACCGCCGTCGCCCGAATCTTCCTCGGCCTCGATGTGATCGCTCCAGTTCACTTGCACGAACGGCACGCCGCCTTCGACCAATCGCCGGGCCAACAAACACGACTGCCCGAACCGCGTTCGGCCGTACGCATCTGCGACTTTGCCCGGCTCTTTCGAGAGGTCGAACATCTCGCGGGCGGTGGGTGAAGTCAGCATCTCGATGGCACGCGAACGGTAATCGTCGAGCGCGCCGGTGGCTCGTGCGGCTTCTCGTTGGCGGTCAGCACCGGATAGCGCGAGCATCAGCCGACGGCGGTCGGCGAGTCGTTCAGGTGTCAAGTCGGCGGGCAGCGCCAGAGCCGGGACTTTCGTGCCATGCACGGGGTCGTATTCGAGGCGGAACGGGTCGTACGCCGGTCCGAGTGGGCCGCCGCCTTCGCCGACAATCGCCTTGCGGCCCTGGTGCAATTTTCCGCCCACGACGAGGAACGGAGAGCCGAGTTGCGACCGGTGACCGCTCGCCATCAGTTGCTTCGCAACGACCGAACCCGTAGCCGGCCGCGGCGAACCGGGTAGCGGTTTGCCGTCGAGTCCCACACCACCGGCGGGGCTACCGGTGAGGCCGATTGTCCCCGCGACGCCGTGATCGCTCGACAAGGTATTGAGCGAGCGAAGGACCGTGAGTTTGTCGGATATGCCCGCGAGTTGCGGAAAGAGTTCGCAGAAGCGCACACCGGGAATTCGCGTCGGGATCGTGCCGAACGGCCCGCGGTTTTCGAGCGGCGCGTGTGGCTTCGGGTCGAAGGTATCGAGCTGACTAGGCCCGCCCCAGAGCCACAACAAAATGACCGCCTTCGCCGAACCGGGATTGAACCCCGTCGGGTTCATGTCCTTCGCCCGCAGCCGATCCGCGAGCGACAGCCCGAGTACCGAAGACATCCCCGCTTGCACGAACGCCCGCCGGTGCAACGTCTGGCACGTTCGCTGCGTCTGTCGTCCGATGTTCAACATTGGCATCCTCCAAAACCAATGATAGCCGATGCCAATGTTCGCTGCGCCATGAAAGTGAATGTTACTCCGTAACGACCTTTAGCTTCTCGTAGCGCCAGAGCCAGAAGCCGGTTACCAAGTCGTTGCCGATTTTCAGTGGGAAGATCTCCAGTCGTGTGGGTTCTGCGAAGCCGCGCGTGAGGCGTTCGGGAGGCGTGCCTTCCCAGAGTACGTAGGCGATTTCGGAGTCGGTGATCGCTTCCGGAATCTGCGTGAAGTGGCTCGGCCGCGTCACGCCTGCGATCTGTCGGGCGTCGATCCCCTGGAACCGCAACAGCGCCGTCCACTGATAGTTATCGACGTACAACGGCAGTTTTTCGGGCTGATTCGCAAGGAAATCGCGAATTTGTTTCGTGATCTTGTACTTCACCGTTTGCCGCGTCACCCGGTCGGTCGCACTCGGCACAAACGGTAGCGGGTAAGCGAGGTGAATCGCCATAATCGCGACGACGGCCCACGGTAAGGAGAACGCCGCGGGGGCGGCGATCTGCCAAAAGCGACGATCCTTCACGGTTTCGTACCAGACCGCAGCGAGCGGCCAAAACGCGACGAAACTGGCGAGCGCCCAATTGCCTTCGAGTGGCCCGCGTGCTGCTTTATACACGAAAAACGCGAACGGGAAGCCGTACATGCACAAGCACACGCGCAGTCGCGGTACGGCTAAGAATTTGCGAGCATGGATGAGCACCCACGGAAACAGCACGATCGGCATCGTGCCGAACAACAACATTTGAATGCCCATGAACTCGCCGAACCGAACGATGCTCGCGTCGTTTTGGCCCATTGAATGGTTCCACTGAAACTTCAATGGTACAAAATTTTGCGGGATGTTGTGAATGAGAATCGGCGATGCCACGACAAACGCAATGATGCCGTGTGCGAAATACCCGACCATCCACTTTCGCCACTGGCCGGCGAGCGTGAATGTCAGAAACCCCGCCGGGACCGCGAGGCCCATCGTGTACTTACCCAACACGCCGCAACCGAAGATTACACCGCCGATCAGCCAATAATACGTGGGAATCCGCCCCGAACTCAGTCGTTCGTGCGTTTTTACCAACCACAACACATACGCCGTCCAGAAGATGAGCAGCGGCGTATCGGGGGTCATTAGCACCGCGCCGAACGTGAACATCGGGGTGAAAAGCAACCACCACGCGACCCGTTTCGGTTGTGTCTGGTACAGAATCGCCCCGTATACGAAGGCACTACCGAGGCACGCTGGCAACCGTACCGCAAACAGCGTATCGCCGAAAATCGCCGTGCTAAGCCAGATGAGGTATGCCGTCATCGGCGGGTGGTCGTAGTAACTCCATTGCGGAGTTTCCGCCCAACACCAGCCGTAAAGCTCGTCGTCCATCGGAGGGACGATGCACGCCAGTAGGCAATACACGGCAAACGCCGCCAGAATCGCAAGGTAATGTGCGCGAGTCAACCGCATCCCTCCGGCCAGAATTCCATTTCGCACGGAGTATTTACCCCAAACCGCGAGTGTGTGCGATAGCGATTTGGGCCGCGATTGAAAACGAAAAACAAAACATTAACCGCAGAGGTCGCAAAGTACGTAGAGAAGAAAAATCGTCTGATGTTTCAATTTGGGTGGCAGTTTCCGGCTGTGATTACCTTCGCGTTCTCTGCGCCCTCAGCGGTTAAAATTCTTATGGATGTGTATCCTAACGCACCATCGTGCGGGCGAGTCCGATGGCGAACGTGAAAAGCACGACCGTTGTCAGTAGCCATTCGGGGTTCTCGCGCATCCAGATTTGCGTCTCGCGCAGCATCGTGCCGAATTTGTGCCGTGGCTTCGTGGTTTGGAGTGTCTGGCGCATTCCGAGGTAACGCCCGCGCAGGTCGGCGGCGGCGTTCGCCCAATCGGCGGCGAGTTCGCGACGCTGAGAACGCACGAACATCCGAAAGACGCTCAGCGCCATCGGGTTCCGCACGATCGTCAGTACCAGCCCGCCATGATCTTCAAACCACTCCGTGTTGCCATGCACCGTCACCGCGTGGCGACACTCTGCCACCGATTCGAAAAAGCCCAAAACCATCGCCGACGTATGCAGTTTCTCTGAAGGCGAGGCAAACTGCGGTTGCAGTTTCTCCCATGCCTGTATGACCTTACGCAACGCGACGAGTTCGGCGTACGCTTTCCGGCGATCCGTCGGAACGTAGGCCGCGCCCGCCGGAATGAGGTGCGGTTCGGGTATCTCAACGGTCGGTTCGGGCGCATCCGTTTCAACGAGTTCGACCGTCGTCGGCTTGCGTTCGCTCTTCGGTGCGCGTTTCGGTTTGCGTACGATTTCGGCTTCATAAATGACGGGCAGCACGAGCGGCGCAATCGTCGGCAGCGAGGGTGCATCGACGCTTTCTGCGACTTCAAATGAAATTTCGCGATCGATTTGTTGGGGTGCTGCGACGGGTGCAAGTGTGCGATTGGCTTCGTCGGTAAGTGCGATCAACGCCTGCGCGAGGCGGTTCATTCCTTCGGTCACCAGATCGGGGTCGACGAGCTGGTACGGTCGTAGTTTCTCCATCTGCGCGAGTGCGCATTCTTCGATGTGCGTGGCCGTTGCGGGGCCGTTCGCGAGCGCCAAGATCGTACGATCATCCGGCGGCCACGCGCCTGGCGGCAGGTTCAACCAGTTGCGCAGGAGTTCGGTGTTCATGCTGGGATACGCTCTCGGAACCGATCTTGCTGCGATTCGGCGAAATCGGGTATACCCCACACGATACCCGATCTTGGACCGGGCCGACGGAGCGGCCGCACTATGCGCAGTTTTATCCGAACGCTGAAATTCTCGTGGACCTACCGTTATCGGCTAATGGCTTCGGTCGTTTGCGCGTTGATGGTGTCGCTATTTTGGACCCTCAATCTTTCAGCGATTCTACCAGTTCTCGAAATTTTGAGCAGCAACAAGAACCTCCACGAATGGGTCGACGAATCGATCGAGCACTACCACAAACGCGCGAACGACCCGGAAAAGCTACTCGCTCTCGATAAGCTCCAAGAAGAGCTTGGATTGCTCGATAAAAACCCGAATGCGAGCGACCGCGAGAACGTCTTGCGGAGAAAAACGAACGACCTTTCCGAGTTGCAGGGGCAGTTACGCGATGCGAATAAAAGTGAGTGGCGGTTTCGCGAACTGAAATCGAAGGTGATCCGCTTCCTGCCGACCGGACGTTTCGAGACCTTCGTCTGCATTATGATCGCGGTCATCGTTGGCGTGCTATTCAAAGGCATCTTCGATTTCCTCCAAGAATCGCTCGTCGGCAGCGTCGTGAATCGCACGTTGTTCGACATCCGCAATAAGTTCTTCCGAGCGGCGATCCACCAGGATACGCGACAGCTCGCCGAGTCGGGCACGACCGAATTGATGGCCCGCTTCACGAACGACATGGAACAACTCGGCCAAGGAATGAAGACCTTATACGGGCGGCTGGTCGTCGAACCGCTGAAGGCGATTGGTTGCATTGTTTTCGCGTGTTTGATCAGTTGGCAGCTCACGCTCGTGTTCCTGATCCTCGTACCGCTCGCATTAATTACGCTGACGAAAGTGAGCCGGATGATGCGCCGTGCGGCGCGCAAATTGCTCGAACGCATGTCGGATATTTACAAGATCATCCGCGAGACCTTCGATGGAATCCGAGTCGTGAAGGCATTCACGATGGAGCCGTACGAGCGCCGGCGATTTCGCGAAACCACCGATGAATATGCTCGCAAAGCGCAACAAGTGACGAACATCGACGCCTTTGCGGGGCCGATGGTCGAACTCCTCGGCGTTGCGGCAATCGGCCTCGCTCTCACTGCCGGTGCGTATCTCGTCATCGAAAAGCAACGGCGAATCTTCGGTTTGAACATGAGCAGCGATGATCTGCTGACGTTCCCGACGCTGTTGCAACTCTACGTATTTTTGGTGGCCGTCGCAGACCCCGTGCGGAAGCTGTCGAGCGTGTACACCAAAATCCAGGCTGGAGCCGTCGCGGCAGATCGCATCTTCGAACTGTACGACAAAATTCCCACGATCACGACGAACGCCGATGGCACCGTGTTGCCGAAACACTGCAAATCGATCGAGTTTCGCAACGTCACGTTCTCGTATACGGCCGGTACCGAGTTGCCGACGCTCGCCACGATCTGCCTGAACGTCAAGGCCGGTGAGACGATTGCGCTCGTCGGGCCGAACGGATGCGGGAAGACGACACTCCTCGGGCTGTTGCCGCGATTTTACGACCCCGATCACGGGTTTGTGCTGATCGACGGCATCAACCTGCGCAAGGCGAACCTGCGGAGCTTGCGGAAACAAGTCGGCGTCGTCACTCAGCAAACAGTGTTGTTCGACGATACCGTGTTTAACAACATCGCCTACGGCAAACTCGGCGCGACGGCAGAAGAAGTCGAAGCCGCCGCGAAGAAGGCGTTCGCGCACGAATTCATCGAACCACTGCCCAAGGGCTATCAAACGATTGTCGGCGACGGCTGGAAGCCGTCGGGCGGGCAGGAACAACGCATCGCGCTGGCGCGGGCGATTCTTCGCAACCCGCGTATTCTGATCCTCGACGAGTTCACGAGCCAGATCGACCCCGAAAGCGAAGGCAAAATCCACCTCGCCCTGAAAGATTTTGTGAAGGGGCGAACGACGTTTTTAATCACGCACCGACTGTCGACGCTCGAAATGGCGGATCGCATCGTCGTCATGGAAGCCGGGCAGATCGTCGCCATCGGCACCCACGCGATCCTCATCGCCAGTTGCGCGCTCTATCAACGCCTCTACGACGCACAAAATATCCAGCGCAGCGAAGCGGCGTAAGATTCCGATGGGAGACGCGGCGAGTCGGAATAAGCTAAACAGCATCTCGACTTCACGTAATCCTGGCATCGCAGTCTCATGACGCAACCTTCGCCCGAACCGACCGCACGTGATGGCATCACCGTCGTGATTCCCGTGCAAAATCGCGGCACGACTTTGCACGCGGTCGTAACCGGCTGGATGACCAACACGGCAGACCTCGACCGCGAGATCGATTGGGTCGTCGTCGACGACGGCAGCACCGACAACACGGCGACGGTTCTCGACACACTGCGAGCCGAACACCCATTACTCACAGTTCATCGACACCCGTTGCCGCAAGGGTTCGGAGCCTGTTTGCGGACCGCACTCCCGACCGCCACGCGACCGTTGCTCTTTTACACATCGCTCGATTATCCGTACACACCCTCCGATCTCAAATTGCTGCTGAAACAGATTGAAACGAAGGTCGAGATGATCGAGGGCGACAAGCTCGTCGATGCCGTCAGCGGCGTGCGTACGGGGCGACCTCAACCCGGCATCTGGAAGTTCGCGGGTGGTGCGTATCGGCTATTTTGCCGGATCGTACTCGGCTCCGCACCCGAACGCAACTCCGGGTGGCTCGGGTTCCGCAACCACTTTCGCTCGTGGTGGGCATGGCTGCTCATGGGCGTGCCACTCACCGATGTCAATTCGGCTTTCAAGCTCATTCGTCGCCCGTTACTCGATCGGTTTCCGCTCCAATCCGATGGCGATTTCGTTCATGCGGAGATCTTCGCGAAGCTCACGTTCCTCTCGTGCCTCGTTGCGGAAGTACCACTATCGCCGAAGCTCGATGTCGTTTCACCCACGAACTGGAGCGAATTCGCAATCGTGTTGAAGGACGCGCAGTTCCACCCGGCGATACCCGTAACGCTATGAGCGACAAGCCACGGTCACAGATTTTGTTCGTCACGGGGAAACTCGCCGAACCGGCGTTGCGACGCACGCTGGGCGAACTCGCGCCGCGGGTCGGCTTCGAGCCGCACGTGGCGGTTTTGCCGATCACCGTGGCCGCACTACTGACAACCGATTGGGTCGCGAAAAAACTGACGGTACCACCGGGAATTGATCGCATTTTGCTGCCGGGGTTGTGTCGCGGCGATCTCGAATCGCTCGGGGCTTCGACCGGCCTGCCAGTCGCACTCGGCCCCAAAGACCTGCGTGACCTGCCCGAATACTTCGGCAAAAAGTCCGGCCCGCCGCCCGGTTACGGTACATACGACATCGAAATCCTCGCCGAGATCAATCACGCCTCGTCGAAGTCGATCGCGGAAATCTTGACCATCGCCCGCCATTTTCGCGACTCCGGCGCGAACATCATCGACCTCGGTTGCGATCCCGGTGGCCCGTGGCGCAACGTCGGCGACACCGTGATGTCACTCGTTGCTGAGGGCTTTCGCGTCTCGGTCGATTCGTTCGATCCGGTGGAAGTCGAAGCGGCACTGGCAGCGGGAGCAGAACTCGTGCTCAGCGTCAACGGCACGAATGCCGCGAACGCGAAACGCTGGCACGAAACGTACCCGAACATCGAGGTTGTGGCGATCCCCGACACGCCGAGCGACCTCGATTCTCTCGATCGCACCATCGAAATGCTCGAAGGTTATGGTGTGAAATATCGGCTCGATCCGATCGTCGAACCGATCGGTTTCGGCTTCGCTGCAAGCCTCGGTCGCTACATCGCCACACGCAAGCGCTACCCGAATGCCGCGATGATGATGGGCGTCGGCAACCTCACCGAACTCACCGATGCCGACACGGCGGGGGTGAACGTGCTGCTCGCTGGGTTCTGCCAGGAACTCGGTATCCGCAGCGTTCTCGCTACCGAAGTCATCCCCTGGGCACGCAGCGCCGTCAAGGAGTTCGACCTCGCGCGGCGACTGGTCTATCACGCGGTGAAAGAGAAAGTCTTGCCGAAGCGCCTGGAGCCAAACCTCGTCGTGCTTCGCGATCCGAAACTGATCGCGCACGGCGAGGAAGCACTCGTCGAATTGGCGTCGCGCATCACCGACCGCAACTATCGCATCTTTGCGGAACGCGGCGAAATTCACGTGATGAATGGCAGCATGTATCTGCGCGGGAACGACCCGTACGAGTTGTTCGCGAAGATGCTTTCACAAGATGCCAAGCTCGACCCGTCGCACAGTTTCTACCTCGGTTACGAGTTCGCGAAAGCCGTCACCGCACTGACGCTCGGCAAGCAATACGAGCAAGATCGTGCCCTCCGCTGGGGCTTCCTCACCGTGCCCGAAGTGACGCATCGCAACCCCGCTACCTGAGCGACCGATGCGTTCGCAGCATGTCGAGCGTTCGGCGAATGTCGTGCGGCAGTGGGGCTTCGGCTTCGAGCCACGTGCCTTTGCGCGGGTGCTGGAAGCGGAGCCGGAAGGCGTGCAAACCTTGGCGAGTGAGTAGCACTTCGTCGTCGTCTTTGCTGACGGTCGGCGTGATTTCCGAGAGACGGAACGAGTCGCGGCCGCCGTAAATTCGATCCGATAGTACCGGGCAGCCGACGTGTGCGAGGTGGACGCGAATCTGGTGCGTTCGCCCCGTTTTCGGTTGCACTTTCACGAGTGAATAGCCGCGAAATCGCTCCATCACTTCGTAGTAACTCGCCGCCGGTTTCGCGTCGGCATCGGTCGAAACGATCATCTTCAGGCGGTCGTGCGGGTGCAATTTCATCGCGCCTTCGATGTAGTCCGAATCGCGGTCGAACTCGCCGACAGTCAGCGCGATGTACTCTTTGAAGACCTTTCGTTGCTCGAACTGCATCGAGAGTTCGCGGTGCGTTTGCTCTTCTTTGCCGATGAGAATCACGCCGCTCGTGTCTTTGTCGAGGCGGTGAACGATGCCGGGTCGGTGCGTGCCGTTGGCCTTGCTGAGTTGCTCGCGGAAGTGAAATTGCAGTGCGTTCACGAGCGTGCCAGACCAATTGCCCTTGGCCGGGTGAACGACCATATTCCACGGCTTATTGATGAGCGCGAGGTATTCGTCTTCGTAGAGAATATCGAGCGGGATATCTTCGGGGATCGGCAGATCGTGCGTCGGTTCGGGCAACACGACGCGCAATTTATCGTGGTTGCGAACCTTGTAACTGGACTTGGTCGCTTTGCCATTGAGCGTGATCGAACCGGACTTGATCCCCTCTTGTAGGTCGGTCCGGCTGAAGTCCTGAAAGCACATGTGCAGGTAATGGTCGAGCCGCATTCCCTCGGTTTTGACGCGCACGACCAACTCGATCGGCTCTTGACCACGCCGCAGCACCGGTGGCGGTGGCGGTGGCACGCTGTCGAGGTCTGGAATTTCGTCGTCGTCGAACGGCGTTTCTTCGGACATTACTTCTTCGTCGGAACTGGCATTGGAGCCGCAGGTGATGTGGGCGTGGGTGCGATTGTAACGGGTGCGGTCGGTGCCTTCGGCTCGATGATCGGTTTCGTTTCCGGCGCGATAGGCGATAGCGTTGGTGGCAGCTTCGGTTCTGGTGGCGCGGCGAAGGTGTATTTGTTGTTTAGCTCTTTGCCGAGTTGTAGCACTTCTTGCTTGTTTTCTTCGAGTTTTGCGGCCTTTTTGCTCGCTTGTTCGCCCAACGCCGTCTTCTCGCCAACGAGTGTGGCGAACTCGCGGAACAACTTCACCGCGGCGTCAACGCTGCCGCGATCTTCGGTCGAACCGTCTTTTGGAATGCCGACGAGCGTGAGTTCGGCCTTGGCCGCGCCTTCGATCGCTTGGGCTTTCAGCGTCAGGTCGTCTTTGAATTCGAGGATCAGTTTCGCGAATAGATCTCGCGATTTTTCGACGCTCTCGACGGCTTCTTTGCGCTTCTCGAAGTTACTGAGTTGCTTCAGACCTTTCTCACCGAGGAGCAAGCGTGCGAGTTGCAGTTTCGCGACGCGGCCGTGCGGACTGTTCGGGTTATCGCTCGAAAATTTCTCGAGTTGATCGATGCTCGTCAGGTTCTCCAGCGAACCCCACGTCTGCGAGTCCGAACGGCGTGCGGACGAGCGCAGATACCACCACGTGCCGATCGCAACGAACAGCGCGACGACGATCAACACGAGCCGCACGTTGACGAGTTGGCCCGTCTTCGCCTTGTCGACCGCCGTGTTGATGGCTTTGGCGAGAGCGTTCGTTTCGAGTTCTTTTTGGTGTTCGGCCTTCATCCATTCGCTCCGCTAATCCGTTACAATCGATTCATCCGCACGAAGGGTACATCGTAGGCAACGGGGCCAACTCGGTCAACGGGCGGGATCGAACGTTGCATACTGGCCAGTGGAATTCGGCCGAAATTCGTCGTCGGAATCGACGCAAGTCACAATTGCGAACGCTCAAAAACCGTCATTTCGGTTGTTTTTTCGGGTTTTGAGACCCAAAATGGATCCTTTTCGATCGCAATCCGCCGATCTGTTCGCCACATCTCTATCTCATAACGTGGGTTATGTCGAGTGCCATCGACTCGACACTCGCCGCAACTACCTACCGAAAATCGACCGGACGCGACACAAAATCGACCGGACGCGACACAAAATCGACCGACAGCGACATTTCCATGTCATTTGGAGACATTTTTGCGTACGTTCGCGCACGATGCAAAAGTCGACTTACGTTGGATCGCCTGCGATTTTTTGACTTTCTGCGTTCGCGTGGGTGTGAACTCACCTGAAAATCGCGTTTCCGAGACGGCGGCGCGGATCGCCGCACTCGATCCGGGTTTCGAGGGAGCGAAGCGTTGGGACGAAATGGTGTGGCAGACGATTAACGCGGTGCTCGATTACATCCAGTTGACGCTGACGTGGCTCGGGATCGCGCCGGGCGCTGCGAACACGATCATTTCGCTACTGCGTCTGCGATTCGGCGATGCGGCGTGGAATTTCGTAGGGATCATTCCGTATCTGGGCACGGCGACGAACGCGGCCCGACTCGGCCGCGCCGGGGTGGCCGTCCTCTCGCGATACAACAAGATTTTGGCGGGTGCGCGGCGGATCGCCATGGGGTTCAAGGGCTTTCTGGAAACGGGGAAATACGCGGGGACATTGGCAGGTCGGCTGGCGTCCCGCGGGTTCGAGTTGATCTTCTGCAAAGCGTTCAATCTCGCCTGCTTCACGGCGGGCACGCCGATTGAGACCGAGTTCGGTTCGCAGGCGATTGAGACGATCAAAGTCGGCGACAAAGTCTGGAGTCGCGACGAATTCGACGCGGATGCGCCGGCGGGTTTGAAGGTCGTAGAAGAGCTATTCACACGTCACTCGCAAATACTGCAGCTAAACGTGGGCAACGCCATCATCGGCACCACGGCTGAGCACCCATTCTGGGTCGTGAGCAAAGGCTGGGTCAACGCCAACGAACTGGCCCCCGGCGACACACTGATCGGCAAAGACGGGCAGGAAGTCGCCATTTCGCAGGTGGAGGATACGGGCGAGTGGGCGACCGTGTACAATATGCGAGTCGCAGACTGGCACACGTACTTCGTCGGCGCAGCCGAATGGGGGTAACTGTTCACGGGGTATTCCGTTTTGCTTTGAACCCGCTGGTTTTGTAGGTCGGGCCGGATGCTTTGGGAGGCCCGACAGTGCTATCGCGCGGG
>JAYVQG010000249.1:0-5981 GCA_043757025.1 Limnoglobus sp.
CGACTTACGTCCGATTTCGCCCAATTCCAATCACGCCAGAACCAAATTTTTAGTGGTCTTATTTGGCAAAACTGCAACCGGGTTTTGAACCGTGCCAAACTCTTTGTATGAATCTAACAAACTTGCAGGCTTGGTGCATTTGAATTCGTTGACTCCAGTCGACGCACACCAACGGAGAGCCTCGGTTCAAAATCACAATAGAATGGTGTCAGTATCAGGAACCACCTCTCACGGAGTGCGATCGATGAACGGACGCGAAGCGATCCAAGCGGCGTTGGAAACCACCAAAGCGAACCTGACGTGGTACGTCGGCGACTTCACCGATGCCGAACTGTTGGTGCGACCGGTGCCGAACGCGAACCACGTCGCTTGGCAAATCGGTAACGTCATCGGCGGCGACATCTACTTGGTGCGGGCCGAGTTTCCCGATGCCGCGTACCCGGAACTGCCACCCGGATTCATGGAAGGTCACGGCACCGATGGGGCCAAGAACGACGGCCCGGAAGGCTTCCTTACAAAAGCCGAGTATCTGAAGCTGTTCGACGAAGTGCGGACGGCAACGATCGCCGCCCTCAACACATTGACCGATGCCGATCTCGACCGCCCGACCTCCGAGCAAATGCGCAGTTGGGCACCCACACTCGGGCACCTGTTCCTGTTGGTTGCCAACCACACCCTGTTGCACGTGGGGCAATTCACGGTCGTGCGCCGAAAGCTCGGCAAGCCGATTCTGATGTAAGGCCTACCAATTCCAATGACGGCAACACCCATACGTCGAGAAGTTCCTCTCTTTTATGGACTGGGCCGAAGCGGATCGGCGATTCCGATCCGTGGCAAAGGGATAGTAATTCGTCGGTAGGAGACCGCTTTCATGGAAAGCGATTCACCAACCGCGATATGGCAGACGATTTCGCAACACTGGCAGAGCATCGGCATCATCAATCCGCCCGGTGCGACGGATGCCGACACCGGTTGCGTCTTCGGCGGCGAACTCACCGCACTCTGCTACCCCGAAGGCGAACTCGTCCGCGTGCCGGCAATGCGCGAGTACTTCGAGCCAAAACGCCCGCTGAATGAGATCGCGTAAGATTCTTTGGAACAGTCGTTGACATCCGCCGGCTGCCTGCGTACAGTTGGATCATCACATCATTTAGCGTCCAAATTGCCGTGAGCCAATGATCCGGTTCCTCACTATCTTTGCTGCCATCGCTTGTTTTGCGGTTTCGATCGCGGCGGGGTATCGCATCATTCAGAAACCGCCACCGACGCCCGGTTTCTGGGCCGAGCCGAACGTGGTCCAGCTGAACGAACATTACGAGGGCGAAACGCTTCGCGGGACGGTGCGATTCCGCAATACTTACCCCACACCGATTCACGTTCTGGAATGGTCGAGCACTTGCAGTTGCACCGGAATGTCGGTGACGGAACGGGAAATCCCGCCCGGTGGTGAAACGCAACTCGCGTACGAATGGCACATCGGCTCGCGGAAGGGACGTTCGCAGGAAACGCTCAGCATCTTGTACCATTACGGCCCCGAGCAAGTCGATTTTTCATCGGTGCATCTGCGGGCCACCGTTAAAAACGAAAGCATCTGCGAACCGAGGCAATTGGAGTTTACCGCCGGGCAAGCAAACTCGCTGGTCGTGCGCTTTCGCCCCGGTCGATTGAAGTCGGTATCGTTCGATGAGAAGACCTCAAAAACCAAAACGTTCACGGCCACGGTTACCGGCGATGAAGTGGCCATCCAGCACACTCCAACCGGAAACAGCGACGATCTGCGCGCGGTGATTCTCACCGCACAGCTATCCGGTTCGGTCGATTCTTCTGTTGCGATCCCGTTGATCGTGCAGAGTGCTGCCGGCATTCCCGCCATCATGCCGATGGCCATGCCAAAAGAATGAAGTCACTGTTCTCGAGGAGGTACTTGCGATGCGTTCACTGATCTGCATGTCGTTGTTCGGGTTCTGCGTGATGTCGATGTATGTGTCGGCGGAACCCCTGCCAGTAGATCTCTGCTGTTCACTGCAGTCCGAGACGTGTAAGGAGGTTCCTCCAACATCCTGGTTTACCGCAGTTGATCCACCAGTAAGTGCAAACAACAACCAGTTTCCGCTCGATACCCTTAGCTGTGCTGCAGTCGGACCAGATCCAATTGTAAACCCAGAATATGCCGAAGCATCGCAAGCGAGTCGTTGTGGTAAAGCAAAGATCTTTTTCTCGCAAAATACCATCACGTGTCCAGCAAACCAAGCTTCTAAAACCGGCGCAAAGTCTTCATCCGCTACTTCCGTATGTAAGGAGTACACGCGATGTGAGTGGGTAATCGCTGATAAGAAATGCAAAACCATAGAAGGATTTCCCAAGTTATACAAAACTCAGTACGCAGTTTCAGTTCCGACCTGTGTGGCAGATGAGTAACTGGGGTTATAATGTCACATGCTATTTGCAATAATGAAATGATATGCGTCTTGTTTGAGGAAACAAGACGCACTTTACAGGATTTTTGAAAAATGCGCAATGAAACTTTCATTTTCATCCTTTGCTCCTGGTTTTTAGCTGTTGTTGTATCAGCAAGTGCGCAACTGCCAGCGATTAACAATCAAGACGTTGAATCTCGCGCATTAGCAGCAAGGCACACGATCCAAAATGGATTTTTAGAATTGGAATCGACTTCAACTTCTGACGACCGAATCAATAATAATCCGGATGGACATCTTCGCAAATTTCAGTCCAAATATCAGTTTTGGTTCGCCAAAGACAGAACCAGACTGGATTTTTTCCAGAAGCGGATCGATGTGGTCATTCCCGACAATATTTTTATTGAGTGCATGAATTTTGATGGTTCAGGCAAGAATTTTAAACATAGTAACGATATTAATACTCTCGCTTATCAAGGGAAAGCAATGAAGCTGGACTATGCCTTCGATCCTCGCACGATTGGCTATCATTGTTCGAGTCTCAACACACTTCGCCAATCGAAAAAAATGGAAAGATTTGGTCATCCAGATACAACGAGACAGAACATCACAACGGAGAATGTTTTGCTCGATCGTAAAGAAATGATTTTGATTTCTTGGGTTGATCCACCGACAGCTAAAGAGAAGCTTGGCGGCTTCAGGTCGATATATTGCAAAATGTGGATCTCGCCTTCCGAGGGTTATAATGTCAAAAAGGACATTTCTTGGGGTAACGACAAATCTGGCAAAGAAGAATGGAGGTATGAAATCGAGAACACGCTACAGAATTACGACGGTACGTGGTTTATTAACGGATTTCAATACAAATCACGTAATGTAGATGGATATACCAAGACCGAGACAGTTAAGGTTACCAACGCTTGGTTCAATAGAGAAGACCCGCTAGAAGTGTCCGATATCAAACGATTTGGGATGAAACCTGGCCAAAACATCTACGATAAAGATACGAAGAAGACGTTCATCTTCGACGGCGACAACGCAAGAGTGGACGTGGCGGAAGAACTCGCCAAGGTGGCATCGAACGCGACACCCCTGGCTCCGATACCGGGTACGATCAACTACTGGCTGGTGGCCGTGTGCGTCGGGGCGGCTGGCGTCGGGGCGTTCCTGATCTTTCGCTTGTTGCAAAAGGGCCGCGCCAACGCGGACTCATAGTTGGGGAGATACCATGTTCAGACCACTTCGGCGGGCGTTTACTCTTTTGGAACTTTTGGTCGTTCTGGCGATATTTGCCATTCTCATCGGGCTGCTGTTACCTGCGGTGCAAAAGGTGCGTTCGACGGCGGATCGCATGAGTTGTGCGAACAAACTGAAGCAATTGGCGTTGGCGAGCCACCTCTACCACGATGCCAACGAGCGGTTCCCCAGCGTCCACGAACCTCCACGTTCGGCGTATCCGTTTCTGTCGTGGGCGGCGCACCTGTTGCCGTACCTCGACCAGAAACCACTCTGGGATGCGACTGTTTCCCGCTACGCGATCAGCAAAAATCCATTTAGCGACAAGCACGATGGCCTGCGCGATGTGCCCGTCGCGGCGTTCGCCTGCCCGTCCGATGGTCGCGCGCAGGTGCCGTGGCAGGTCAAGCGGCCCAACGATAATACGAACATCCGCATCGCGCCGCTGTCGTACCTCGGCGTGACCGGCGAAAGCCACAAGAAAAAGACGGGAATCTTCTTCGACCGCTCGCGAACCCGCCTGACCGATATTCGCGATGGCACGTCGAACACGCTGATGATCGGCGAACGACCGCCGAGCTTCGACATGCAATTCGGCTGGTGGTACGCGGGTGCCGGGCAGGATGTCGCCGGTTCGATCGACACGATTCTCGGCGTGCGCGAACTCAACGTCGTTTCCACATGGCCGATCTACACGACGTGCCCACCCGGCCCGTACGCATTTCAGAACGGGCGGACCGACGACCCGTGTGCGGCATTCCACTTCTGGTCGCTGCACTCCGGCGGCGCGAACTTCGCCTTCAGCGACGGTTCGGTGCGATTCCTCGTCTACAGTGCCGACGCCACTCTGCCCGCTCTGTCAACGATCAGCGGTGGCGAAGTGGCGACTCCCGATTAACGGTGGGCCGCCAACCGAGATAACTTCGTGAAAATGTTCACAATCCCTTGAATGATCGCGCGTTTCGGATGGGATAGATAGTGTGCGGCTGCGAGATGGAGTATCATAGCACCGTACGCCCGACAATTGCGCTGCGATCTCTACGGAGAGCGATCATGTTTCAGGTACGCAAGATTCTTTACCCGACCGACTTTTCGAGTTTCTCGACACGCGCGTATTTTCACGCGATCGGCATGGCGGAAAACTATCGGGCGAGTCTGGTTCTCGCGTACGTCTTCACGCCGGGCGTCGAAGGGCAGACGATTGCGGACCGCGAGTTCTGGCGGAAAGAACTCGAGTCGGTCCGCCCGACCAACTCCAAAATCCCCGTCACGCACGTCTTTATGGAAGGCGATCCGGCGGAAGAGATCGTGCGGTATGCCGACGATGCGGGGATCGACGTCATCGTAATGGGCACGCACGGTCGCACCGGCAAAGAACGCCAACTGATGGGCAGCGTGGCCGAGCGCGTGATGCGCGACGCACCGTGTTCGGTGCTGGTGGTGAAAATGCCGCGCGGCAGCCACAACGTCGAACCGCAACACGTGGCACTCGCCGAACGTGCGTGAAAAGCGGATAGCATAGGTCCGACTGCATCTGGGTGATCCTGTCAGCATTGCGGCTTGAAGGAATTCTCGTTCGGCAGTAAAGATAAGTGGCTTGCGATGTATCCGCACTCCAAACAGGCCGTGTACCCGGCGACGCTTCTAATTTGTATTGGTCTCCTCGTTTTGGTGGCGCAAGTTCTCGCGGAGCCGAAGCAGAAGGAAGCTCCAGCCCCGGCGCTTTTCCATAAGGATCGGGACCATTTGTGGAACCGCGTTCATGCGGCCTTCTTCATTCGGGTCGGGCCAGACGACCGCAGCTATGGGGAAGACCGCCTAGAGCCACTCTTGTGGCACCATTCCAAGTATCTGTTGGAAGGCAAGCCGGCCGATCGCGCCGTGGCCGTGTTGGAGGAGTTCATCCGCGACAAAGGCGAGACGCTGATCGACGACCCTCTCAAGCGGGCCATCCTTCAACGCGACCTTTGGCTCGTCTCCAACTGGCTGGCGAGCAAGCAGCCGGATGATACACACAAGAAGTTGGCTCGTCTCCTCGCCGAGGTCATCCGCCAGCTTGCCCTGACTCCGGAGCAAGTCGCCAAGTTGCCGGACAACTACGCGCTGACCGTCGCCGAGAAAAAGCACGCGGCGGGGTTCGATGCGGAGAAGCCGGAGCGGTCGTATTTGCCAGCCGACTTGTTCCAGCCCGATGGCCCGTGGGTGAGCGTTGGCCGGACCGAGGGGCCGACGGGGCACGGTTCAAAACCCGGTTGCAGTTTTGCCAAATAAGACCACTAAAAATTTGGTTCCGGCGTGATTGGAATTGGGCGAAATCGGACGTAAGTC
>JAYVQG010000250.1:0-22875 GCA_043757025.1 Limnoglobus sp.
CCGACGGCAGCGTTTATGTCATCCGCCTCGCGCCGCGCGGGGAGGTTTACCGGGTGCCGGGCGACGCGATCGAGCCGAAGCCCTCGCCGCCCGCGTTCACGAACAGCATCGGCATGGAATTCGTCACCGTGCCGAAGGGCAAGTCGTGGCTGGGCGGCGGCAAGGACAAGCCGGGCGACAGGGAAGTGGTGATCCCCGCCGACTTTTACTTGGGCAAATACGAGGTCACGCAGGAGGAGTGGGAAAAGGTGATGGGGCTGACGCCAAGCCGGTTCTCCCGCACTGGCGCGGGCATGGACGCGGTGAAGGACATCAGCGACGCGGACCTAAAGCGGTTCCCGGTAGAGAGCGTGTCGTGGAACGACTGCGAACTCTTCATCGAGCGGCTCAACAAGAGCGAGAAGGAATCGGGCTGGGTCTATCGTTTGCCGACGGAAGCGGAGTGGGAGTACGCCTGTCGCGGTGGTCCGATGGCGGACAAGCGGGACAGCGCCTTCGACTTCTACTTCGCCAAGCCGACGAACACCCTGTTGCCGGAGCAGGCGAACTTTGACAACTTACTAAAGCGGACGTGCCCGGTCGGTTCCTACGCGCCGAATCGCCTGGGCTTATTCGACATGTATGGCAACATCGGGGAGTACTGTCACGATGCCGAGAAGGTGGACGATGGGGCCGTGCACAGGATAGTTCGGGGTGCGAGCTGGATCGCGAACTCCAACGCCTGTAAGGCAACATGGCGCTTTGTGTGCCCACCATCCAAGCGAATCGGATTCGATGGCCTTCGCATCGCCCGTGTCCCGTCCGGCACTCCTGCCCGCGGCCGAGCAGGTCGAGGAAGTTCGTAAGGAGTTGAAGAAACGCAATTCCGGTTTCGATGGCACACTCAAGCCCACGCTTGAGAACGACGCAGTCATCGGCCTGACGTTCTCGACCGACCGCTCTCCGGTCCGCGCCCTAACGCGCATGCAGCATCTCGAAATCAATGGATCAAATCTCGATTTGGGATCGCTCGTCGATCTGTCGCCTCTCAAAGGGATGTCCCTGGTCTTTTTGGAGTTGAACGACAACAAGGTGTCGGACCTTACGCCGATCCTGGGGATGCCACTGAATGAATTGGATATTGAGAGCTCGACCGTGACCGATCTGTCGCCGCTCAAGGATCTGCCGCTGAAAATTCTCCGGTGCGACTTCCAGAGCGCGCGCGACGCAAAGATCCTACGCGGGATCAAGAGTCTGAAGAAGATCAATGAGAAGGAGGCCATCGAGATCTGGAAGGAACTCGACGGCAAATAAGGGGCATCGCGAAAGTACCCGCCGCCATCCATACGGCGTTCGCTGGAACGACCGCTACTACGAAAAAGGGTAGTTCAAGTAGCCACACTACTCTCCCGTCACGCTCACTTGAAACGTTACGGCAACCGATTTCAATTCGGGGATGTTCGACACGGCACGGACGGCGATCTCGGCGAGGGCGCGCGTCGTGGTGTCAAAGCGAACGACGTAGCCGTTGGTTTCGCGGGTGATGTGGACTTGCGACACGAGGCCGTCGCAGGCTTGGCGGATCGCGGTTTCGGAGGGAGGCGTTTCGTCGTCGCTCGGCTGCTGGCCGCGAATCAGAATTGGCGTGGGCTTCGCGTTGGGCACGGGTGTCGTTGCCGATGCGGGTTGCCACGCGGGGTCGGTCATGCCTTGCGGCACTTCGGAATTGGAGGAAAGCGGCCCGACGCGACCACGCCATTCGGGCGGGACGGCGGGGACGGTTGGCCCCGTGTTAATAGGTAATGGCGGCACCGCGCCGTTGACGGTTGGCACCGTGTAGCGATATTGCGGCGTCTCGGCGATCGACCTCGGCATCGTCGGGCGCGGGGCGACTGCGGTGAATGTCGGTGCGGGGGCGAGTGGTGCAGCCGTGCTGGCGTAGGCGGGCGCTTCGTTGCCGGGCGGCGTGCGGAACGGGTACGAAACCGGTATCGGGAACGCGCCGGGTGTCGCACCGCTCATGGCGTACCAGTTCGCCGACGTCGTAGGGTATTCGTTCGCGGGTGCCAGCGGGTTCGCGCCGGGAGTGGTCGTGCCCCAGCCGTACCAACGATACGCCGGTCGGCCCGCATACGCGGTCGCGCCGTTCGCCGTCGTGCCACGGAACGGTTGATTGCCGGTGTTCGCGGGCGGTTGTTGCGCGGGTGGCGGATTCTGGCCGACGCGCGCTTGCGGCGGCGGTTGCGACGGCCCGACCACGGCGGATTTCACCGCTTTCGCACGATCGTTCACCCAGCCGGTCATACCGGTAAACGCCCCGCGAACACTTGCGGGGTTCGCAGTCGGTGGTTGGCTGGTGGTGGAAATCGGTTGCGGTGCGGGTGCGGAGGGTGCGGTGCGGAAAGCGTACGGGTTGGCCGTCGGCGCGGTCGGTGCCGTCGGCTCGAACTTCGCGAACGGGTCGAACGTCTGCGTCGGTACCGCCCGCGCAGTTGGCTCGGTAGGGTCGAGCGGTTTCGCGGGCAACAACCGCACGCTTTGGGCAAATCCGTCGCGTGCCGGCCCCCCGAACAGGGCGGCAGTGATGCCGAACCCGCTCAGGAGCAGGAGATTCGCGCGGCGTCGGTTCGGTCGTTGTTTGGCCACTGGTCCGGTCCTTCGGAGCCGTCGGAATCCGTTCGGGTTTTGCTTAAATTAAAGCAAAGAATTTTCACCGCAGAGGGCGCTAAGAACGCAAAGAAAACAAAACTCAATCTTAAATCTGACCTCTGCGGACTCTGCGATCTCTGCGGTTAAAAATCTTATGTATTCGTTTTACCGTCGTGGAGTCGAACCGCCGCGTGCGGGGATCGTTCCGAGTCCGGTCGCACCACGCTGCGTGCCGTTGGTGATCCCGCGATTGATGTTCGTCGCGTAGACGCTTTGGTAACTACCGTGGTTGCCGAAGTAGTTGCCGTACACCACGGGGTGCCCTGCGGAACGTAGCGTCACGGGTTGGCCACCGGCCTCGAACGGCGGGGCGTTCGGGTCGTCGGCGACTGCCGCTTGTGGCAGAAAGCCGTTGCCGCTAGGCCCGATCAGCGGTCCGTTTCGCGCGTTGCCGAAGTTGTTCGCCCCGCCGCTCGGCAAACCGGGCCGAACGCCGTAGTAGTAGTTCACGGCAGGGTCGCCACCGCGCGACAAGTTCAAGTACGGGCTGAGCGGTTGCGTCTGGCGGTTGTAGTAGTTCGGCAAAAAATTCTGTTGCGGTTGCGCCGGGTTTTGCGAGTACGGGTACTGCGCGGCCACCGGAAAGGCAGCCAGCAGAAGCACGGGTAATACGAGCAGGTTTCGCATGATAGCCTTTCTTTGTAGCTGGCCTCTGTGAGGCCGGTTTCGTTTTGTAGCTGGCCTCTGTGAGGCCGGGGCAACCGGGGTCACAGACCCCAGCTACAAGACCGGCTTTCTTTGTAGCTGGCCTCTGTGAGGCCGGTGTGGCAACCGGGGTCACTACAAGACCGGGGTCACAGACCCCAGCTACAAGACCGCAACGTTAGCGTGAAGTCGTACTCAGCCCGCGGCCCGCTATCTGGTTCACTGTACTCGCACCGAGTAGCGTCACCCCGAATAATCGTTCGATCGGCGTGATGATCCGCGACAGTGCCGTGTCGATTCGGATCAGTCGCTGTGCCTTCACGTAGACGCGATCGCCGGGCATGATCTGCCAGTTCGTGGCCGTCACTCCGTGTTGCGTGATCGCGATCCAGTCGACTGGCAGAATCTGCTCCGGTTGGCCCGCGTGCGGCGTGCGGCGTGCGACCCAGATCTGTCGCTTCGATGCCACCACCGGCAGCCCGCCGATGTTCGCAATCGCATCGAACACCGTTTCGCTACCCGTCACGGGGAACGCGGTCACTTGTTCGCCGTTGCCACCGCCATCGGTCACCACATAGTACCGCTTGCTGTTGTACTGTAACACGTCGAGGATCACTTTGACCGAATCTTTCTTGAAACCACCCGTACCCGGTTTCGTCGGGTCTTCTTGTCGCGAGATCTGATCGCGAACCGCTTCTGCCGCTTGTAACAACGTCAAACCGGCGACGGGTACCGACCCCCAGATGCCGAGGAACACGGTGCCATCGGGCCGCACCGAAAACTGCCCCGACACCGGCTGCACGGGCAGGCTGAACGCCCGCAATTCCTTGGTTTTTTTGTCTTTCTTCGCGTCGTCTTTATCTGCCGCGGCCGCGTCGGGGTCTTCGATGATCGTAACCACTTCGATGACGAGCAGGTCCGGTGGCTCGATGACATACGGCGGCAACGTCACTTTCGCGAGTTCCACGGGTACGGAACCGGGCGCGGGCAGCGTGATCTGTGGCCCCAGCCGGCGCGGTCCATCGGGGTTCGCGCAACCGACCGCGCTCACCCACACAGTTGCGATTGCGAACCAGGTTACACCACGCATCGGCCGTCCCCTCGACTGCGCCGCAGACGAACAAACTCACGCTTCGTCCTCTGTTATCGGTACGCCGTGCCGTCCAGCTACAGTTTTCCTAACCGCTACATCTGGAATTCGCTCGAAAGAAACACCGTCCTGGCGAGATGGAAAAGCTACAGAAGCCACGGGAGCCATTTTCGCCCATAGACTGAAATGGCCGTACCACGAGCGGTTCGTGCCGCAGTCACTTCAAACGAGGCGGAATTTTGACGAGTGTACCGAGTTGGCGGTGGTTGCTGTTAATGGGTGCGATCAGTCGCGCGATCGTGTTGGGCTTGGGGCTGCTCGCCGGGTGGTCGCGGACATCGGACATGGGCACGCCGGAACAGCCCAGCATGGAGGCTTCGTACCCCAACGATGCCCAAGCCGAGTTATTGGCGCGCGGATCGCGCCCGATCGTCGAGCCGTGGTACCGATTCGATGCCGACTGGTATGCCGAGATTCTGCGGATCGGCTACGTTTACGAACCGAATCGCAAGTGTACCGCGGCCTTCATGCCACTGCTTCCGACGTGCATGGCGGGTGCCGAGCGTGTCGGCATAGACCCGTACTGGGTGGGGCTGATCCTGCCGAACATCGTCTTCGTCGTCGGTCTCGGATTTTTCGGCAAGTGGGTGTTCGACGTGACCCAGGATGGGGAACTGACTCGCCGAGCGTGTTGGTTAGTCGTGGCGTTCCCGTTCGGCCTGTTTTTCTCGGCACCGTACCACGAAGCGTTCGCGTTCTGCTTTTGCAACCTGGCACTGTGGGCGTGGCGGCGCGATCGCATTTTGCTGACAGCCTTGGCGTTAGCCCTGGCGGGTACCGCTCGCTTGACGACGTTGGCGGTGGGGCTTGGCCTGTTACTCGAATGGTTTCAGCAACCGCGATCGGAGCGAAAATCGCTTTGGAAAGTGCTATTCGTCGGGTTTGGCAACATCCTCGGCGTGCTGATGTTTTGCTTCTATTTGCAAAGTGTCACCGGTGAGTTTTTCGCCCATCCACTGTCGCACGTCGGTTGGGGGCGCGTACCACCGTCGCGGGCGGGGTTCGTGCAATCTGTGGAGTGGATCCTCGAACGCAAAAACCTCGGTGCCGAAGTGATATGTACCTTCGGCTTCCTGACGTTAGGCGTACGAGCGTGGTTCAAACGCGGGTTCCTGTGCGGGTTTTTGATCCTCTTTCCCGTGATTCAGGGCCTCTCCACTGGCTCGCTGCTGAGCATGCAACGCATCGTACTCGCCTGTTTCCCCGCATTCATCGAGATGGCCGACTGTTTGCGAAGCCGCTTGCTGTTCCGCGCTTCGCTCGTCGCATGTCTTGGATTGCAAGTGCTGATGGTGTATCGTTACATAAACTGGTTGTTCGTGGGGTGATGGCAGGTGCTCACCGCGAATCGAACGATTATTCTCTGGAGGTCTCCGCCATGCACCCTCTTGATCGTGCTCTTTCTAACGAATCGGCGTTCCGCGAATACATCACGAGCCAAACGCGGCGTCAGTTCTTTGCGTCGACGGGCTTCGGCCTCGGTGCGGCGGCGTTGGCGACTGTTAGTGCCTCGGCGGCCCCTGCGAAAGTCAGCGGCACGGCCACGGGCTTCAATGCCGCGCTCCCCGAGACGCACTTCCCCGCGAAGTGCAAGAACATCATCTATCTGCACATGGTCGGCGGCCCCGCACAGATGGACCTCTTCGACCCCAAGCCGAAGATGCAAGATTGGTACGACAAAGACCTGCCCGAATCGATCCGCAACGGCCAGCGCCTGACGACGATGACATCGGGGCAGGCGCGGTTTCCGATCGCGCCATCGATCTTCAAATTCGCCCAACACGGTAAGAGCGGCTCGTGGCTTTCCGAGATGCTGCCGTGGAAAGCGAAGATGATCGACGACATGTGCATCATTCGGTCGATGCACACCGAAGCGATCAATCACGAACCCGCGATCACGTTCATGCAAACCGGCAACCAGGTGACGGGCAAGCCGTGCCTCGGCTCGTGGATGAGCTACGGCCTCGGCTCGTTGAACCAGAACATGCCGACGTTCGTGGTGATGGTGGCGGTGCCATCGAACCAGGAGCAAGTGCAGGCGATTTCCGCGCGGTTGTGGCAATCGGGCTTCTTGCCGGGCGAACATGCGGGCGTGTCGTTCCGCGCCAAGGGCGACCCGATCTTGTTCATCAACAACCCGCCGGGCGTGTCGTCGGACGTTCGCCGGAAGACGCTCGATGGCCTGAAAAAGCTCAACGAAATGACACTGGCGCAAGTCGGCGACCCCGAAACGCACACCCGCATCCAGCAGTACGAGATGGCGTATCGGATGCAGACGAGCGTGCCGGACCTCGTCGATTTGAACAAGGAAACTGCGAAGACGCTCGACATGTACGGCCCCGATGTGAAGAAGCCAGGCACCTTCGCCAACACCGCACTCATGGCCCGCAAGCTCGTCGAAAAAGGCGTCCGCTTCGTGCAGGTTTACCACAACAACTGGGACCACCACGGCAACCTCACGGGTCGCATGAAAGACCAATGTCGCGACGTCGATCAACCGTGCTACGCGCTGATTCAAGACCTGAAACAACGCGGGATGCTCGATAGCACGATGGTGATCTGGGGCGGCGAATTCGGGCGTACGATCTACAGCCAGGGCGGCCTGACGAAAACGAATTACGGTCGCGACCACCACCCGCGCTGCTTCAGTATGTGGGCGGCGGGCGGCGGCATTAAGGGTGGCCTGACATACGGCGAAACCGACGACTTCAGCTACAACATCGTCAAAGATCCCGTGCCCGTTCACGACTTCCACGCCACGGTGCTGCACCTACTCGGCCTCGACAACGAACGCTTCTCCTACCGCTATCAGGGACTCGATCAGAAACTGACGGGCGTCGAGAAATCGCAGGTAATCAAGGCACTTCTCGCGTGATGACGCACACGCTCACGGCACGGTGGCTCTTTCCGGTTTCCGGGCCACCGTTGCCGAACGGCACGATCGCGATTCAAAATGGCACGATTCTCGCAGTCGAACCGCACGGCATTCGCACCGCCGATGAAGACCTCGGCAACGTCGCGATCGTACCCGGCCTCGTTAACGCGCACATCCACCTCGACCTCAGCGGCGCGTGTGGCTTGGTGCCACCGACATCGTGCGAGCATTTCACCGATTGGCTCCAAAGTGTGATCGCGTATCGCGGCCAATGCACCACGACCGAAGCCGATATTCGCGCTGGCATTCGCGAATGTCAAAAGTATGGCACCACGCTCGTCGGCGACATCGCGTCGAACGGCCAGAGTTGGGCGGCGCTATCGAACGCCCCGATGCGTGCGGTCGTGTTTTGGGAAGCGATTGGCCTCTCGCAAACGCGCGCCGATCAATCGCACGACGCTTTCCGCGATTGGTTGCACGTAATCGCACCCACTACCAACTGTCGGCCCGGTGTCAGTCCGCATGCCCCGTACAGCGTGCGTGCGAGTTCGTTCGAGCGATTGGCGAAGTTCGCGCTGCCGATGGCGACGCACCTCGCGGAAACGCTTGGCGAAATCGACCTGATCGAACGACGCACGGGGCCATTCGTAGGCTTCTTGCAACAACTCGGCATCACCGACCCGGACGCGCTGGCGAACCGCGTCGCCAGTATCGTCGACGCACTACCTGCGGCGATCTTCGCGCACGGCAACTATCTGCCCGATGCGGTTTCGCTTTCGCCGCAGCAATCGATCGCATATTGCCCGCGAACGCACGCCGCATTCGGGCATTCGCCGTATCCGTTGCGGAGGTACCTCGATCGCGGGTTCCGCATCGCGCTCGGTACCGATAGCCTCGCATCGAACCCCGATCTCGACGTACTCGCGGAAGCGCGATTCGCGAAACAGTGTCACCCCGATGTCAGCGGCGCGGAGATTTTGCGGATGGCCACGTTAGCGGGTGCGGAGTCGCTCGGCTTCGCGAACGTCTGCGGCAGCCTGGAAGCCGGAAAGTCCGCCGACCTGGTTATCGTGCCGTTGCCGAAAAATGACGATGAGCCGTACGAATTGCTGCTGGGCGAACTCGCGATCCGCGGCGAGCGGCGCACGATGTTCGCAGGGCAGTGGCGGGTGTAGGAATTTTGGTAGCCGTTCGCGGGGTTCGATTGCGTTTCCAACGTTTCAGATGCCGTAGGTCGCGGCCGAAGAGGCTTTGCGATGTGAGCACCGACAGAACGGCAACGATAATCACCCTGATGGATTGGAAGCGCCGCGTGATCGCACTGTCGGGCCTCCCAAAGCATCCGGCCCGACCTACAAAACCAGGAATTCTCACATCGGCACGGGGTAGGTTTTTGCGAGTCGATCGTGTGGGCCGCGTTCGGGGAAGCGTGCGCCGAGGACCGCGTAGGCGATCGGTATGCCGACCGCGATACCGGAGAAAATGATGCGACCGAAGAACCACTCGGGGCGGTAAAGTTGAATCGAAAGTAGCACGCCGAGCGTAAACAGGAATGGCAGCCAGATGAGGCATTCCCGCCCAGAGCAGCGAAACCGACCGGCGGGGCGACCATCGCGGGTGACGAGCGAAATGCCGGAGAGTTGGTACGAGAGACCGCCGCGTAGCGCGAACGCAAACGCGATGAAACCGACTACGATCATCGCGAGTGTGACCACCGTTGCCCGCCCCGAAGGATTGTCGCTAAATTGTTGTTGCGTACTCAACGCCGTGAGATTCACAACTTGGCGGATCGGCATGTCGCGCGGATCGTCGGGATTCTCGGGGTCGTCATTCGTCGAGGATTCCAGCAACCACTTCTCCGGCGCGGCGAGTGTCTTCGTTCGATTTTTGCCGCTCTCGCGAAAGTGTTCGTGCGAAGTATGCAGTTGCGATTTCAAATTTGCTATCCGCTCCGGCGTCAGTTCTCGAGCGAGTAGAGGCGATGCATCCGACCATTTTTGAACGACCTCTGCCGATCCCAATCCGGTTAGCATCGTGCCGTAGGAATTTGCGAGGCTCGTCTCTCGTAGCGCGATTAGAAACGGGTAGCCGACGATCAGTGCCAGCAACATCACGACGCCGATGCCGGAGAGCAACCCGACGTAACCGATGTGAACGACGCGCATACTCGTCGTCACTTTCGGCGGGCTGGCGTGGCTATCGGCAAGCTCCTTTTGGACTTCGCAAACATCCGCGAACGGCGCGTCCGCATCGAACAACTTGTCTGTGGTCCGCGAGGCGTGCGACGGCAACGGCGCGAGAATTCGCCCGCCATTCTCGCGCGGCTTTCCTTCGAGTACGAGTGTGGCGACTTGCCGAATGAGGCCGATCGGCGTCGTGGCGCTCACGGGTAGCTCTGCACCCGTGGGGATCGGAAATTCGAGCAAGTGAATGCGGCCCGTGGCTTCGACCCAGAGTTGATCGATCCCGAGCCGCGGTGGTAGAGTGCCGTCCATTTCTGCCGTGATGAGTTCTTCGACGACTTGCTCCAACAGCAAGCGTGCGTCGGGCCACGAAAGCGGTTTGTCGGCAGTCACCACATCGACGAGCGGCGAACCGGAGGGGACGACGTACGCGGTCCACTCGAAGGTTTCGCCGTTCCATTCGTGTTCGCCCCAGCCGACCGACCGGAGCCGCGTCGGCCGCACGGGGGATTCGGCAATATCGGTAGTCGCCGCGGCAACTGGCTTCAGCCACAGGAAGACGCGACGGTATAGCGAGGTATCTTCGGCGAGCCACAATCGTTCGCCGTGCGCTTGGTGGGGAAGTTCGCCGCGAACGACGAAGCCACCGACTTCGCTCGGCAAACCCTTCGGCGTCTTCGTGGAGAGTTCGAGCGGATTCGGATAGTGGCTGAGCAAGCGAACCTGATGCGGGAGACGCCCGCATTGCACGATGCGACACCCGCTGAAAATGTCGTGCCAGCTACGAAAATCGCGGAGGCGAAACATCGGGTACACGACCGCGCACAACCCGGCTACGAAGACGATGAGCGCGAGGATCGGGCCGAACTTTTTATACGTCAGCAAAGCGATACAAAGGCTGACGATGAGTAGCCAGATCACCGAAAATACGAATGCCCGTATCGCGGCGACCTTCACGCCGGGCGGCCCGCCACGTCCGATTCGACACACGCGAATCCGCAGGGCGTACTTGCCCACGGTCATGCCGAACAGGCCCTCAAGAATGGCGAAGTAACCGAGGCTGCCGATCCAGACGAACGGGTCGAGTGCCTGCCAGATCGACGTTTTCTGCCAGCCGAACAGGTTCAGCTCGAACAGTTCGATCGGGATTTGTACCAAAATCAGGATGATCAAACAATCGATGAGGTACGCGGCCAGAATCGAGCGGGTTCGCGCCGGCAATTGCTCCGAGGGCAGGAGTTCCTTCAACGAGTTGCGGAGTTCTTCGAGCGTGTTCCAGCGTCGGGTTCGGTCGCGGTCGAGGCCGCGGCGAACGATGCTTTGGAGCGCACGCGAGACGTCGGGTTGCTTGTCGCGGATCGTCGGTGCGGGTTCGGAGATCGCCCGTGCGAGCGCCGCCGTGATGCTTTCGTGCTGATACGGTGCCTTGCCCACGAGCAGATAATACAGCGTCGCGCAGACGGAATAGACGTCCGAATCGTAGCCGACTTCCTGCCCGCGAATCTGCTCCGGCGACGCGAACAGCACTGTGCCGAGGAACGCGCCCGAGTGCGTGAGTTGTTTGTCGGCATCCGAATGATCGAGCGATTTCGACAAGCCGAAGTCGCCGATCTTGACGCGGTCGTCGGCAGTCAGAAAGCAGTTCGACGGCTTCACATCGCGGTGCAACACGCCGAGGCGATGCGCTTCGATCAGGCCGTCGATGACATCGAGGATTCGCAAGAGTGCATCTTCGGCTTTCAACGGCCCGACGCGATCGACGAGATCTTTCAGCGTGCTGCCCGGCATCAGTTCCATGACGATGAACGGACGGCCGGCATCTGCGTCGGCACCGTACACGAACACGCAACGCGGGTGGCTGATCTGGCTCGCGAGACGCCCTTCTTGCTTGAATCGCTCGACCGAACGCGGGTTCGACGACAGCGAGGAATTCAGCAACTTCACCGCCACGCGCTCGCCGCTATCTTCGGATTCGGCTTCGTAAACGCTACCCATCCCACCCGAACCGAGCGGGCGAATCAGGCGATAGTTGCCGACGCGGTCGATCTCCGGCATCGCGGGGGATTGCTCATTCCCGGCTGCAAACGAAGGGACGACGTGTAGAAAATCGGCAGTCTCGTTGGGGTCGGATGATGGGGGGGAACTGCTGTCGATCCGTTGACCGCAATACATGCAGAAGCGAGCATCGCTCGTGATCGAGAGCGGTCGTTCGCACTTCGGGCAATTCTGTCGCATAGAGAACATCCCGCTTTCGCTATTACCGTAACTATTCTAGCAAATCGACCCGCCATTTCATTCGATCGGGAATTCGCGACGCGAACGACGTGCGGTGGAGATATACTCAGAGCAATTGAGTGTGGTTCCGAGGTCCGTGCGATGACGCCGATTCGCTTGCCGTTTACCGATGCGATCTTGCGGCTCGCGTTGCCGTTTCCGGGGTCATCGACCGGTCTGCGAGTGGCGTTCACGCTGCTGTCGCTCGGCCTCGGACTCGCGTTGCTGATTTGGTTGTACCGCTACGAACTGAAGCTCATCTCTCGCCGGTTCGCATTCGCTTTACTCGGCCTGCGGCTCGCAATCTTCGCTTCCATTTTTGCGATGCTCGCGTTCGAGCCGATACTCGCGCGGTCGATCACCGAGGAAGTGCCGGGGCGGGTGATTATCGCGATCGATCGTTCGGACAGCATGAAGGTGACCGACCCGAATCGACCGGCACAGGAAAAACTCCGCATTGCGAAAGTGCTGCAACTCGTACCCGAACTGGCGACCGACAACCAACTCGAAGCCTGGGCGAAAGACTGCGAGACGATCGGGAAGCCGCGCTTCGCGCTACTCGGTGGCGAAGCCGAACGCGAACGATTCGACAAGGTCATGAAGATTCTCGACGACACGACGCGGATGCAACTCTGCCTGAAGCTACTGACGCCCGAGGGCCTCGGCTTGCTCGAAGGACTTCGTCAGAAACACACGGTGGAATTGCTCGGCTTCGGCAAAGATCTCGCCAACCTGCCGCTCGACGCGAAGCGACTGCAAGCCTTGCTGTTACCGGCGGGCGGCGACAAATCGCGGACGCTGTACACCGATTTGAAATTGCCACTGGCGAAGGCAGCCGAATCGGTGGCGGATAGTGCCGATGCCACGGGGCCGAAGCTGCTCGGCGTCGTGTTGCTTACCGATGGGCGGCACAACTGGGGCGAATCGCCGATCGTGCGTGCCCGCGAACTCGGCCAGCGCGGCGTGCCGATATTCTCGGTCGCGATTGCGCCGAAAGACCCGCCTGCCGACATCGCGCTGATTACCGCACAGGCCCAAGCATCGACCGTATTCAAGGGAAGTATCGTGCCGATCGAGGTCGGCGTGCGCGTGACCGGGTGGCCCGCAGGCAAGATCGAAGTCAAAATCGACTTCCCCGAACAGTCCGATGGCACGAAGAAACCATCTCAAAACCAAACGATCGACCACGATGGTACCGACACGATTTACCCACTGACGTTCAAAACGAAGATGGACACGCCCGGCCCGCAACTGATGACCGTCACCGCCGACGGCGGCGAGAAAGACCGCTTCCCCGAGAACAACCGGCGCACGGTCCGGGTGAACGTCGTCAAGGATCGCGCGAAGGTTTTGCTGATCGACGGCGAATCGCGGTGGGAGTTTCACTACTTGCACACCTGTCTCGGCCGCGACCCGAACATGGACATTCGCAGCATCGTGTTTCGCCAGCCGCGGCTCGGGCGGATCAACGACGACGAACTCCGCAAAATGGGCACGCCCGCGAAGCAACTCCCCGACGATCTGGAAGTGCTTTCCGCGTACGACTGCATCATCCTCGGCGATGTCGAAGCGGCGCAGATGACGCTCGTTCAACGGGAAGCGATCGAAAAATACGTGGCCGAATCGGGTGGCACGCTGGTGTTTATCGCGGGGAAGCGGGCGATGCCGATGGCGTACGCCGATGGCGATAACGAGCCGTTTCGCAAACTCCTGCCGATCCGCAACCCGAAGCCGTTCGACAGCGAGGAAGGCTTCCCGTTGAACATCACGCCCGAAGGCGAACGGAGTTGGTTCCTTTCGATGGGCGACAGCGGCGCGGAGAATCGCCTGGCCTGGGAGCGTTTCCCACAACACTACTGGGCTGCAATCGGCGAACTCAAAGACGGTGCGGAGGCGCTCGCGGCGATTCCTGGCGGGGCGGCGAAGGATCGTGCCGCGATTGCACGGCAAAGTTACGGCTTCGGTCGCGTGCTTTACGTCGGCATCGATTCGACGTGGCGCTGGCGGTACAAGACCGGCGACTACTTCCACCATCGCTTCTGGGGGCAGGTGGCGCAGTGGGCGGCATCGGACCGCTTGCTGCCCGTCATCAACGCGGCAGGCACGATCCGTTTCGGTACGCGAGAACCCGTTTACGTCGGCGGGCAAGCCGTGGAAGTGGTGGCCCGCACGGCGGAGGCGGTCAAGAAACTGACGCCGAACGCGGTGAAGAACGCAAAGATCGTGCGGCTACCCGAGGAAGCCGGTGGCAAGGAAACGCCGGCGGGGTTGATCGCGCTCACGCACCCCGAAGGCCGGCCGCGCGACCTGATGGGCAAGGTCAACGACCTGACGCCGGGCCGGTATGCGGTGGAACTCGAAGTGCCCGAATGGGCCGACCAACTGCAAGGGCCACCCGGCCCCGATGGCCGCGCCCTGACGCTACGCTGCCCGTTCGAGGTCGCACCACCCGATAACGAGGAACTCGTCGACCTCGCCGCGAACTTGCCACTGTTGGAAGATCTCGCACAAGCGGGCAACGGCAAAGTCTACGGCATCGAGAACGCGAAAGAACTCCTCGAAACGCTCGCGGCGCAGTCTGCTACCCGCGAGTATTTCATCGAACGCCCATTCCGGCAATCGTGGTGGGCGTTCGGGTTGTTCCTGATTCTGCTATCGCTCGAATGGATCGTGCGAAAGTGGGCGGGGCTGCCGTAGGCAGATCGGATATTCGGCTTTCCATCGCATTTTGGCGGCATTGTTGCTCCTGTTTGTGTTACGGTCTTACCACCTCGCGCGACTTCAAAACTGGCGCGTCTGGCGAACCGTTCGCCTCGTTTCCTTCCACTGTCCTCGGAGACTCTCCATGCGTCGTGCTTTTTCGTTCGCGTTCGTGCTCGGTGCGGTGGCGATGCCATCATTTGCCGCCGACCCCAAGTTCCCACTGAAAGATGGGGACATCTGGGTGATGGCTGGCGACAGCATCACCGCGCAACACCTGCACTCGAACTACTTCGAGGCGTTTTGCTATGCCCGCTATCCGAACGTGAAGTTCGCGTTTCGGAACTCCGGCGTCGGCGGGCACACGATCCCTTCCACGCTCGCCCGATTCGAATACGACATCGCCGGTTGGAAACCGACCGTCGTTTCGGTCGAACTCGGCATGAACGATAGCGGCGGCACGCAGACGGCAGACTTCGTCAAAAACATGGGCACGATGGTCGCGCGGATCCGCAAGTCGAACGCGCGGCCCGTGATCCTCACTGCCAGCCCCGTGAACGATGGTACGGTTTCCGCGAAACTCGCGGGTCGCAACCAGCGGCTCGACGAATACGCAACGGCCCTGAAGGCGTTCAGCGAGAAGGAGAAACTGCCGTTCGCCGACCAGTTCCACGCATGTCTCGATCCGTGGGGTAAGAACAAGCCGCGCGAAAAACTACAGGCCGCTCTAGCCGACCTGAAGCAAGCCGCATCCGACGATTCGCTGGCGGGCGTCGAAGCACTTCGCACGTTCCTGGCCGCTCAGGAGAAGAATCCGGCCAAGGGCGTGAACCTACTCGGCGACCCCGTCCACCCCGGCGCACCCGGTCAACTCATGATGGCCGCCGCACTCCTGAAGGAACTCGGTGCCGATGGATTCGTCAGCAGTGCGATCGTCGATGCCCCCGGCGATACCGCCGTCGTCAAAGGGTGCGAAGTGTCCGCGATCAAAGGGAATTCGGCCGGCGTGGCCTTCGATCGACTCGACGGCAGCCAGCCGTTCCCGATCCCCGACGAAGCGCGATCCGTGTTGGCCCTGGCTCCGGATGTACTCGCGCTCAGCCAGTACACCCTCGCCGTCAAGGGACTGAGGGATGGCGATTATCTGTTGAAGATCGGCGGCGTGACCTGCGGTCGCGCCACCGCGAAACAGATGGCGGATGGAATCAACCTGACTTCGCTCGCGCCGATCGCCGCGTCGAAAGGCGTCAATCCGATCGTCGCGCAGATGCGGGACGTGCTCAAAGCCGTTGCGGACAAAGAAGGACTCGTCGGTACCTGGCGCGGACTTTCGCAGCGGGCACACGCCAAGGGCGCAGATGCGAAGCTGATGGAAGACCTCGCGATATTGACCAAGAAGGTCGAAGACGCCGACGCCAAGATCCGCGAAGCCGCAAAGCCGAAGAAACTGCACTTCGAGGTCGTGCGTGCAACGGACAAGTAAGCATGGGAGTGAGTCGGACGCGGGAGTCGCGTCCGGCTCACTTTCTTCGCAGAGAAACTTCGGGCGATAACCGATATGCTGATAGGCACACACTCGGAGAACTGCGACATGTCCGCATCGATTTCCACCGTCTTCCGCGAGTGCCACCGACTCCGGCGACACCTCCGCGACCTCAAAGACGAAATCGACCGTGGCCCCCGCATTCTGAAAGCCCGTCAAACGCATCTCGCCAACGAGGAACAAGCCCACAAACTGGCTTACGACACGATCAAAAAGCTGAAATTGAAGCAGAAGGACGACGAAGGCTCGCTGAAAACCATCGAACAGCAACTATCGCGGCTCGCCACGCGCGCGATGGAAGTGACGACGATGAAGGAAATGCAGGCCACAAAGTCCGAAATCGATCAGGCGACCGCAAAGAAAAACATCCTCGAAGACACGATCCTCGAGACGATCACCGATGTCGAAGATCGCACCGCCGATCTGCCGAACGTCGAAAAACGCTGGGCGGATGCACAAGCCGAGTTCAAAGAGTATCAGCTCGAGGCCAAGGAACGCCTCGAACGCATGATTGCAGATCAACAGCGTTGCGAATCGGAGCTTCTGAAGCAAGACGCGATGATTCCGCCCGAAGTGCTCGGGCAATACACGCGGCTCGTCAAGGGTTACGGCCCCGATGGCCTCGCGGGGTTGAAGGGTCTCATCTGCCAGCAATGTCGCTCGAAAGTGACCGAAGGACAGCGTACGGACCTCGAGGGCGGCGCGTTCGTTTGCTGTTCCTCGTGCGGCCGCGCGTTGTACACCGGCGGCGATTGACTATGTCTCACGATGCATTTCTGCACGCCATTCACGCCAGCCCGGCGGACGACTTGCCGCGCCTCGTTTACGCCGATTGGCTCGAAGAAAACAATGATGCGCCCCGTGCGGAGTTCATCCGCGTCCAGTGCGAACTGGCGACGATCGACGCCATCGATCCGCAACGCGCCGCACTCGAAGACCGCGAACACGCACTCCTGAACGAGCACGAAGATCGCTGGCTCGGCAAGTCGCGCCCTCACATGGACGAATGGGAATTCGCACGCGGTTTCGTGCAAAGCCTGACCGCCGATCCGTACCGCGTTTTCGATGATTTTTTGCACGAACACACAGCGGAAATTGGCACATTCCGGGATATAGATGTATTGCTTCCATGGGGTCGGTGTTGGCCGAACCGCGTTACACATGCCGACTGTTCCGGGTGGTTGAATCATATCGATCGTTTGCACGATCACTTTTCGAGTGGTTGGCCGAGGCTGAAATCGCTGGATTTGTTGCGACTTCACGGCTTGGCCAACATCGGCGAACTGTTCTGGAATTCCCCCATCCGAGACCAATTGACGCACATCGCCATCGGTGGTCGCAACGGAAATGCCGATGGAGACACGATCGACGAAACCGAGTTCCTCGAACTCTTTGCGGGGCGTTCGCTCGAATCGCTAACAGCGTACGATTGCGGGTTGACCGGCGATGGCCTCGGGTATTTTCTCGCCGCGTTCACGAAACTGAAGCAGTTGGATATCTCCGATAATCCGATTGCTCCCGATGCGTGGCGAGCGTTCGTGCAAGCCGATCCGGCGATCCGGCTCGAACGGCTCGATGTTTCGGGAACGCCACTCGCGGGGATTTCGCTTCACCGCGTACTCGGCTCCAGGGCGTGCGAAAACCTGAAGCAACTCGAAATGAACCGGTGCGGTTCGGCACGCCTGAACATGGTGACCGTTGCGAACTCGCGGTTCTGGACGCAAGCGACCGAACTGCGCGCTCACGGTGGAACGATCCCCGCTTCGACACTGGAACCGCTCTGTTTGGTGCAAGGGCCACCGTCGCTGAGGGTGCTCGATCTCGACGATAATTACCTGCGAACCGAAGGCGTTCGCATGTTGTGCGAGGCCCCGTGGGCTGACGGCCTGACGTGGTTGTCGGTGTCGCGGAATTACCTCGACGATGTCTCGTTGCAAGTGCTCGCGCAATCGGGGCGGTTTCCGCATCTGAACACGTTACACCTTTCGCACAACAATCTCGATCTGGATGAGACTGAAGGCGAATTAATCACCCATATTGGCATTCGCACTCTCGTCGAATCGGCGTGCTTCGCGAACCTGCGCATCCTGACGCTCGCGAACACCGGTATCGCGGAGCGTAGCGTCGAAGCGATCCTCAACGAAGCCCCGTGGCGTCTGTCGGGTCTGGGCATCGCGAGTTGCCAACTGCGTGCCGATACTGCGAGAATGATCGCCACGTCGCCGCGACTCGCACGGCTCAACTGGCTCGATTTGTCGAACAACCACCTCCTCGGTGGCGACGCACTGCTGCCCCTTGCGGAGTCGCCGTATCTGTCGAGATTATGCGAACTCGACATCAGAGGGATTCCCGTCAGCGACAAAGTCCGCAACGTTCTGCGCGAACGCCTCGGAGTACGATTGAGCGATTGAAGTGCCTACGAGCTTGTCCCGGTGAGAGTCCTTTTTTTCAACTTTCATCGTTTATTCGCGTTTCGTTCCTGTCGTTTGTCGATATGATTTCTATACCGCTATTACTCCCATTGATTCTCTCTTCGATAGGTATCCATGTTCTCTTCCGCAGACCGCCGTGCGTTTCTCGGCTCCGCTTTTGCGGGCCTAGCCGCCAACCTCGTTTCGGCCGCCGACCCCAAATTGATCGCGCCGAGGCCATCCGAAGATTTCGCCTTCAACCCGAACACGCTGTTCCTGACGTGGCAGCGCGACCCGACCACGACGATGACCGTCCAATGGATCGGCGCGGTCGGCGAAACCGACGACACGACGATTCGTTATGCCGAAGTCAACTCGGCGGATTGGATCTTGGCGAAGTCGACGATGAAGCCGTACCCGACGACCGAACTCAAAGTGTTCCGTGCGGAACTGACGGAACTGACGCCGGGCGCGGACTACGAATTTCGCATCGGCCAGTCGTCGCCGACGTACAAGTTCCGCACGATGCCCGCGAAGGCGACGAACCCGATTCACTTCGTCACGGGCGGGGATTGCGGCGTCAACTCGCACGCGATTGCGAACAACATTCAGGCCGCCGAGCAAGACCCGATGTTCGCCGTCATCGGTGGCGACCTCGGTTACGACAACGGCACATCGGCCGATGTCAGCTTGGCGTTCATCCGGAATTACAGCAGGCACATGATCGGTCGCGGCGGGCGACTCATTCCGCTGATCGCGGGTATCGGCAATCACGAAGTGGCGGGCGGTTACAACCAGAAACGCGAAAAGGCACCGTTTTTCTACGCGCTGTTCGACGGACTGTACAAAGACACCGGCTTCGCGACCTTGGACTTCGGCGACTACCTCAGCCTCGTCATGCTCGACACGGGGCACACCTCGCCGATTGGTGGCGAACAGGCCGACTGGCTCGATACCACCTTGAAAGCCAGGGTCGATCACCCGAACGTATTCGCGGTCAACCACGTGCCCGCTTACCCGTCATATCGGACGATGGGCGCAACGCTTCTCAGCAAATCGGGCACTGGCGACGAGAACCGCAAGTACTGGGTGCCGCTGTTCGAGAAATACCGAGTGCCCGTCGTACTCGAACACCACGACCACACTTTCAAGCGAACGAAGCCGCTGATTAACGGCCTCGCCCACGACAACGGCGTGCTGTACCTCGGCGACGGCTCGTGGGGTCGCATCCGCCCGCCGCAGAAGCCCGAAAAGCTCGGCCACATGGCCGTCATGGCCGGCGAATATCACCTGACACTCCACCGCATCCAGGGGAAGGATCGCTTTCACATGGCCCTCGACGAAACGGGCCGCATCATGGACGTCAGCCACTCGGGCCAACGCACGCAAGGGCTATGCACCGTGTCCGCGGCAAAGGGTAAGATTTGAAATGGGCTGAAAGATTTTGCGAAACAATCTACAGACAACCCTCAATCGCAGTGTCGGACACCGATCTCTTGGTCAATTCTCCGGTTCAGGCTTGAAGAGGACGAGTCCACCAACGACGGTGTTGGCCTCGTCAGCGGTCGGCGAGGAAAATTTGACTGTAATCCCCTTTGTAGAGTAGTTCCACCATGCATTGACGCATGTCGGAAAACCATCTTCAGCCGTCTCCGGGTCGCCGAGTTTCTTTCTGACGTCCTTGGACTTGTCCTTCGGTTCCAACCCCTTCGGCAGGTCTCCCGTGTATTCCTTGAAGCCATCCTTCGGTTCCAGGTACTGGCGCAGCCGACGTTGCGACCGAGCCGACGCCAATCGCGATCCCGCAAATCAGAAGTAGAATCGGGAGCAAAACGCGACGGCTACGGAACATAGCTATTTCCTGTTTAGAAAAGAGGCGTCTCGACCGAATTGACAACACCACCGATACTACCACGGGACAAATCGCGGTAGTACCTCGTGTTATTCGCTATTTCGCTTCAGGCTTGCACAGCACAAGAACGCCAATCACAGAATTCTGGTCGTCAGCGGTCGGCGACGAAAAATTGACTGTGATTCCCTTTTTGGGGTACTCCCACCAGGCATTGACACGCGGCGACTTACTGTCATGGGCCATCTCCGGCTCGCCGAGTTGCTTTCTGACGTCCTTGGATTTGTCCTTCCGTTCCAATCCGTTTGGTAAATCTCCGGTATATTCCTTGAAGCCTTCCCTGGATTCCAGGTACAAAAACAGATTGCTCACGTTCCCGTTCTCATCGAACTGAACCGACAGGCCGTGATCGTACCAGCTGTGAAAAAAACTCGTTTGTTCGATGCCTCCGACAAAGTAATGAGCGACTGGCAGCTCATCGATCGATTTACGGAGCTCGTGTACCTCCTTGCTCAGGTGACTCTTACCGAGCAGCGACTTCAGCTTGTCGACGCTGATTTTTGCAGGCGCTTTCGGCACGGGCGCGGCCGGCGTCGCGACCGACCCGACGCCGCAGAGCAGGATTGCGATCAGGAGCGAAGCGAAACGGCTGCGTGACATGGGGGACTACCGGTGTTGGGATTGGGAAAGAGGCGTCTCGACCGAATTGACAACAATACGGATAATGCCACGGGACAAATCGTGGCAGTACCGATATTATTCGCTATTTCGCTTCAGGCTTGCACAGCACAAGAATGCCAATCACAGAATTCTGCTCGTCAGCGGTCGGTGCGGAAAATTTGACTGTGATTCCCTTTTTGGGGTAGTCCCAACAGGCATCGACATCAGACAACAAATTATCTTGTTTCGTTTCCGGCTCGCCGAGTTGCTTTCTGACGTCCTTGGATTTGTCCTTCCGTTCCAATCCGTTTGGTAAATCTCCGGTATATTCTTTAAAGCCGTCCTTGGGTTCCAGATACAAAAACAGATTGCTTAGATTCTCGCTCTCATCGAACTGAATCGAGAGGCCATGACTCTGCCAGCTGTGATAAAAAGTGGTATGAATGCTACCACCCACACCCGAAACGAAATAGGCAGCAACTGGCAGTTCGTTGATCGAGTTCCGGAACTCTTGAACCTCTTTGCTCAGGTGATTTTTGCCGAGTAGCGACTTTAATTTATCGACGCTGATTTTTGCAGGCGCTTTTGGCACGGGCGCAGCCGACGTTGCGACCGAGCCGACGCCGCAGAACAGGATTGCAATCAGGAACAAGGCGTAACGGCTGCGCGACATGGGGAATTACCGGTATGAGGAAAGGTGCGTCCCGATCGAATCGACCGAGACGCTTGAAGGTCATCAATTACTGCGCCAGACCAGCCAGTCTCTCCAGCTCGTAACGGCGTTGAGCGTTTGCGCCACCATTTAGAAAAGTCCACGCTTCGTCGTGGGGGGCCCCGCCATCGCGTGCGGCTTTGTACTGCGCGTATCGTGCATCGTCGATTTTTTGAAGTCCGCCGATAGCAGCGGCTACACCTCGGTTGTATGCGTCCAGAAACGCTTTGCGGGGATCGCCTTTCAAACCCTTTTTGCCGGCATCGAGGATCTTCTGGAGAATTTGCAGCTCATTCGTGCCGTCGAATTTGACCCCATCCGTCGAGAGCCGACCCATCAATGCGCCTCGAATTACGATTTCAGCAGCAGATGCCCCTACCTTTTTCGACAATTCTTCGAGTTTGCCGAGTTCCTCTTCCGACAGAGGTGACTTGTCGGCCAATGCACTGTTGTAAGCGGCGAAGGCATCGAAATTACCTCCCGCGTAACTCGAGGATTGCATCCCCATAACCCGGAACATGTCGTCGGCAGCGCGGATCAGTGCATTGGATAATGCCCACTGAAACGCATTCTCCATCATGATCGCAAGTTGTTCGTCAGTCATCACCGGAGGCGGTGTCGTGGTTGTAGGCGGTGTCGTGGTCGTAGGCGGCATCGTGGTCGTAGGCGGCATCGTGGTCGTAGGCGGTGACGTGGTCGTGGGCGGCATCGTGCTACCGGTGGGTGCGATTGTCTCGACGGGGGGGTAACGACTGCGGGGGTCGTGCTGCCCGATGTGTCTGGTGGTAGAACCGTCGTTGTTGACGGCAAAACCAATTCGCTGAGCGGTTCGAGATTCAGGCGAAAACGATTCGTACTCATAACGTGATCCTGAAAGAGGTGAGATGGTTTGAGTCAAACCTTTCGCATGGTATACACGCCACGTTCGCCTTGCAAACAAATTATTCGCGTTTTGTCACTTTTACTGAATAAACTACTATTCAGCTACAATTCATGCACATTATTATGGCGGGAACGCATCCAAGGGAACGAGCGATTCCACATGGCCCTCGACGAAACGGGCCGAGTGATGGACGTCAGCCACTCGGGCCAACGCACGCAAGGGCTATTTGCAGTCGCGCCACCGAAGGGGTGATTCCCATCCGGTGTGCGGCGCGTTACACTTTCTAATATGCCTCCATTTTT
>JAYVQG010000251.1:0-5958 GCA_043757025.1 Limnoglobus sp.
TTGATTCCGAAATCGGGAATGATTCCAGGGATGGGTGGGTGGGTAAGTGGTGGAATCATTCCCTGCTACCCAAAATCGCCGCAATTGGAACCAGGCCAAGAGTTTCCATCTCACACTCACCTTGCAGGGCGACACCATGCGTTTCGATTTGCTCGCTCTCATCGCCGTCGCCATACTCACACCCCCCGTCTTCGCGCAAGCTCCGCCCGTTGGATTCGTAGGAAAACCGATCCTTTCGCAGCCATTCGAGGCCAAACCGTTTCATGTAGTGGATGTGCCCCGCTGGTTGCAAGACACCGCGGGGGTCGGATATACACTTTCGGGAATGAGCACCGCAGCGAGAACGAACGCCGCGAAACATGGCGTCACAATCAGCGAAATGAACTTCGTCGACCCATTCTATCCCTATTACAACAGCGCGATTCTCAAGCGCAGAAGTCCGCACGTCCCCATCGAGCGCATCCAGGCCGAAGTCGCGGAATACAAGAAACTCGGCATACGGATTCTGGCGGTCTATCCACCGACACTTCAAGGCGAAGTGTACGATACTCACCGCGACTGGCGGCGCATTGCCACCGACACGACACAGATTCCGCAAGTCGATATGAAGGCGCTGCCCCACGGTGGAATGCTCTGCCTTCTCAGCCCGTATGGCGACTTCTTCATCGAAGTTCTGGCGGAGATCCTGACGAAGTTTCCCGACGTCGATGCCTTCAGTTTCGATGGCCTCCATCACGGTGGCGTCTGTTACTGCGAACATTGCCGCAAAAACTACAAGGCCGATACGGGAAAAGCGATTCCCAAAGATAACCTCAACGATCCCGAATATCGACGCTATCAACACTGGGCCGACCGCAAACTCGAAGCGCTCATCCAGCGTATGCAGGCGCGATTGAAAGCGATCAAGCCCGAGGTGGCACTCGTGACGTGGACGACGAATGCGGGGCGTTTCGGGCATTTCATCAGCGTGCCGCGAAACATGCCCGCAAGGTTGAATCTGCTGTTCGATGCCCCCGATCAGGAACTGTGGCTCGACGAATCGAACCGCGGCAACAGCATCGTTCCCGCGTTCGGCGTCGCCTACGCGTGGTCGGTCACGAACCATCGCGTCGCGTTCGGCGAACCGTATCTCATGAGCCACGGCAACCCGTACGGCAAGGACAGTTTCCCGACGGCCGAAGTGCTACGCCGGATGTTGTTATGTGCGACGTACGGCTGCTCGCCGAGTATCGCCGTGAACCAGCCGGCCCGGTTGCAAAAGGGCGTCTACAACAGCCTCGATGAAATCCAGAAACGCAAGCCGTGGACGACGCACAAAACGCCCGAACGCTGGGCCGCGATCCTCATGAGCGACAACGCGAAGACCTTCTACGGTCGCTCGTCGGGTCGCGTGGAGGAGCGATATCTGGCGCATCCATTCGGTGCGTTTCGTGCTGCGATTGAAGGCCATTTACCGGTAAATCTCATCAACGACTGGAACCTAACCGACGAGGATTTGAAGCCGTACGCGGTGGTCGTTCTGCCGAACGCGGCGTGCCTCGATGAGCGCCAAGTGCAGGCACTCGATCGCTACGTTCGTAACGGAGGTGGACTCGTAGCCAGCCTCGATTGTTCGTTGTTCGACGAGTTCGGCGATGCACGAAATTCGTTCTCGCTCGCCTCGCTTTTTGGCGTCGATTATCGCGGCGTTCCGAAAGCCGCGAAGCCGAACGAAGCGGTCGATGTCAACTTCGCGAAAACGATCGGGCCAGATTACTGGGAGAAGCGACGGAATGTGTATTCGTTTCAATTGAATGCCAAGTCGATGTTCCTGAAAAACGAGCGACTGGCCGAGTATATCGGTACCGATCCGGTAACGATGAAAGGGCCTGCCGTACACGTCTTGCCGCACGCGGGTAGCAAAGTCGAAGCGACGATTCAGAACGCGGAAACGGGAGCGACCGGGTTGCCTGCGATCATCACGCGAAGCCACGGCAAAGGCCGCGTCGTCTATCATGCCGCTGGCTTCGATGCGGCGTACTATCAATACTCGTACCCATACCAACGACTATTACTGAACGAGTCGATCGCCTGGGCCGCCGGTGAGACTCCGATGCCTGTCGCGATTCGTGCGCCGATGTGCGTGCATTCCACGATTATGCGACAAGTGAAAGCGGGCCGCGAACGTCTGGTCGTGCATTTGTTCAACAATGTGAATTCGAGTGGCGGGCACGCGATGCCGAACGACGATGTTCCCCTGCGCGAAGAAACCGTACCGATCTATCAGATAGCAGCCAGCTTCGCCGCCAGATATCGCATCCGCAGTGTACGGCTCGAACCTGAGGGGATCGATCTGCCAATCCGCGCGATCGAAGGCCGCACGACTGTCGTGGTACCCAAACTGGAGATCCACTCGATGATTGTGGCCGAACTCGACGAACCGAAATGACGCGAACTACTTCGGCTTTCCGCCGGGGTTGAGAGTATCGAGTGCCGCTTGCAAACGGGTGCGTGCGGCTTTGGCCGCATCGCTGGCTCCGTCGGCGGGGATGGCTTTCTCGACGAATGGCGCGTCGCTCATGTCGTACAGACTACCGCTTTCGGTGAGCTTGAAGCCGCGGTCGCGGACGTACCACTTTTTGCCGAGTTGCACGAACACCCAGTCGCGTGGCGTTCCTTTTTCGCCCTTCATTTGCGGCGCGAAACTACGGCTGTCGAGAGTTTCCTTCGGCATTTTCGCTCCGGCTACGTCTGCAAACGTCGCGTAAAAGTCGGTGAAGTCGATGAGGTCGTCGTTGACTTTGCCCGCCGGCACGGTGCCTTTCCAGTTGGCGATAAGCGGCACGCGACTGCCGCCTTCGAGGACCGTTCCTTTCATGCCGTTGATCTTTCGCCCGTCGATGATCGAGTAATCGGAACCGAATCGGGCGGTGCCGTTGTCTCCGGAGAACACGATCAGCGTATTTTCGCGAAGGCCGAGCCGCTCGAGTTCTGCAACGATTTGACCGACCTGTTTGTCGAGATAAACGACGTCGTCGACGTAGTGGTTCTTGGTGTCCGGATTACTATCGGGCGTTTTCTCGATGGGGCCGTGTACGAGGTGCGACGAGAAGTAAAAGTAGAACGGTTTCGCTTTGTTCTTTTGCAGGAACTCCTTGGTAAAGTCGAGGCAGACATCGGGGTAGTAGACCTTCGCCTTCGCCTCGACTTTTTCTCCGTTCTTCGTGTAACTGTTCACCCAGAACCACCCGTTCGCCGTGGGGTCGGTGATGTAATCGTCGAAACCCCAATCGCTGGGCGCGTCGTGCATCTGCCGCCACTTGCCCGCCATCCCGGTGACGTAGCCCGCGTCTTTGAGAGCGCGAGCGTGCGATGGCTGATTCTTGAACGACACGGTGGTCGTCGCTTGGTTCGTGACCGCCCCAGTGCGGAACACGTATCGCCCCGTGATGAGCGTGGTACGCGATGGCCCACAGAGCGGAGAGGCGTAACAATGCGTGAACCGCGTGCCCGTTTCCGCGAGCTTGTCGATGTTCGGCGTCTTACCTTTGAAGCGATCCGAACCGTAACAGCCGACGCCGTCGATACCGTAATCGTCGGCCAGAATGAAGAGGATATTCGGCTTCGAGGCGGCGGTCGCGCCGTTCAAAATGAACGAGATGGACAGAAACGCGAGGAAGAATTTCATCGGTGTCACTCGTGGCGGGATCGTTCGTACGCTTCAACCACCGCGAGCCGACCGTTACCGGTCGGCTCGTGTGCCACCTTACGGTGACTTATGTGCCGTGTTCCCAGCTCGTCGTGTAACTCACTTGGTCGGCGGTCATCGTGTCGATGCTCACGCCCATACTGGCCAGTTTTGCGCTTGCGATGTAGTTCTCGACTTCGACCGGGACGGGGTGGACGCTGTTCGACAGCTTGCCTTGGTTCTTCACGCAATACTCGGTCGCGAGCGCTTGCGTGGCGAAGCTCATGTCCATCACGCTCGCCGGGTGGCCTTCGGCGGCGGCGAGGTTGACGAGCCGACCGTGGCCGATCACGAAGATCTTCTTACCGGACTTCATCCGGTATTCTTCGACTTCGTGGCGAATGTCTGGAATGATCTCCGAGCATTGCGCTTCGAGTGCTACCAGGTCGATTTCAATGTCGAAGTGACCGCTGTTGCAGACCATCGCGCCGGACTTCATCAACGGGAAGTGGTCCGCATTGAGAATGTGCTTGTTCCCGGTAACAGTGATGAAGATATCGCCGATGCGGGCGGCTTCGATCATCGTCATCACGGCAAAACCGTCCATTGCCGCTTCGAGCGCGGCCACGGGGTTGATCTCGGTGACGATGACTTGTGCGCCCATCCCGCGAGCGCGGGAGGCGACACCCTTACCGCAATAGCCGTAACCCGAAACGACGATCTTCTTGCCCGCAAGCAGCGTGTTCGTCGCGCGGATCACGCCATCGAGCGTGCTTTGCCCAGTGCCGTAGCGATTGTCGAACAAGTGCTTGGTGGCCGCGTCGTTCACGGCGATCACGGGGAACTTTAGCACGCCGTCTTTTTCCATGGCGCGCAGACGGATGACGCCCGTCGTCGTTTCTTCCATGCTACCGATTACATCTTTGAACAAGGTTTTGCGCTGATCGGAAGTGAACTTCGACGCCCAATCTTGAACGGGCTTCTGGTTGCCGCCGAGCTTTTCGAGCTTATCGAGCGCGATGAACACCATCGCGGAAACGAGGTCGGCCCCGTCGTCCATCGTGATGTGCGGCTGATGCTCGAGCGCCATCGCGACGTGTTTGTAGTAACTGAGGCCGTCTTCGCCGTGGATCGCCGCGACGCCGATGCCGAAGTCTTTGACGAGGCTGGCCGCCACTTCGTCTTGCGTCGACAGGGGGTTCGAGGCGATCAGCAGCAAGTCTGCGCCGCCGGCTTTGAGCGTGCGTGCGAGGTTCGCCGTCTCGGCTGTAACGTGCAAGCAAGCCGACATCCGCAGGCCGGACAACGGCTTTTCGATTTCGAAACGCTCGCGGATTGCCGTCAGAACGGGCATGTCCTGGTCGGCCCACAGAATCCGCTTCTTGCCTTTTGCGGCGAGGGCCAGGTCGGCCACATCGTGCTTGGGCATACCAACCGACGCATTCGCTACGATCATCGAGCACATCCTGTATCGGGGAAATCATTCGCCTGGGGCAACCCAGATCGGGGAACCATTGTTCTACAAACCAATCGGCAAGTGGCGACCGCACTATTTAGCCCGAGTTACCGTTACGAACCATCGGGCTTGTCTCGGCGGGAAAACGATCTGCATAAAGAACGTGCGTTTGCGCCGGGAAAGAGACTCCCATCGGGATAAGCCAAGCGGTTCGTGACCCGCAGGGAGGCAAACGTGCGTGGCATAGAATACAAACGAAGAAACCCACCCGATATGTCGGGTGGGTTTCTTATGTAAAAAGCCGGCAATGACCTACTCTCGCCCTAGACGGACTACCATCGGCCCCAAATGCTTAACGGCCGTGTTCGGAATGGGAACGGGTGTGACCATTTGGGTATAATCACCGGCAAGCTGCATGTATATCATGTCAACTTGGGGGGCACGAAATCGCGATATTAGGAAACAGAGTGAGAAAGCGAACAATGTGGCCAAACGTTCGACTGTTAGTACCGGTTAGCTGAGTGTATTGCTACACTTATACATCCGGCCTATCGACCTCGTAGTCTACAAGGAGTCTTCTTGAAAGGAAACCTTATCTTAGGGGAAGTTTCACGCTTATATGCTTTCAGCGTTTATCCATTCCGCATGTGGCTACCCAGCGATGCGACTAGCGTCACAACTGGCACACCAGAGATGCGTCCCTCCCAGTCCTCTCGTACTAGGGAGAAAGCCCTTCAAGTTTCCTACGCCCACAGCAGATAGGGACCGACCTGTCTCACGACGGTCTAAACCCAGCTCACGTACCACTTTCATCGGCGAACAGCCGAACCCTTGG
>JAYVQG010000252.1:0-5958 GCA_043757025.1 Limnoglobus sp.
TAGCACGCGAGCCGCGTGCGCTACATTCGGCGCGCTTACGCCGTGCGTGAAACGCCTGCATTTCGATACGGGCGACTCTAAACAGCGCAACTTCAAAACGCGCCAGCGAGGGAAACCCACTTGAAGGCACGACATCGCAGAAACGACAGTAATCCCTCGCTAGTGCGTCGGGCTAACAAGAATGGATTGTTAGACCGATAACGTGTCATTTCCGACCGCGTGAAGTATAAGCCGAGTGCCGAGAACAACAAGACGCGCGAGAAACGTTTCACGGGAAGAACCTCAGCCAAGTGGGACAATTGCAGATTCGAGTCATTATGAGAAACGGAATGCGCACGCATTGGGGACAGGATCACCATTTTAATTCTTCACGGGAACGACGGCCTGGTTTCAATTGCGGCGATTTTGGGTAGCAGGGAATGATTCCACCACTTACCCACCCACCCACCCATCCCTGGAATCATTCCCGATTTCGGAATCAACCTAACCGACCAACGACTTACGTCCGATTTCGCCCAATTCCAATCACGCCGGAACCAAATTTTTAGTGGTCTTATTTGGCAAAACTGCAACCGGGTTTTGAACCGTGCCAGACGAACAGCTTCGCTCCGTGAATAAAACGAGGAAGTACAAAAAGGTAATCGACGCGAAGGAGTTCATCAACAGCTTGGATCTAAACGAATGCCGTACGAACTCGCCATCGTTCGATAAACTTTGCCGAGAACTCGAGAAACGTGTTCCTGCCGCTCCGACTCCCGACGAATCGGATGCTTCCGCGTAAGCATCTCTGGCGGTTTCCAGCCAATCCCATAACGTGCCCACTCGACTGTTCGCAACACACGGAGTGAAACATGAGCAAGCTGACGGGCAAAGTCGCGGTGATTACGGGCGGGGGTTCTGGCGTGGGCAAGGCGGTTGCGGAGGCGTTCCTTGCGGAAGGGGCTTCTGTGGTCATTTCGGGCCGCGATAAAGCCAAGCTCGATGCGGCGTGCGTCGAACTCGGTTCCTCGCCGAAACTGTTCGCGGTGGCGTGCGATGTGGCCGATGCGAAACAGTGCAAGGCACTGATCGATGCGGCCACGACGAAGTTCGGCAAAGTCGATATTCTCGTCAACAATGCGGGGTCGAATCTCAAGCAACGAGCGATCCGCGAACTGACGCCGGAAAGCTGGGACGCGCTGATTCGCGCAAACCTCGACGGCGCGTTCTACTGCATCCACGCGGTGTTGCCGCAGATGACCGAACGCAAAGACGGCGTGATCATCAACTTGGTTTCGGTGGCGGGCAAGCGTGCGAATCCACTCGGTGGGGCGGCGTACGTCGCATCGAAATTCGGCATGGGCGGATTGGGGATGTGTCTGTCGAACGAGGAACGCGAAAGCGGTATTCGCGTCAGCAACATCTATCCGGGCGAGATCGACACGCCGATATTGGCGTTTCGTCCGAAGCCCGTTTCGGACGAAGCCCGCGCGTTAATTTTGAAGCCCGAAGATGTGGCCGCCGCGATTCTGTTCGTGACGACACTGCCGCCACACGTTTCGATTCCGGAGTTGATAATGAAACCAACGGCTCACACGTATTGGTGAGTCTGCAATCCTAAATCAACTCCCGGATCGGTTGGCCTTCGTCGAGCATCGGGATCGGGCGGCCCGTGTGGTCTTTGAACATCGTGCCGGGATCGATGCCGAGTTGGTGGTAGATCGTTGCCAGTAAGTCGGCCGGTTTCAGTGCACGATCGACGGGGTATTCAGCATTTTTCGAGGTTTTACCGATCACTTGCCCGCCCTTCAGACCTCCACCTGCGATCATCGCGGAAATCGCTGCGCCCCAGTGGTCGCGGCCCGGAATCGGGATGCCGGGCTGACCGGTGTTGATCTTCGGCGTTCGACCGAATTCGCCCATCACCAGCACGATGACATCGTCGAGCATTCCGCGTTCGCTCAGGTCGTCGAGTAACGCGCCGACCGCACGATCGACGACGGGCACTTTCCGCCCGTGGCCTTCTTTGATGTTCGAGTGATCGTCCCAGTGCGGCATATCCACGGTCACGAACCGCACGCCGGCTTCGACGAGTCGCCGCGCCATCAGGGTGTATCGCCCCCACGGGCCTTGGCCGTAACGGTCCGATGATCGCGGGTCTTCTTTGTCCAAATCGAACGCCTCGCGGGCCTTGCTGCCCATGACGAGATCGATCGCTTGCTGTTGGTAGACATCCATCGATTCGACGGTGCCCGAAGTATCGACATCTCGGCGAATGCTGTCGAACTGCTTCAAGAGATTCGATTTGGCATCGAGCGTACTGCCACTCGATTGGCTGAGTGCGCCGAGCCATTTCGGCGAACGGACTTGGCGCGTATCGTTCGCGGCGAGGTACGCCACTTCCTTGTTGACGTTGAACGGGTTGTACTGCCCGCCGAGGTACGCCGCACCCATGTAGCCGGGGTAAAGGTAGACGCTTTCGGCGGCAGGCAGCCCGACGTATGCGGGCATCCCCGGCGATGCGGGGCCTTTGATTTTCGCGATATACGAACCGACCGATGGCGACATCTGCGCCTGGCGTACGGTCGTCGATCCGAACTTGCCGGTGAGCATCCAGTGTGCGGCGGCGAAGTGATCGCCCGTGCCGTGGTGAAGCGATCGCACGAGTGCGATTTTGTCCGCGTGCCGGGCGGTGTGCGGCATAATTTCGCTGACCAGAACGCCGGGGAGTTTCGTTTTCGCGACCCCGAACGGCCCGCGATATTCGACGGCGGCATCGGGTTTCGGGTCGTACATTTCGAGTTGGCTCGGCCCGCCATCGAGCCAGAGCAGAATCACCGACTTCTCTTTCGACATCGGACTTGCTGCGGTCGCTTGCATTTTCAGTAGCGATGCCAACGATAGCCCCGTGGCACCGAACAAACCCGCCTTGATGGCGGTACGGCGACTCGTGCCATGGCAATTCACGCCGGTTGTACCGGTTCGGACAGTCAACATGTGTGTGCCTCGATTGAGAAAGGCAGCGGAGGTTGCGAACAATCAAAGAGTAGCAGAACCTACGCGGAACGCCAGAACAAAATGGATCGCGGTTCCGAAACGATGCCGAATTATTTTCGCACTCACATCGCTCGTGATTTCACCGTCAACGCTGAGGCTCAAGTCGAGTCTGCGAGACACAACATTTCGTACGCCTGGAATGAACGTTGTGACGGATCGCGTCTCAAAGTTTCGCCACGACCCGCCGCATGACACATCCTTACTGGCCGGGCAACTTGCCGTTCGGCGTCATTTTGTCGACAACGATTGGCAGGTACTTCGATAGCGATTTCGCGAGATCGGGGAGCGACAGCCCCGATTGTTTGGCCATCTCGTTCATCTTGTCCGCTCCGACGACTTCCTTGACTTGCTCGGGGCTGATCGATTTGTTTTCGCCGGTGCCGACCCACGAACCGAAGGTGTCGGCCATCCCTTTACCCTTGAACTGACCGAGTAGAATATCCAACGGGCCGCCGCCACTCGCGCCCGCATCTCCCGATTTACCTTTTAGCATCACGTTCATGATGGCATCGGTGATTTTTTTCTTGATACTCGAACCGAACAGGCTCATGATCATCTGAATAATTTTGTCCACGACGCAACCTCTTGGATGATGAACTCCGCGTAAGTTGGGTAAAGTGCCCAACACTGGCCGTTGTAGCGGAAACGCTGGATGGCGGACACCGCACCTAAAATGGATGCACACGACCATGCGATCTACACTTGCTGCTCTCGCTGCCATCGTGGTTTGTAGCGGCGACACACGCGCCGCAGAGCCGGTGCGTTTGACGACTGATGGTGGCTACAAGCAGCATTTGCAATATTCCCCCGATGGCACGAAACTGTTACTCACGCGGATTCACGTTGGCAAAATGACCGTCTGGACGATGGCGAGTTCCGGCAAGGAACTCAAAGAGTTGATTCCTGGCCACACGATGCCGTACTTCGACGCGAGTTGGTCCCCCGATGGCAAACGCATCGCGTACGTCTACGACACGCTTCAGGGTCAGGATGGCAAATTTCAAATTAACACGTGTGCTGCCGATGGTGGCGACGACAAAGTCTTTATTCCGCACAAGGCATTCGAAGAGTCGCCGCGTTGGTCGCCGGATGGCAAAACGATGCTCTGGGTGAGTACCCGCGACGGCAACGCCGAACTGTACACCGTCGATGCCGAGGGCAAGAACCAGAAGCGACTGACGAGCGAAATTGCCTTCGACTTGCACCCGGCATGGTCGCCCGATGGCAAGCAGATTGCTTTCAGCAGCGGGCGAACGGGCCGGCAGAAGCTGTTTACGATGCTCGCGGATGGCACGAAAGTCGTGCGCATTACCGATGGCGATTTCCTCGACTCGTGGCCCGCTTGGTCGCCCGATGGCAAACGCATCGCGTACGTTTCCAACCGTTCGGGGAACTTCGATATCTGGCTGATGAACGCAGACGGCACCGCACCGAAGAACCTCACGGCACATCCCGGTCAAGACACGTCCCCCACATGGACGCCCGACGGCAAGAGCCTCGCGTTCGTGTCGAACCGCTCCGGCGGCACCGATGTCTATACGATCGCGGTCGAGTGAACGCCGTATACTGAGAGAATCGAAATCGGAGGCATTCAGTTATGGCGCGGGTTGTGTTGGCGATGAGCGGTGGCGTGGACAGTTCGGCATCGGCTGTGCTTTTGAAACGGCAGGGCTACGATGTCGTCGGCTTGTTCATGCGTACCGGCAGCCACACCGACGAACCCGACGAACGCCGCGAGAACAAAAAGGGTTGCTGTTCGGCCATTGATGCCGGCGATGCGCGGCGCGTGGCAGACCGATTGGACATCCCGTTCTACGCACTCGATTTCGCGCGCGAGTTCGACAAGATCATCGATTACTTCGCCGACGAATACTTGAAGGGCCGCACGCCGAACCCGTGCGTCGTCTGCAATAACTGGCTGAAATTCGGGCAATTGTGGCAGTTTGGCAAGCAAATCGGCGCGGACTTCATCGCGACGGGGCACTACGCACAAGTGCTGAAAGATGCCGACGGCCAAAACCAACTGCACAAGGGCGTCGATCCGGATAAAGACCAAAGCTACGTGCTGCACGGCATCAAACGCGAGGTGCTGAACCACCTGATCTTCCCCGTGGGCGGATACCTCAAGCCGGCAATTCGCGCGATTGCCGCCGAGGCCGGCTTGGCGAGTGTCGCCGTCAAACCGGACAGCGTGGAAATCTGTTTCGTGCCGACCGGCAACCACGTCGATGTCGTTCGCAAACGTCGCCCCGAAGCGATGGCGGTGGGTACGATCGCCGAGAAAGACGGGACAATTTTGGGCGAACACGACGGCATCGACCGCTTCACCATCGGTCAGCGGAAGGGCCTCGGCGTCGGCGGCGGTGGCAAGAAACGCTTCGTGCTGGAGATACTTCCGAGCACGAACACCGTGATCGTCGGCGACGAATCCGAACTCATTTCGAGCGGGCTGGTCGCCTCGCGGATCAACTGGTTGATCGACCCGCCGACGGAATCGCTGGCGTGCGTCGCAAAGATTCGTTACCGTCACCCCGGCGGTCCGGCGCACATTCGGGCCACCCCCGATGGCGGCGCGACGGTCGCGTTCGGCGAACCGCAGTCGGCCGTCACGCCCGGCCAAGCCGTGACCTTCTACGACGGCACCCGCGTCCTCGGCGGCGGCTGGATCGAACAAGCAATCGCGTAATTCTGTCGAAGTCAAAATTGTCTCACACAGAGACTCAAAAGCAGCATTTTGAAGGCCGTCACTACGTCGGCTTGATGCGGCATATGATCATGTGCTTATTGGTACTCGGGTTCGTTTCGATCCAGACGGATCGGCTTCGGGGGAAAAACCCACACGTGACGATGGAGCAAGTGTGTCGGGTGCTGAACGAGATTTGCGATTCGCGGATGCTGCGTCGCCGTCGGGTTCCCCGAATC
>JAYVQG010000253.1:0-5940 GCA_043757025.1 Limnoglobus sp.
CAACTGTTACGCTCGAAAATAATCTTCCGCAGTGAACTTGTTCATTCAGGGTCCAGCCTGTCATTCAATTGGACAGACAAACTCGGCCAGCTTGTCTCGCTATCGGGCGGGATTCGATACGTGGATTTTGTTTCGCTCAGTATTTTTAACATCTCTGCTTTTTGCTCGTCTGGAACAAGGGTAACTAAAGATGACAATTTAATGCTTAAAATATCTCTCTGCTATCGTAATTGGCCGATTTCCTTGCTGTACGACGCCAAAAAGTCTTTCAACGCCTGAATCTGTACCAATAGCTGATGGTATTCCATAACTGTTCTCCAGATAGCATTATACGCCCCGGAAACGATGCTGCAAGTTCTCTCACCTCACCGCTTCCGCCATCACCCCCAACTGGATCGTCGCCCGTTCCTGTTCCTTCTCCAGATAAGCCCGGCCTTTTTTCACGTTGACGTGGTCCCAGGCCAGCTTTTCGGTGATCGGTCGCTGTCGCTGCGAGTAGAACGCCACATCGATGTCCAGATTGCGGAAGGTGTCCCACCAGAGCTTGGCATCGAAGCATTCCTTCCAGCCATCCATGCGGGCACCGCGCTTCCAGGCTTCATACAGGGCGGGGGCCACCCGGCGGTCGCCGCGAGTGAGAATCCCTTCCAACAAGCTGGTTTCGATGTCGTGCTGTTTGATGCTGACGCTGCGGATTTTCACTTTGCTCCGCAGATATTGGCCCGCCCACTGGAAATATTCGCGAGTCTGCATGCCGTTCCACTGATACGGCGTATGCGGCTTCGGCACGAAGTTCGATACGCTCGCCGTTACGTCGGCAAAGCGGCCGCGCACCTGCTTGCCGATCTTGGCAATAGTTTCCGCCATTTCGATGATGCCGTCCAAGTCAACCGGTCGTTCGCCGGGTAGACCGCATAGGAAGTAGAGCTTCACCCGCTCCCAGCCATTTTTGAAGGCCTCTCGGCAGCCTTCGTAGAGGTCATCGTTTTTGATCTTCTTGCGAATCTGTTCGCGCATGTCGTCGCGTGCCACTTCCGGTGCGAGCGTCAGACCGGCTTTGCGAACGCCTTCGAACAGGCTCGGCAACGTGCGTAACTGATGGTTGATCCGCAAACTCGGCAGCGACACGTTGACACCGAGCGGTCGAAACACCTGGTGCATCCGCTTCACGAGTTCTTCAAAGTGCGGGTAGTCGCTCGTCGAAAGCGAGAGCAAACTGATCTCGTTCGTGCCGGTGTTTCGGTAGCTGTCGAGTGCGGCTTGCACGATGGTTTCGACCGAGCGAAACCGCAGCGGGCGTTTGATCGTAGTCGATTGGCAGAAGCGGCACTGGTGCGGGCAGCCACGCATAATCTCGATCGCGATGCGGTCGTGCGGCGTTTGCACGAACGGCACAACGGGCTTCGTGGGTAACGGAATCGCATCGAAATCCTGGTTGATCGTACACGACTGGATTTCGAGTGGCACATCGCTGCGGGTGCGGTTGACCGTGGCAATCGTGCCGTCGGCGTGGTATTCGTGTTGGTAAAACACCGGTGCGTACGCCCAGACGGTACGGCCAACGACTTCGGCCAGCATCTCCAGTCGGCGACGATACGTATTGTCGCCGTCGCGTATCGCTTTTTCCTTGAGTTCCACCCAGCGGTTCATCACCCACGGCAACGACTCTTCGCCATCGCCGATGATGAACAGATCGACGAACGGCGCGAGCAACTCCGGGTTCTGCGCACCGGGGCCACCCGCGATGATTAGCGGATCGGAAACGAGGCGTTCGTCGCTGAAGTGCGGGATGCCACCGAGGTCGAGCATGTTCAACAGGTTGGTGTAACAGACCTCGTATTGCAGGCTGAAACCGACGATGTCGAACTTGTGTAGCGGCGTGAATGTCTCGAGACTGTACAACGGCAACCGGCGTTTTCGCAGGATCGTCTCGAAGTCCATCCACGGTGCGAACGCCCGTTCGCACGCCCATTGTGGGTCGTTATTCATGATCGAATAGAGCACCTGCAACCCGTGGTGGCTCATGCCGATTGTATAGGCATCGGGGAAGCAGATGCAGAGCGTGCCGCGAACTTGCGAGTGGTCTTTGACGATGGAGTTCAACTCGCCGCCCATGTACTGGGCGGGCGTTTTCACTCGCGGCAGCAATCGCATCACTTCGGTTTTCAGTGCGGAGTTCGGCATCGTCGTTCATCCATGGGAAATTAAGAGTGCCCGGTTTCCACGACCCGGATCGGGTGATCCGATGCGGGGTTTTCGACGGTCAACGATCGATGCCCGTCGAGAAACGCTTGTAATTCTGGCAAAACGACTCGCTGACGCCAGCCGGTGCGGAGGTTGGAATCGATGGCCGCACTGACACCCGGCTGTCGTTCGCGGACGAGCCGCTTCAGGTCTTGCGTCGTGGCCACCTGATTCGCTGCAATCGAATTTCGCGCGCACCACTCGCCGAGAACGACGCCGAGCAAGCTCGAAAGCAGTGCCACGTGCGGCGGATCGAACTCGCGTTCTTCCACCTCCGGGCACTCGTGCATCGGCAGCGATTTCGCGTGTCGCACCGCTTCAAAAATCCCCGTCGCATCGACCTTGGCCACGCCGCGAAACGACTGCACTTCGTCGACGCTGTTCGGCCCATTGCGAGCGATCTCGGCAACGAGTTCATCGCGAAGCACCGTTCGCGATGGCCGGTTGCCGCGTGCCGCGCGATCATCGCGCCAGAAATAGACTTCACGCGCCACCGCAAGGCCACGCCGTCCGAGGCCACCGATGCCTTTGATCTTACGCCATTTTTCGGTAGCGGGGTCGTCGGAAATCGAGCGCACAAGGAACGTCTGAAATTCTTCGTTCGCCCAATCTTCGCGATTCAGTTTGTGCAGCCGATCTTGAAGCGTTTGCCACATCGGTATCAGATAGCGGACATCGTCGAACGCATACTCGATCTGCGCTGCGGTCAGCGGGCGTCGTCGCCAGTCGGTCAGCGTTTCGCCTTTGTTTAGCCGTACGCCGAGCAGTTCGTTGACGAGGTTTGAATACCCAATTGGGAACGTGTAACCGACGAGGCCCGACGCGATTTGCACGTCGAACATGTTGCCGAGCGGCCGCCCGATCCCGTGGTGGCACATCCGCACTTCTTCGCGGCCCGCATGAACGATCGACGTTCGTTTCGGGTCCGCAAGGATGTTCCAGAACTCGTCGAGCGGGCCGGTGGACAGCGGATCGATGAGGTACATTCGCTCGGTCGTCGCCACCTGAACGAGGCACAAATCGGGGCGATAGGTTTCTTCGCCGACGAACTCCGTATCGAACGCAATCACCGAAGAAGCCGCGAGGTGTTCGAGGCACGGTTGCAGCGCCGCTGACGTCGCGATCAACTCTTGCGGAAGATCGCGGGAACCAGTCAATTTTCGGGGCATGATTGCAGATGCCGAGTGAGGGAATCAGTTCGCCGTTGAAGCTGTTGTACGGCGCAAGGAAGGCTGCGGGAGTGTCAACGTGCCTTAACATACTTGGTAACATAACGTACACGGACGCCCACTGGACTTCCCTTTCCGTTTGGCGAGGCTACATGCGGCCACTCGTTTTGATGTTGGTCATCGCGCAGTTGGCCGCCGACTGGCCGCATATTCGTGGGCCGAATTACGACGCGATCTCCCCTGAAATCGGACTGGCTCAGACGTGGCCCACTTCCGGCCCGCCGGTGTTGTGGACGCGCGAACTCGGGCCGGGTTACTCGGGGTTCGTCGTTACGGGTGGGCGAGCGTTCACGTTATTTCAGACGAATACGGGGATGTTCCTCATCGCCTTGGACGCAGACACCGGGGCGGAAATGTGGCGGGCGCGGGTCGATTGGCCGTGGCAACCGGGTGGCATGTATCCGGGGCCATACGCCAGCCCGACGTGGCACGCGGGGCGGGTGTATTACGCCACGCCGACGGGGAAAGTAGGCTGCGTCGATGCCATCGATGGCAGTGACGTCTGGACGGTCGATGTGCGTACAAAATTCGGCAGCCAGGGTACCGAGTTCGGTTTTGCCTCGACGCCATTCGTCGAAGAGGGTCGCGTGATCTTGCCCGTCGGCGGGCCGGGTGCCGCGATGGTCGCGTTGAACGCGAACGATGGCGCGACGTTGTGGATAAATGGCGACGACCAGGCCAGCTATTGCCCTGCGTTCCCGATCACGCTCGATGGTCGACGGCTGGTGGTGGGCTTCTTGCGAAACACGCTCGTGTTGCACGACCCGACAACCGGCGAACGAGTCTGGCGGGAACGGCTATCGAGCAGCTACGACGAACATGCCGCATGGCCGCTATTCGATGGCAGGCATCTCCTCGTCGCATCGCCGTTCCGAATCGGTTCGCAACTCTTTCGCTTATCGAAATCGGAAACGAGTGTCAGTGGCAAAACGATCTGGGCCGGTCGACAACTTTCCAACGATGTCTGTTCCAGCCTATTGCTCGACGGTTCGATTTACGGCTTCGATTTGCACCAATCGCAGGCGAGTACGCATCGGCCGTCGCGGGGAATGTTCAAGTGCCTCGAGCTTGCTACGGGCAAGCTGCGATGGGAAACCGACGCGATCGGTCAAGCCACACCGCTATCGGTGGATGGAAAATTGCTGCTCTGGTTGGAGACGGGTACGCTGATTTTGGCGCGAGCGAATGCGGAGCGATACGAGGAGTTGGCGCGTGCCAAAATGCTATCGGGCGGTGGCATGTGCTGGGCGGCCCCCGCGTTGTGCGAGAAGCGGTTGTTCGTGCGCGATCACCAACGCGCTATGTGCATCTACCTCGGTGCCGCATCGGAGATCGATCCAGCGCGATTGACTACAGCACCCGTCATATCCGAATCTCGTTTCGACTGGTCGCGGTTGTTGCCGCGCGAACCCGAATTCCCGAACGACGCACCGACCCCCGCGGAACTGGCGCGTTGGTTCGCGTGGTGTATCGGCGCGTTCGTAGCCGCATTGGCGTTCGCAATCCTCGTTCGCGCGTGTGGCTTCCGGTGGAATTACGGCGTCGTGTTTGCGGCGATTGCGTTCGCACTCGGCGTCGTCGGCACGACGGCGCTCGGCGCATGGGCAGACACTTTCGCACTGACGTGGCCCGTCAGTTTGTACGTGGCATTTCGTGGTGTCGTCTGGCTCGGTGTCAAACGGGTGTCAGTTGGTTGGCGCTACCAAGTTGCGGCCCGGCTCGGGTTGGTGCTCTTTGCGGGGCTGTGTTACGGATACTATCGGCTCTGCCTGGCGGTCGGGTTCGCGATGGCGTGGGGGTTCTTGGCCGGGTTCTTACCTGCCGCCGCGTTCGCGGTATTCGCAGCGAAAACGAAACGACGCGGATTGCGTTGGCCGATGGAAGCGATCGCGTTCGCAATCTATTTCTGGTCGTCGGGGCTGATACCGGGCTGGAAAGCGATGTGAGTGTGAAGCATTTGAGAGAATGGGATCGCTTCGACATCGTGGTCCACTTGCGTTTCAGACTCACCGATACGAACGCGATCCACCAAAAAGCGAATCGCGATTTGACGTAAGTCGTACTCCGCGAAACGCGGTGGCGCGCGTTAGGCCTTGATGATGTCCTTGACGGTCATGCCGCTTGGGATCATCGGCAGCACGTGTTCCTGGTGCGGCACGTGGACGTCGAGCACGAATGCGCCGTCGGATTCGATCATCTCGATCAGCGCTTCGTCGAGGTCGCTCTTGTCCCAGACGCCCTTGCCTTCGACGCCGAAACCCTTCGCAATCGCCACGAAGTCCGGATACGGTTCGACATCGTCGCCCGCGCCGAGGTACGTCTGGGCGCGGTTGCTACCGAAGAAGCGGTCTTCCCATTGCATCACCATACCGAGGTGCTGATTGTTCAGAATCATCACCTTCGCGGCGATCTTTTCGGTGTGGCAAGTCGCCAGTTCCTGAATGTTCATGAGGAAGCTGCCGTCGCC
>JAYVQG010000254.1:0-5929 GCA_043757025.1 Limnoglobus sp.
AAACTGAAAATCTGTGTTCGTTGCGGATGCATTTCTGGATTTTCAGCGGTTATTCGGAAGTCCCTGTCAATTAACGGTTTACAGTGGATACAGTAGAACTATAAGAGTCGCACGATCGAGATGCGAAGTCAATGGGCTACCAGTCGATCTGGAGTTCTTGTAGGCGTTTGCGTAATGCGGACAGATCCCAACTATGGATGCCATGTGCTTCGTCGTGCAACGCGAGCAGTTTCGTGCCATCGGGGGAGAATGCGAGTTGTCGCACGGCCAACGAACCTGCGGGATAAAAATGCGCGAGCCGCTGCAACGTTTCACCTTGCCACGCCCAGAGTGTCACTTGCCCATCGCTACTGGCACTGGCGACGAACTCGTTTTTGGGATGGACTGCAAGACCGACGATGCGGCCATCGTGGGCTTTGAGATTCAATCGGGATGTCGCTTCTGGCAATTTGTAGCCGAGAATGTTCCCCGATTCGGTTCCGACGAGAACGGCCGATTCATCGGGCAGTTGTGCCATTAGAGTGGGAGTTTCGTTCGGTATCGCCCAATTCTTTATCCGGTCGGCAGTCTGGCTTTTCAGGTAAACGAATTGCCCATCGCGGCACCCGACGACGACCGCGCGCGAACCGGCGGCAAGAGCAACGGCGCTGCCACGTCCGCTCGACGCGTCGAGAATGTTGCTCCATTTGTTTAACTCTCGACCATCGCTACCAGATCGCAACTGAACGGTTGCCCCTTCCGCCGTCCAGAACGACTGTCCATCGGGATCGTACGCCAAGGCGACCACAGGTTTCGTCGGCTTGACGAGCGTTTGATGCGCCAATGTCTTGCGATCGAGGGTATACAGCTCGGTGCCATTCAGCGAGAGAATCGGGCGGTTCGCTTTCGGTGAGTCGATGAAGAACTGGACATCGGTACTTGCAACGACTCCGAGTATCTTCTGTGCGTCTTTCGCTGGTTTTTCCTCACTCCGTTCGGCAGTAATCGCCTGAAAAACGCCGAACTTCATACCGCCGAGCGTCGCCACGCGCCGTTCGCCGTTCGTTCCGAGCGTGGGGATAAATTGCCAGATCGAGTAGCTACTCAGTTGGGTCGTTTCCGGCTGGCTGGGTCTGCGTACGGCGAACTGCAACACGCCCGCATCGTTGACGACGAACAAGCTTCGTCCGTCACAGCTGAAAGCGAGATCGTAGATGTGGCCCACGTAAGTTTCGGCAACGGTCTTCGCCGTCCGCGTCGTTGCGAGCAGCAACCGATTTTGCTTCGTCACCCCCGCGAGCAATTGGCCGTCGGGGGAACAGGCGAAACGGGATGTCACCGCATCTTTGCGGCCACCGAAAAACGTGCCCGATTGCACGTGCGAATAGCCATCGAAACGTTGGATGGAATTTTCAAAATGCGCGTACATCGCGGTCGTCGCCGGGTCGAAATATGCAGACGTCAAACCGGGCAACTCACCTTTGCGGAACTCCCAACATACATACGGGATGGGGATCTCCTGAAGTGTGTCGGGGTTCAGCAGTTGGTTCCGCCCCGACGCGGCCACGTGCAACGCATTCGGCGATGCGTTTCGCTGTGCTTCGGTGGCATCGTAGCGGACGGGGCTGGTTGCCAGGAACGTCACGTGCGGTTCGTTGCCCGTTACATTCGCTCGAATTTGATGCGTGATTTTACCGTCGCCGGCGAGTTCGCGCCGCGTCACCCGGTAATCTTTGTGCGTTGCGAACACGATCTTCGATTCGGGGTCGAACGCCATACTCGTGGCTTCGGAGTCGATACCGGTCCACGTCGTCATCGACTTTTGCGGGTCGTCGAGCTTCCAGCGGTGGATATGGCCGCTTCGCGTGCCGATCAGAAGCCACCGACTGTCGGGGCTGATGGCGATGCAGCGCGTTCCGTCCGGTCTGCTGACGTTGAAAAGATCCCCGTTGGGAAAGCTCAGATCGTGCTTCAATTCCAGCGTATTCGCGTCGAACAATCGCAAGATGCACGACAACCGGTTCGTTCCCACACGGCGATCCCCGACGGCGAGCCACTTGCCATCGGCACTAGTGGCGATCATTGCGGCCGAACTCGGTGAGACTTCGCAAACCGTACACGCGAGTCGCATATCGACCGCCGACTCGGTTTCCAGCACGGCGGATCGCAGTTCGACCAAATCTTTGAGAGTCGTGTTCACTTTCGCCGCTGCTGCTAACTCTTCGCTGGCCTCCCACGTCCATCCTGCTTTCGGTAAGGCGATCCGCCGTAGCACGCGATTGAAGTTAGCAAAATACTCCTGCGTGGCTGCCGCACGTTCGGCCGATTCGCGCGCGTTTTGCTCTTGCTGTCTGAGGCCAGATTCCGCACGAAATTGTTTCTGGTAAGACCAAAGGACCGGCGGAACGATGATGCACAACAGCACCAAGAGTGCCGTCAGTGCCGTCAACGCCGGATGTCGGGCACACTTGCGCCAGAAGCGTTCCGCCCAAATTGTCGGGCGAACGGTGATCGATTGACCGCCGAGGTATGCTCGCAGATCATCGGCCAAAGCCGCAGCGGTCGCGTACCGTTGCGAAGGTTCCTTTTTCAGGCAGTGCATGCAGATCGTTTCGAGATCGCGTGGCGTTTGCGTGACGGAATTACGGATGCGATCCGGATCGCGCTCGATGACCATCTTCATCGTCTGCAAGCTGGTTTCGGCGCGGAACGGCGGTTTGCCCGTCAGCAATTCGTAGAGAATGACGCCGAGTGAATAGACGTCGGAAGAAGTGCCGATTTCGTGCGTTCTTCCCGCCGCTTGCTCCGGACTCATATAAGCGGGCGTGCCCAACACCGCACCCGTTGCAGTGAAGTCCGCATTTCCGTGTTTCGCAATCCCGAAGTCGGTGATCTTCGGCGTACCGTCGGACGAGAGCAGAATGTTCCCCGGTTTTAAGTCGCGGTGGACGATCCCTTTGGCGTGCGCGGCCGCCATGGCTTCCGCAAGTTTGAGCACGAACTTTGCTGCGTCCTCGGGAGTAAAGCGTACGCCTTGGGCGATTTTTTCAGCGAGATTACCACCATCGACGTACTCCAGTGCGAAGTAAGGCTGGCCCTCATGTTGACCGAACCCGTACACTTGGACGACGTTCGGGTGTTGGAGCATCCCGATCACTTCGGCTTCGATCAGGAAGCGTGCTTGCGAAACGGGATCGGTGTATCGACCGCCGAGGATCATCTTGATCGCAGCCAATCGGCCTAAGTTCGTGTCTCGGGCTTTGTAGACGACGCCCATCCCACCGCGACCCAGTTCGTCGAGCAGTTCGTAACCGGGCGGCGGACTCAGCAATGCCGATCGCGTCGACGAAACGACGTCCATCTCGGTCGTTTGTTTGAGAGTGCCATGGATAGCATTCCCCGAAACTGTCGTATTGGACACGGTCCCATCGGGCGTACTCACAGTTCAACCTCTTGCGACTTTCGTACTGTTATTGATACGAAATGAGCGAACCTGCGGCGATTCGAGAGCTTTGGGACATGCTTCCGTACTGTAACCGATCCCACGTCGCAAGTCGGTAGTTGTTAGTGATGAGTTGAGCGTTGTGAGTGCTTACGCGAAAAGGACTGTCATGACCGACTTCAACCCTACATTGCCGCTCGAACGGGCCGCAACATTACCGGCTTCGTGGTACTTCGGCGAAGAGATCCATCGCCGCGAACGCGAACGGGTGTTCGGTCAATCGTGGCAAATGGTGGGACGCGGCGAACAGGTTGCGAGCAGCGGGCAGTTCTTCACGGTCGATGTTGCGGGCGAACCGATCCTCGTCGTGCGCGGCGAGGATGGCATGTTGCGCGCGTTTTTCAACGTCTGTCGGCATCGGGCCGCGCCGCTGACGACGGATGAATGCGGCACGCTCGCGAAGCTGCGTTGCCGCTACCACGGCTGGACGTACGACCTGGCCGGGCAACTTCGCGGCACGCCGGAGTTCGATGGCGTGTGCGACTTTCGCAAAGAGGACAACGGTCTGGTTCCCGTCGCCGTGGCCGAGTGGGGGCCGTTCGTGTGGGTGCATCTCGGTGTCGTGCGCGAACCGCTGCCGATGTTTCTCGCCCCGTTACCGGACTGGGGTCAAAAAGCATTCGATGGGTTGAAGTGGTTCGCACGCCGGTCGTACGACTTGAATTGCAACTGGAAGTTATACGTCGATAATTACCTCGACGGCGGTTACCACGTGAACACCATCCACCCGAGTCTTGCGGGGGTTCTCGATTACCGCGAGTATGCAACGACGACGCACGGCTACACGAGCTTGCAAAGTTGCCCGTTACAGCCGAGCACTGGCACCGTCGGCAGTACGCGAACCGGCGACCGTGCCGCCTACTGGTGGGTTTACCCGAACGCAATGATCAACCTCTACAGTGGTGTGATGGACACGAATTGCGTGATCCCGCTCGGCCCGGAGCGTTGCCGCGTGACGTTCGATTTTTACTTCGCCACCGGTACGACGATCGACTTCGCAAATGCCAGTCTCGCCGTGGCCGAAACGGTGCAAAACGAGGACGTGAAAATCTGCGAAGACGTGCAACGCGGCCTCGGGAGTCGATCGTTTCATTCGGGGCGATTCAGCGTCCGCCGCGAGAACGCCGGGTACTACTTCCATCAGTTGCTGGCGAAGGCGGTAGACGGTATGCCAGTCCTGTAACCATGGTCCGACCGTGGGAGTCTCTGTTGCCGTCCCGAATTTCCGAGGGCGCGAAAGGGTGTAGCGGTGTCCGATTTTTCGACGGCGAGCGTGCGATCTGGGTATCTCTTCGGGTTGATCGCGTACACGTGGTGGGGGCTAATCCCGCTGTACTTCCTGTTCGTTCGCCACGTGCCCGCACAGGAAATTCTCGCGCACCGCATCGTCTGGTCGATCGGCGTGCTCGCGATTCTGACGACGTATCTCGGCAACTGGAAAGCGGTCGCTGCACTGTTGCGATCGCGCAGACTCCTGTCGATTCTCGCGCTCAGTGCGGGATTACTCGCGCTCAACTGGCTGCTGTACATCTACGCGGTCGTTCGCGGTAATGTCGCAGAGGCGAGCCTCGGGTACTTCATGATGCCGTTGGTGAACGCCTTCCTCGGCACGGTCTTTCTCGGTGAAAAACTCCGCCCGGCCCACTACCCCGCACTCGCGATCGTTGCCATCGCCATCCTGATTCCCTCGATTGCGGCAATGTCGTTCCCGTGGCTCGCGGTCTCGCTGACGATCTCGTTCGGCCTCTACGGCCTGGTGCGGAAAGTGACGCCCGTAGATAGCGCCACCGGCCTGATGGGCGAAACGCTCATCCTGTTGCCGTTCAGCGCGGCCTACCTCGTTTACCTCAGCGCCATCGGCACAGGTAGTTTCGGCCCCGATCTGCGGCTCAACGGCTTACTCGCTCTCAGTGGCGTGGTCACGGTCGTGCCGCTCGTCGCGTTCGCAATTGCCTTGAAGCGGTTGGAATTGCTCGCGATCAGCTTCATTCAACACGTCTCGCCGACGGTGCAATTGCTGATTGCCGTACTCGTGTTGAACGAAACGCGGCAATGGTACGACTGGGCGGCGCTCGCGTGCGTCTGGGTGGCAGTCGCGATTATTGTCGCCGATGCGGTGCTGCAACGGCGTCGCACTCGGGCCGCTTTGAAGGAACGCGAGTTCCTTCCGAACGTGACAGCGGAAGTGAATCTCGCGCCACTCGTAAACAGCAGGATCTCCCGGCAGATGTAGTGAGTCCGGTTTTGTAGCTGGCCTCTGTGAGGCCGGTGATGTAGTGAGGCCGGTGATGTAGTGAGGCCGGTGATGTAGTGAGGCCGGTGATGTAGTGAGGCCGGTGATGTAGTGAGGCCGGTTATGTAGTGAGGCCGGTTATGTAGTGAGGCCGGTTATGTAGTGAGGCCGGTTATGTAGCTGGCCTCTGTGAGGCCGGTGATGTAGTGAGGCCG
>JAYVQG010000255.1:0-5830 GCA_043757025.1 Limnoglobus sp.
TGCGCCGACATCGGCGCGAGCGCCAGTGCCGCGACGAGAACGGCGAGCGTCGCCGTGCCGAAAATCCGAGTGAACATGATTCGCATCTCCTAAAAGTGAGGCGGAGCGACCCGGCCAATCGAATTGTATCGAAGTGGGATCGCACGTCTAACGCAGAACTGCAATCGAGACGTTTCCGCGGAAGGTGCATTTCAGCAAAATCACGGCTTCAATTCGTAGCTAAGTGCGCCGAGGAGTTCGCCTCGCTGGACTTCGTCCGTTCTCGCGGTCCTGTTCTCCTCAGACAGCAAGCGGCTGATCGAACATTTGCGCCAGGTCGAACTAGAGACGAAGGTGGTTACGAAGTTCCCAGCCGGGTTGCCGTTCCCGTCCGGCTGGGTCTCAGGGCGGGTGTCCCAGGACCGTTCCAGGATCGCTTCCCTGACGACCTATAACGACGGGGCCACGATCCGGGTGTGGGACGTCGACCCTGCGACGATGGCCGCCAAGGAACGGGTGTCGGTCAAGCTCACGAAGGATCAAGTCGCGGGGATTCGCAACATCCCGTACGCCATCTCCGGCGACAAGACGACGTTGGCGCATGCGCTTGCGGTGAAGCGGTCCCTGGGGGTGATTAAGGTTGTGGACGTCGAAACCGGCAAGGAGCGGCAGTCGATCACCGTCCCCGACGCGAACCCAGTGTATACTTTCGTCCTGTCCCCAGACGGGGCCACGATCTACGCACAACAACAGGCCCTCGGCGGGGCCAAGGCCGCGTCGACCAATGTCTGGGACGTGAAAACCGGTAAGGTCAAGGCGACCTGGAAGGTCGGACGGCTCGGGTGGATGCGAATCGCCGACGACGGGCGGTACGTCGTCGGCTCGACCGGCTCGGGCAACACAGACGTGACGGTCTTCGACGTCAAGTCGGGCAAGCCGCACGCGGTGATCCCGACGCCGTACGAGGGTATCGCCGGCCTGGACGTGGCTCCCGATGGGAGTTGGGTGGCAATCGCCGGCAGCAAGTTGAACGACCCGCAACAAGTCGGCGTCTGGAAGGTCGCCGACTACAAGAAGTGACGCCACGGGGTTAAGCTCGCGCTAAACCTTCACTCCCAGTTCGCCGCAGGCGTCGGCGTAGCCGGGGGCGGGCTGGCCGTAGGCGCTTGCGGTCACTCTTGCGAGTGCGATCAGTTGGTTCGTTCGGAACGCGGGGCGTGCCGATGCGTATTCTTCGGCGACTGTGCGGTAGTACTTCTCGGCGTGGAGTGCGCCGTCTTCGCTGATCGCGTAACGCCGGAACAGCGCGAACGCGGCCACGTCGTTTGTCGGCGAGGAGAAGCGGTCCATGAGTGCGGCGGCTCGCACTTGATCGTTCGCACGAATCGCGTCTTCTAACGACTTCAGAAGCGAATCGGCGGGCACGCTCGCAATCGCTTCGCGATGTTCGGCTCGTGGGTACGCGGTCCACTTCGCGAAGTCGCCACCGCGTTCGAGCCGGTCGCGTGCCACTTGATACGCACCGAGAATCAGGCTCGAAACTTGCGTGCGTTGTCCGCCGACGCGTGTGAGGTTCCGCCATGCGTGCGCGGAGTCGCACGCATGGACGCCGATCGAGTCGCCGTGAATGCTACCGAGCGGCTTGTTCGCTTGCGTCTGCCCCTTCGGCCGACCGGAATCGCGCAACACGAGTTGGTTCGCGGCGATGCTGATCGCCTCGCCGATCGCTTCGTTCGCGATGCCTTCGGCAATCGCATCGGCCACCGCAGACGCCGCCTGTGCTGGGCTGCTCTGGAACAGCGTTTCGCTCATTTTCAACACCCAGGCATCATCGACGGGTTTCGTCCCACGTGCGCGGCCGATCAGATGCTTCTCGTCGAGCAGTTTCGGCAGCAGTTCGCGAATCTCCTTGTTGGCTTTCGCGGCGTTCGGGTACTTTTCGACCTTCACGCAGTAATGCACCGACTGCCGCAGTAGCGTATGGGCGCGTTCGGTCCCGACGAAATCGATCAAGTCCCAGGCCCGCGAAACGAGCACGACGCGGTGAACTTCGGTTGCATCATCGACCATCACGAGCAGTTGGTCGAGCGCCTGTTGTGCGGGGTTCGTGGCAATGTCGCGGAAGATTCCCTCGGCTTCGGGCAAGTCGCAGCGTCGCACGGCATCGCGGAGCCGTTCCCCCGTTGCGGTGGTCGTAGCGCCCGAGGGAGCTTGCGGTGCGTGCAGGACGTGCGACTTGGCGTTGCCGGATTCCTTCAGCCGCGTCGCGTTCCGCATCAGCACCTTCAGAACGACGAGCGGTCGGCGGGTCAGGTCGGCCTCTTGCATCGCGATGTGGTAAGCCGGTGCAAGGGCCATCAGCGTGTGGAAGCCGATGTAATCTTCGCCACCAAACGCCCGCGCGTTCGCCAAGGCCGCCGCCGCCACGATCGTTTTGAGTTCGGTGCCCGACTTGAGTTTCTGTACCGTGGCCGCGAGCAGTTTCTCCGGTGCCGTATCTTGAATGAACGCCACGAGCGGCTCGAGGTCGCCGAACGTGAGCGCGGTCGGTTCCTCCCCCGCCCATGCCGGTTGCAAACCGAGATCGGTCGTCAGACCGACGCCGAGATTCGCGACCAACATGCCCCGACCGACATCCGCCAACAGTTCCCGCCGCGTGCGTTTTCCCATGACCGTAACCTCAGAACGAGATGCGGATACCTCGACCGTTCGAGAATCCGAGAAGAGTAGAGTAGAGCAGAGCACACACTGTACCGCGCGAGCGGAACTCAGTGTCGAATATTCGCGTGCAAATTTTAGACGCAGGTGGGCACGAGTTGACCACAGCCGTCCGAACGACTGTTCCATGTCGCTACGAATTGCAAGTTTCCTGTTGGCACATCAGTTGCGTTACCGAACTCCTTGCCAGAATTTACCCCAAGAGAGCTACACATGCATCGGACTCGCCGCGGCTTCACCCTCATCGAGTTGCTGGTGGTGATCGCGATCATTGCCATTCTGATTGGCCTACTGCTGCCTGCGGTTCAGAAAGTGCGAGAGGCGGCAGCGCGCATCAGTTGTACGAATAACCTCAAACAGATCGGGCTGGGCCTGCACGGCTACCACGATGCCAACTTGGTTTTCCCGGCGGGATTCACCGCGATTGCCGCACCGGGTGGCGATGTCAGCCCCGGTTGGGGCTGGTCGTTCTACATCTTGCCGTACATCGAGCAAGGCAACCTCTTCCAGTCGCAATCGAACTGGAATCTACCGGTGACGACCTCCGCGTTGCTCAGCCAAAAGATCAAGATTTACTCGTGCCCGTCGGATATTCAAACGGAAGCCTTTCCGGTGTATGGGCCGGGCGGGGTGCCGTTGACTGGCATTTTGGCCGCACCTTGTAGCTACGCGGCATTCGTCGGTGGCGATGAAACGGAAGTGACGACCGGCGATAGTTACGGTCGGTTCCACGGCTGTTTCTACCGCAACAGCAAGACGCGGATTACCGACATCACCGATGGGACGAGCCATACGGCTCTCGTCGCCGAACGCGCCTGCGGGATCACGCAAGGAACGTGGGCCGGTGCATTAACCGGCGCACGGATGCGACTCGGGCAAAAGAACCCGGTGTACCCGATCAACCCGACGATGGATTACGACACCGACCTTTTCGGCCTCATGCACTCGAACTGGATTAACGCCACCAACGACCAATCCGACGACGGCGGTACCGACGACCCTTCCAGCTTTCACATCGGCGGTGCGAACCACTTGTACGGCGATGGCTCGGTTCGCTATCTCCGCAACATTAGTGGGGTAAAAGGTTCGCCGCCACCGACGGATCGATTGGCATTTTGGGCCACGGGAACCCGGGCCGATGGCGATTCCACCGCCGCCATCGAATAACCGAGAGGTTCACCGAAATGCGAACTGTTGCCCTCTCGATACTCATCCTGTTAGGCATCGGCTGTAGCCGAACCGATGGTCCGAATGAAAAGTTTTTCAACGGGCATACCGTCGAACATTGGCTGGATGCCATCAAAAGCCCCGAACCGAAGACGCGTAAGAAGGCCGCCGACGTTCTCGGTAACGTCGGCTCGGTCGATCCTCGTGCGATTCCCGCTTTGATCGAAGCCTTGAAAGATCGCGACGCCAAAGTCCGCGATGCGGCCGTGCTAGGGCTCTCCAAGATCGGCACGCTCGCAATTGCAGCGGAATCCGCTTTAGAAGACGCAACTAAAGACAAAGATGCGACCGTTCGCACACACGCAACCACCGCACTGGAACGAATCCGAGGAGCCAAGTAACAACAGCACAACCGTTCGCGGGGTCCGATTGCATTTCCAACTTTTCAGAACCCGTAGTATCCGCGACAAAACCCCGGAAGGTTCAAAATCCTCGCGTGAATGCACTGTCGGGCCTCTCAAAGCTTCGACCCGACCTACAATACCAGTGGGTTCAAAGCAAAACGGAAAACCCCCGTGAACGGTTATCTCGGTTTGTTCATGAAGCGTTTTTCGATGTGTCGGTGAAACAGGACCGCGGCCAATATCGAAGCCGACATACAGATCGGTACGATAATGCAGATCGTCTGTACGGAACTCGTCAATCCCGCACGATAGAATAGCGAGCTTCCAAACAATGTAATTGGCATGTGGATGAGATACAGACTGTAACAGATCTGCCCGCAGGCACGAAACGGCGCGAGACAACGCCACATTGCGATTCTCGCATCGAATCGCTGGATGGCACACAAAAGAATCGCGAACGCGAACGCGATTACCAAATTCGCAGTGGTGTCCGAGTGGAATCGCCACCACTCTTTCACGCCTTGCATCGACCAGACGAACAGGACGAAAAGAAGCAGTTCGAGGCAGCGTGCCACGATTGGCGTCGCGCGGTTGGCTCGATAATAGACTGCCACGCCCGCCGCAAACGCGAGCCATAAGCCGTTCAGGAACAGCCCGTCGGCAGGAACCTGATAGGCAGCCAAATCGAAACCGTTACTCGAATGGAATTTCGCGATATTGAGAAACACCAACACCGTCACCAACGCAATCGCGGGGAACAACCATTGCCGCGCCACTAAAAGTATGACGCCCACGATGAAGTAAAATTGTTCTTCGTAGCAGAGCGTCCAGAGTTGAATCGAATAGTGAACCTTGGGCGGCCCGATGATGTACGGTCTCCATTCTTCGGTGAGCGTCAACGAACCGATGCCGTTCCAAAACGATAAGCCTTCAGTACGGAACATTTGGCCGGAGTAACTCAGCGACGGTTGGTACCAATACGCAGCCGGAATCAGCGATGAGAGAACGACGCACAACGTCAAATACGCCCATAGCGGTGGATAAATTCGCTTCAAACGGCGGTACAAAAACGAGAGTGCCGGTCGGGGTTTATTTCGAGATGCATCGGCAGTCACCGCGATACAGTATCCGCTGATGACGAAAAATACCGGCACGCCCGCCCATAGTTTCGATGTGAGAACCAATAGGTGATCCGCGAACGAGCCACCCTCTTCGTGTATCCGCGTCAAAAACGCATCGGAAGCCGCGTAGGCATTCGTACTGTGGTAAATGACGACGAGCAAACAGGCAATCCCACGCCACGCATCGAGCGATTCAAAACGAGTATTGCGGGGTGGGGTCATAAGACCAAAATTAGCATAGCATCGCTTTTCTGTCCAAGAACAGCGCAAAGAATCTGCAACGGTTAACGCCCACGGCAAGTGCCGTGGGCGTTAACCGTTCGCGGGGTCCGATTGCATATTCAAGGCACGGTTCAAAACCCGGTTGCAGTTTTGCCAAATAAGACCACTAAAAATTTGGTTCTGGCGTGATTGGAATTGGGCGAAATCGGACGTAAGTCG
>JAYVQG010000256.1:0-5820 GCA_043757025.1 Limnoglobus sp.
TTCCGAAATCGGGAATGATTCCAGGGATGGGTGGGTGGGTAAGTGGTGGAATCATTCCCTGCTACCCAAAATCGCCGCAATTGAAACCAGGCCCAAAAAAGTACTGCCGAAAAGTGGTTTCGGCGGGATTGGAATTGGCCAAAATCGGACGTAAGTCGTTGGTGTGTTAGCTACATTCCGCAATTCGGGAGTGAGTTCGCGGAGGGGTGGGTGGAAAGTGCCGAAACCACTTTCCTGCAACCCGCCGCCGCCGCGATTGGAACCATGCCCGGAATCTGCCACTATTCCTCGAAACGATTCAGTAAATGGTTGGGTATTGCAGCATGGTTCAAATCCCGGTGCCGTTTGACGGAAATAACCATCGAAACTTTGATTCCGGCGTGGATCGAAGCCATCGAAATCGGACGTAAGTCGTTGGTGTGTTAGGTTGATTCCGAAACTCGGCATGATTCCAGGGATGGGTGGGGGTAAAGTGCCTGGAGTCAATGAAGACGGACTCCCACAGCTACCCACAACAGGCGATTGGAACCGCGCCGGTAATACAATAGACATCAGGAATGGCACTATCACGGAGATCGGCATATGCGACGCATCGGATACTGTTTACTCGCAATGGTTTACGCGATGTCGCCGCTATCGGCCGCAGATGCCGTCGCGCCGGTGGGTACGCGGGTCGCGGATTTTACCCTGCCAGAACCGCTGACCTCGAAGCCGTGGTCGCTCGTCGAGAACACGCGCGATGCGAAGGCCACGGTCATCGTTTTCAGCAGCACCACCTGTCCCGTGGCGAGTGCGTACACGACGCGAATCATCGACATGGCCAAACGCTACTCGCCCGATGGCGTCGCGTTCGTCGGCATCAATAGCCACAGTTCCGATGAGCCTGCGGATGTTGCGAAGGCGGCGAAAGAATGGAAATTGCCGTTCCCCGTGTTGAAAGACGACCGCACGACCATTGCAGACAAGCTCAGCGTCGAGCGTGTGCCGACGGCGATCGTTCTCGATGCGACGCGCACGGTCCGCTACTTTGGCCGTATCGACGATCAGTTCAGCCCCGGTGTACACAAGGCGAAACAAAGTACCCGCGAGTTGGCGAACGCAATTGAAGCGGTGCTCGAAGGCCAAGATGTGAAGATCTCGCACACCGCCGTAATGGGTTGCAAGCTCACGCGGCCGAAAGCCGAAAAGCTGAGCGATACCGTGACTTACACCTACACGAAGCACGTTTCGCGGATCATTCAGGCGAAGTGTCAGGAATGCCATCGCCCCGGCGAAGCGGCCCCGTTCAGCCTGATGACGTACAAGCAGACGATTGGCTGGGCGGACATGATGCGCGAGGTAGTTGCGGACGACGTGATGCCGCCGTGGCACGCCGATGCCCCACGCGGTCACTTTAAGAACGACCGACGGTTGAGCGATGCGGAAAAGAAGACACTCCTCGGTTGGATCGACAACGGTTGCCCCGAAGGCGATGCGAAAGATGCCGCGCCCGAACCGAGTTATATCGACGGCTGGCGTTTGGGCCGCGAACCCGATGCCGTGTTGAAGATGCTCAAACCGATCTCGATCCCGGCAAACGCGATGTTCGGCCTCGGCTTCCCGTACCAATACGTGATGGTGGGCGATGTCTTCGAGGAAGAAAAATGGGTGCAAGCGATCGAAGTGCGGCCGAGTTACCGTGCGGTCGTCCACCACATTCTCTGCTTCATCATCCCGCCGGGAGGAACGATTTTCGACGTTGCCGGCGGTCAGTTTGGCACGCACTTGCTCGGGGCATTCGTCCCCGGCGATCAGCCGATACTCAACCCCGAAGGTTACGCACGCCGAATCGCGAAGGGGAGCCGCTTGGTGTTTGAAGTGCATTACACGCCGAACGGCCGCGCGGGTGTCGATCAATCGATGATCGGCATCATCTACGCGAAGAAACCGCCGATACACGAGCTTTACAGCACTGCCATCTTCAACCCGAAGTTCGTGATCCCCGCTGGCGTCGAAAAGCACGAAGTGCTTTCGGAGCAAACCTTCGACAAGTCCGTCACGCTGCTTTCGCTGACGCCGCACATGCACCTGCGCGGCAAGTCGTTCCGCTACGATCTGATTACACCCGATGGCAAACGCGAAGTGTTGTTGAACGTGCCGAAGTACGATTTCAACTGGCAGGCGAGCTACGAATTCCGCGAAGCCCGCACGATCCCCGCGAAGTCGCGGATCGAATGCACCGCCATCTACGACAACTCGAAGAGCAACCCGTTCAACCCCGATCCGGCGTCGAAAGTGCGTTGGGGCACGCAAACGTGGAACGAGATGATGATCGGCTTCGCGATGTACCACGAAGCGAAATAGACGCGAACCTTGCCCATGCCAGGATGTCCATAGCTGCGTGAAGCGACATCCTCGGGGTGTGTTGGTTGCACGCAACTCTACGATAGTTGCAGGCTAGGTTCGATTCCTGGCGAGGATATTCAGCGAAGACGTGAACCGCTGGGACGGGCAACGGGGATGTTACCGAAAGGGACATCCCCGGCCCCCACCCTAACGACGCGGGAGCCAGACGGTCGGGCAATCGGCTGCAACCCGATAGAAGTGGGTTCGACTCCCACCCGCGTCTTGCGTGTTAATTCCCAGATCGCATCGAAGGCGTCCGACGCTGTGGGCGAGGCGACGACGATTTCGATCCCGACATTTTGCGGAATAAGAACATCACGATGATCGCACCCACGATGCCGCCAGCCGCTATCTGGCCGTAGTATTTCAAGTTCGCAGATTCGGTGGCTTCGATGGATGGGCGATTCAAGAAGGTGATTTCGCCCGCAAGTTTTTGCACTTCTGGCACGGCTTTGTCCCAACTATCGCTCGTCGTCATCGTGTTTAAGCAGACGAATTCATCGTCGTTACCGTACTGGTAAATCTGATAGCTGACGACGGCCGAGCGATTATTGCCATTCTCGGGTTCCATCCGCACGCCCATAATTAACCGTTTCTTTTCGGCGTCGTATGCCGGTGGGTGCGTCCAACCGACGACTTTTGCCGATTGCGTGCCCTTACCCACTCTGTTGCGTCGCGCTTCGGCGAAGTCGCGCTGCCACTGCATCAGACCATCGCGAATGGACGGTTCCGCAAGGTTCTTCTTGTCGATCCCTTTCAGCGGGTCTTCTTTTGACATGAGCACGAAACAAATCCAGCCGTTTTTGTCGTTCGGCAGAACGACGCCGAGTTCGTCGCCGACAAGTGCAACATTGAGGATTTCCGCAAACTCAACGAGTTTATCTTCGGTGACCATTCGGAACTTGTCGGGCACTCGAAATGCCGCGATCCCGCGCAGGTCGGCACTGAAGGCCCCTTGACGCGAAAGACGCCGCACAGTGGTTTCGTCGATGTCTCCGCAGTAGGCTTGCGAACATGCGACGAGAACGATCCCGATCGCGAAAACGGAACTCGACAGGGCGCGAAAAGGGACCATGACAGGGAACCCCAGGTGCAAATCGTGGCCCCACCGTCGAAAACGCTTCGACAGCACACAAGTCGCAAAACGAACGAGGGCCGAACGTAACCTAGTTCGGCCCCTGAGACTGTCAAATCTGTCGTTGCGTTATCTTTACTTTGTTAACGCGGCTCGCTTATCGGCGATCAGTTGAATCAGCGCCTTGTGGGGGTCGGCGAATTTTGCCAGACCTTCGGACATCAGCGTCTCTTCGAGTGCCGTAATGTCGACTTTCGCGTCGATGTCGGCGAGAACGTTCGCGGGTGGCAGTTCGTTGATGTGCGACGTGAAGGTTCGCCCGCTCTCTTGCACGGCCTTGTTCGTGCCGGGTGGGTTGGTTTCGATGTCGGAGCCGGCGAACGCCTCGACGTACTTCCACGCATCGTCCGTTTTCTTCTTCGTGCCAGTGCTGGCGAAGATCATCTCTTGATCGCGAGCATAGCCTTTGTTCGCCCAATAATCCTTGTTCATCTTCCAGATGCGTTTCGCGTTGACGATCCCGACGAGGCCTTGTGCCTCGGGGATCAGCGTGGGCACGGCCTTTTCGGTGTACACGTCGACGCGGCTCACGAAGATACTGAACACGGTCTTCACTGCGGATTTGTCTTTGGCGCGGGCGGCACCGCGGGCGCAGGCATCGCGGGCGGCGACGTACTGCCGTTCGCTGAAAATTAAGGTCACGTTCAGTGCGACACCGGCTGCGACGAGTTCTTCGATACAACCGAGGCCACCGGGTGTGGCAGGGACTTTGATCATGCGGTTGCAGTGCCCGGCAGACCACTTTTTGCCGAGTTCGATGTAGCTTTTCGTGCGTTCGGCGACGGGCACGTTGCGGGCCACGTCTTCTAGCAGTGGATCGAGTTCAAAGCTCACCCAGCCATCGTTGCCCTTCGTTTCGTTCCAGACCGGTACGAACACATCTTGTGCGTTCATCACCAGTTGGTTGGTCATTGCCCACGCGATGCCTTCGTCGTCGAGGCCTTGCTTGGCGAAGGCGGCGATGTCGGCATCGAATCGGCCCGTTTTCAGGAGTTCCGAAATGATAATCGGGTTCGAGGTTGCGCCGGTGGCACCGAATGCGCGATTCGCTGCGATTTCGACTGGATCGACCGAATCGAGCCAGAGTTTCGTACCGGCGGCCACAATCGATTGAAGCGGGGTCATTGCTGCTCTCCATAAAGTGATGGGCGTATCTTGGGAAATGATATGAATCGCCGTTGCGGTTTCGCATAACTCTGTCAGAATTGACGTAAGTCAGAATTGCGGAGGCTCAAAAACCGTTTTTTGGGGTGTTTTTTCGGTTTTGGCGACCCAAAAAGTCGCTTTTTCGATCGCAATTCACTGTTCCGTAATCCGTATACCTAACTCTTGTCGAGGGTTGTGTCGAAACGAGTCGATTCGAGAATCGGCGCAAATAGCGACAGTAAATCGACCGGCCACGACACAAAATCGACCGGCCACGACATTCTCACGACACTTGGAGACACTTTCACGACACTTCGAGACACTTCTGCGCACGAGGCAAAAGTCGACTTACGTCACATCGTGTTGGATTTTTTGACTTCTCGCATTCGTGTGGGTGATACGGCTGCGACCCTCGCTGGCGAGTCGGGCTAAGCAATCCGATCCCGTTATCCGACGTCTGCGGCAGTCAACGTCATGGCGGCTTGGATGTCCTGCAACGCCTCGATGGCAACCGCGTACTTCGGACAGAGTTCGATTGCCTTACGGAAGCAATCGGCCGCCTCCGCAAGTCGGCCTTGACCGCGGAGTACCAGCCCGAGGTTGTGGTAGGCCTCGTCGACCAACCCATCCGGGCACTGGGTGGCCCTGCGATGCGTCACCTCGGCCTGCATCAACTTGCCTTGCCGTGCCTGCACGGCCCCAAGAAAAATGTAACTCGCTGCATTATCAGGGTCTTCATCGACCGCCTTCTGATACCACAGTTCTGCGGAAGCGTAATCTCCCCGATAGCGATTCAAATGCCCCATCTGGTTATATAACCCCCAACGATGGTCCTCAAATCGGTCAATCGCATCGAGGTAGACCCGGATGGCCTCCTCGTACCTCGTCAGCTTGTACAGCAACTCGGCATAGTTGTGGATCACCCCGAGATCATCCGGGTGGGCCTTGAGCCAACGGGAGGCCAATAGGACCGTGGTGGCAGCCTGATCGTTGCGGTACGCCGTTCGGATCATTCCGTGCGTCTTGTCCGTTATTCCCCTTCGGCACTCGTGCCACTTAGTTCTACTGTATCCGCCGGAAGTACAATGTTGGAAAGAGTTTATGGAATTCTCGACAGTTGGGTTAAATTCCGTGTCTGACCGGGACGCATGTGT
>JAYVQG010000257.1:0-22331 GCA_043757025.1 Limnoglobus sp.
CGTATTTCTTGTTCATGGGAATCCTCCTTGTGTCGGAAGTATCCCCGCAATTCCCAAGACTCACCAACCCCAATTCTTAGCCGTGACAACGCACTAGTCGAAACACGGGGCGAGTCAGCCAAATTCCGCTGCATCCGCATCTTCGTTTCCGGATCGTAACATTTCGGCCCGCATTTTTGCCTGAGTCGTAGAAAGTGAGGCCTCAGCAAAACGCATGCACTTCTGAGAATTGTATTCTACAGTTCTCGCGTCATGACTGGCCGGACAGCGAATTGGGAGTGCGGCGATGCGACCGGAAGCGTTCGAGACGTTCATCGAGATGGTCCGCGATTGCGGGACGGGGATCGTGCAGATGCCTGCGAGTTGCGAGATGTACCTCTCGCAATATCTGTCGTCGTTCGATGCGGAACGCAAGATGTTGCTGACGGCGTTGCGGAAGGACGTGCCACTTTCGATCGTGCAGTACAACGCAAAAGACGGCTACGACGATCACCTCGATTATTTGACGCAGAAGCTCGTGAAGGAATCGGAATGCGATGCGGGCGATGCGAAGTGGGCCGTGACAGCGTGGGCGGAGGCGCTGGATCGCCCGGCGGGTTACGAACTCGCGGTCGACCCGCGCCGATTTCGCGAGGAACTCGAGCGCAACCCCGAATCGGGGTTCAAGGATAAAGCCGTCAAGACGGCGATGGTGACGATCGTCGGGGCTGGTGGCTTTCTCGGCGGGTTTGTGGCGGTCGCGCTGGTGCCGATCATGTTGTGGTCGATGGGAGCGAACGTGTTCGTGAATGGCGGCGACGGGGCGAGTTTGTTCGACAAGAAAAATTCGGACGTGCAATACTTTTTGGCGTTCCTGTTGCTCGCGGTTGCGGCAGGGATCACGGGCAGCCTCGGTGCGATTGGGGCGTGGCTGTTTGCGGGCGGGAATGAAAATCCATGGGCCACCTTCAATGTGGCGTGCGGCACGGCGTTCGTGATGGTGTTCCTCGTCACGTTCATGCCGCTGATTCCATTTCTTTTCAAGCCGATTGTCTATCTTTGTTCGGTGTTTGGAACGACGTACAAATCGGCCGCGCGGGGCGGGAACTACTGACCGCGTCAGATGTTAAGACAGCGACACTGTAGCGATCCGGTTGATCCGCCTTTGCGGGTCCGTGCGCTCTGCGCGGAATTTCAGTTGCACTTCAAACATCTTGACCTATAGAATGAGCGGCACTGCAAGTTTATCCCGCTTCAGAAAATTTGCAGTTGAACCGGTTCGTCTGCGAAGTGCGTTTATCGGTCCCTTACCGATAATCGGTACCCGCGATGTCCGGTTGTAAGCGTTGTAATCGCACTGCCGCTCAGTTTCCCCATCAACCTGAGCGGAACGAACGCGCAACCTGCCGGAATCTGTTTTTTCAGTCGATACCGATAATCGGGTCACAGTGGTAGTACGTCTCAATCGTACTAGCATCGCACCCGGCCGATCGGTTTTCCCGCCCCTGCGTAGGATTCGCCCTCCGCAAGCGACGCCCGTTCGGAACCGTAGACAGGATGGCCCTTAATGTCGCGACTTCAACGCTCTCGCCCGGAACTCGTCCAGTCCCCACTGGAGACGTACCTCCGAGAGATCAACGAGACCTCGCTGCTGACCGCCGATCAAGAAAAATCGCTCGCCCGCTTGATCGAGAAGGGCGACAATGCCGCTCGCGATCAGATGGTGCGGGCGAACCTTCGGCTCGTCGTCAACATCGCCCGCGGCTACACCGGCAAGGGCCTCGTGCTGCCCGACCTCATCGAGGAAGGCAACCTCGGCCTGCTTCGCGCCGTCGAGGGTTTCGACCCCAACATGAACACGCGGTTCAGCACCTACGCCAGCTACTGGATCAAACAGAGCATCAAACGGGCATTGGTGAACACCGCAAAGACGATCCGCATTCCCGCCTACATGGTCGAACTCCTCTCGAAATGGCGTCGCGCCACCAACAAGCTGAACGACGAACTCGGCCGCCCACCAACGCCGGAAGAAGTCGGCAAGTTGCTCGAATTGCCGAAGAAAAAGTTGAACATCATCAAGAAGGCGATTCGCGTCTACAACTCGGCTCCCCAATCCGACCAAGGCGACGCCGGTTGGAGCATCGACGAGATGCTCATGGATAGTAACAGCAAGACGCCGGACATGGAGATGGTCGAATCCGACGACTTGAAGCACGTGATGGTGCTATTGGAAAAGATGGATAAGCGCGAAGCGAGCGTGCTCAAAATGCGCTTCGGCATCGACGGCGACGAGCCGAAGACGCTGAAGGAAATCGGCGAGTGCCTGGGCCTGACCCGCGAGCGCGTCCGTCAAATCGAAAGCGAAGCCCTCGCCAAGCTCTACGACAACATGTCCGCCGAGTAGTCTCGCCGAACGCAGAAACAGTCATCGAACCGGGCCGATCATCGGCCCGGTTTTTGCTTTTGCCAGCAAGAGTCATTAAATAGTTTGATACATTGCACCGAAGCGTGCGAGATATTTCCTGAGCTGTGTCGGCAGTCCTTTATCAACGGGAACGTCGACTCCGAAAACCTCGTTCGTCAGCGTATTGTGATAGAACCAGTGACATGGCCCATCGAGCGGAATCTCGACGGACGCCCGATGCGTATCCCGTTCCCAGTGGCACTCGATCGGCCCGCCCGTAAGCGCAGACGCCGCTGGAACGGGTAGCGTTTGATCCATCTCATACCAAGCCACGTACCACACCGTTCTGGCCTTGTATGCGAGACGGCGATCCACGACATTTTCGTCAGCCATGCGACGCAAGAATGCGAGGTGCTCCTCAATTTTCTGCGTGGACTTGTCGATTGGCGTCGGTGTTAATTCGCGATGCGTCAACACAATAGAGCTCCGCTCTCGTTGGTTTCGCCTTAAGAGATTATTGTAATTAAAACGGCATCGCGAGTATAATTTCCCCGTCTGGCGATCGACTGACGAGGGTACGGAATGCTCCGCGAAGAACAGATCGACATCCGCAAACAGCGTGCGAAGGCGGGGCGGTTCGTGATCGAGAACCGTACGAAGCGGCGGGTGTTCTCGGATTACTTCGTTGCGAATCCGGAATCGGGCGGGAAGTACGAAGTCGAGATCAAAGGCTTCGACACCGGCGACAACACGTGTACGTGCCCGGATTTTAAGGCGAACACGCTCGGCACCTGCAAGCATATCGAGGCGGTGCTGGAACTGCTGAAAGACGATCTGCCCGCGCATTTGCAGAAGAAAAAAGCCACGGTGACGCGGCCGGAAGTGTACTTGCATTACGGCGAGCAACTGCTGTTGGGCCTGCACCTGCCGGCGCGGCATTCGGACAAACTCGCGCAGCTTTCCGGCCGGTTCTTCGACGAAAAAGGCCTCTGGACCGCGAAGGGCCGCTACGAAGATCTCATCCACGACATCGAGCGCGTGCCCGAAGAAATCACGGTGCTGTCCGACGCGATGGAGTTCATCGAACGCGAAGTCGAACGCGCCGAACTGCTTCGCAAAGAGCAAGTGTGGCTTGCGGAGTTGGCCGCCGGCACTCTCGATCTGGGGCTACTATCGATCCCGCTTTACGACTATCAACTGCGCGGCGCGCTGTTCCTCGCCTGCCGCGGTCGCAGCATTCTCGGCGACGATATGGGCCTCGGCAAGACGATCCAGACACTCGCTGCCGTCGAGCTTTTGGCCCGCGAGCGCGGCATCGGGCGCGTGCTCGTCGTCGCGCCGTCGTCGGTGAAATACCAGTGGGAAACCGAGATTCGCAAGTTCACGAAACGTGCGGTGCAAGTCATCGATGGCTCGCCCGAAACCCGCAAAGACCAGTACGCCGAAGACACGTTCTACCGCCTCGTGAACTACGAACAAGTCGTGCGCGATCGCGAAGCGATCAACGCCTGGAAGCCGCAAGTCGTCGTCCTCGACGAGGCGCAACGGATCAAGAACTGGGAATCGAAAACGTCGAAAGAAGTGAAGAAACTCCAGAGCCGATACGCGATGGTACTGAGCGGCACGCCGCTCGAAAACCGCCTCGAAGAGCTTTACAGCATCGTGCAGTTCGTCGACGAACGACGCTTCGGCCCCGCGTATCAGTTCCTCTCCGATCACCGCGTTCTCGATGAAAATGGCAACCTGAAAGGCTACCGCAACCTCGATGCGATCCGCGAAAAACTCGAGCCGATCTTCCTCCGTCGCACCCGTAGCGAAGTCCTGACGCAGCTACCCGCACGCACCGATAACACCGTGTTCGTCGAACTTTCGGACGAACAGCGCCCGCCGTACGACGACCAGAAAACGACGCTCGCACGCCTTCTCCAAAAGGGATATTTGACCGATCTCGACCGCAAGCGCATCCTCGCGTGCCTCGTCAATTTGCGGACGATCTGCGATAGCACGTTCCTATTCGACCGGCAAACGCACGTCTCGCCGAAGCTCGATGAGTTCGCCGAATTCCTGCCGGAACTGTTAGAGGAAGAGCACCATAAAGTCGTGGTGTTCAGCCAGTGGGAAACGATGTTGCACGAGACCGCAACGGTGCTCGACCGGCTAAAAGTGCGCTACGTGATGTTGCACGGTGGGCTGCCCGGCAAGGAGCGGAAGGCGGTGCTCGAGGAGTTTCAAACCGACCCACTGTGCCGCGTGTTCCTGAGTACCGACGCGGGCGGCACGGGGTTGAACTTGCAGATCGCGGACACCGTGGTGAACCTCGAACTGCCGTGGAATCCGGCGGTGCTCGAACAGCGAATCGCGCGCGTCCACCGCATGGGCCAGAGCCGCCCCGTGCGCGTAATTAACCTCGTCACGCGCGGCACCATCGAAGAGCGCGTGTTGCGAACGATCCAGCAAAAAGCAGGCTTGTTCAACGGGTTGTTCGAGGGCGACGAAGACGAGATTTCGTTCGTCGGCGTGAATCAAACGAAGTTTCTCGATGTCGTCCGCGAAGTGGTCGGCGATGGTCACGCGGAAGTGCTACGCACCGTGGAAAGTGTCGCACCGCCAACTTGGAGTGACAGCGAACTGTCACTCGTGAAGGCCGCAGTGCATACGCTCGAAGCGCTCGCAAAACTCACGAGCATCGAACGCGACCGCATTCCGCCCGATTTGCTCAGCCGCACCGCCACCGCCGCAAAGCTGTTGGCGGATCAGTTCGAGGCGCGTTGAACCGCACCTCGAATATACTATTCGGAAAGATGATAACATGGCCATGATGATAAACAATCTATTCTTGAAGATCATTAACGAGGAGATTCCCGCGAAGATCGCACACGACGACGACCTCTGTATGGCATTTCACGATGTGAATCCACAAGCGCCGGTACACATCATCATCATCCCGAGAAAGGTGATCCGCACGCATGCGGACATCGGCCCCGAGGATGCGGCGTTGCTCGGGCATATGCACATTGTGGCCGCGATGTTGGCGCAACAACTCGGGCTGTCCGACGGGTATCGCTTGGTAATCAACTGCGAAGAACGCGCCGGGCAGACGGTGCCGCACTTGCACATGCACCTACTCGGCGGGCGAAACTTCGCGTGGCCGCCGGGGTGATTGGCTTCACTCCGTCTCGGCGGCTTCATCGGAAATCGCGACGTCGGTCTTCATGATTTCGCGTAATAGAATCGTGGCGTAACTGCCCGATGGTAACGTGAAGTCTAAGTTTAAGCCGTCGTCGTCCCAGGTGGCCGAGAGTTCGTCGAGGTAGATCAGATTGTGGCGGCGCGTGCCCAAAAGCAGCTTGCCGGGGCGGTCGAAGTGTTCGGGTGTCAGCCCGTTGTCAGTCAGCACTTTCGCCTCGCGCTCGGCGACGACATCTTTCGCTGCGAATGTCTTTTTCCCGAACATCGGCCCGCCCGTCACGATCTCGCGTTTGTCGAATCGCGCCTGTTCCGTCGGCACGTCCTCGGCGTTGAACATCCCGCCGAACGGCCACTTCATCATCACATCGCCTTGTAGCACCGTGTGCAAAAGCCCATCGGTGAGGCGACGCGAAAGGCACTCGTTGAACAGCAACGACTGGGCCGCCGACAGAAACAGTTTCCGTTGGAACGGCCCCGCGTTCACCCGTTCGCCGTTGAGCATGGCGAAGCCGCGCTCGGCGGTTTCGCCGTCGTGGCCGAACCGCTGCGGACCGTAGAAATTTGGCAAACCCTTCTCGCGGATGCGTGCCACGATCGTCGGTACCGCGTCGGCGTGGGTGCGGTCGGCCTCGCGGATCCGGATCGTGAAGCGGTTGCCGCGCAAGTGGCCGGGCTTGAGTTTGTTCGTGTGCCGCGTGACGTTTAGTACGCGAATGCCATCGGTGTCGATGCGGCCAATCTTCGCTTCGATCTCGGCGGGTAACGATACCCATTGCCGCGTGACGGCATGGCGATCCTTCAGCCCCGCCGTGCCGACGGCATCGAAGCCCAACCCGAGGCAGCGGGCGATATGCCGCAACATAAACTCGGCCCCGATGCCGCGCTTCTCGATCCATAAATAGAGGAAGTCACCTTCGCCGCAGGCTTCGTACGCAGGGATTTCCTCGACGATAAAATCGTCGGGTTGCACTTTCATTCGCCCGCCGACCCCCGGACAGTCGGGTGTCAGTAGCGGCGGCGTCATGGCAGGGTGAAGCATCGAAACCTCGGCAGATAGTCAGAAACGTATCGTGCAGGATTACGACTTTCCCTAGGAAATGCGATGAAACCGAGCGAGCGGTACCTTACGTCGTGTCGCTCGCACCAATCGCTTTCGATCAAAACTCGCCGAGCACCTCGCCATCGGCGCGGGTGGACAGGGCACGCCACTGGATGATGGCGATACTGTCGCGCACGAATCGCACGCTGCCATCGCAGAGAAGCAGGTTCACGCCGCCGGTGTGGGCGCTGCGTGCGCCGGTGAGTCCCTTATTGTGGCTGGCGTTGCCGCAGTCCCATTTGCCGACGGGGTTCGGCGTGTAAAAGTGATTGTACAGCGTGTTGCCGTAGTGGCCGTTGATCCACTGTTCGCCGCGGCGTGCGTTCCACACACCCGTACCCGCATCGCAGAGCGCCGGGGTCGGGTCGGTGCCACCGGATACTTCGAGCACGGCCAGTTTGATCGTTGCGGCATCGGTGGGCAGTGTCGAAATCGCCACGCCGTTGCCGACGAGACTTTCGCTGAATGCGGCGGTATTCGACGTGCCATCGGTGATGTCCGCGATGCGAACGGGAACCTGTGCGAACGCGCCGTTACCCTCGGCGATTTTGCGATGCGCGACGATCGCGCCGGACGCATCGAAGGTCGCGCCGGTGCCATTATTCGCGACGTAGTTGGTGCCGAAATACGCACTGCCGGGCACGACGCCACTTTGCGGATCGCTCGGGCAGGCGAGCAACGCGACGCGGTTCTTCGCGGCGGAATCGTTCTGGCCACCGATGGCGAGCGTGCCTTCCGGATCGACGAGACTTTGCAAGTTCGCTTGCTCGACGTACGCCAGTAATCGCGCGGGTGCGGACACGACTTTCGGGAAGCCGTTCCGCCCTTGCGGGAATGCGCCGAGTGCGCCTTCGTGGTTGTGCATCGCCAGCCCGAGTTGCTTGAGATTGTTCGTACATTTCGCACGCGCCGCCGCCTCGCGCACCTTTTGCACGGCGGGCAACAGTAGGCCGATGAGGATGGCGACGATCGCGATCACCACCAAGAGTTCGATGAGCGTAAAACCTTTGCGGGGAAGCATCTTCATGAGTCAATCTCCGAGTGTGTCGAGTAATTGTGTGAAATCAGTCGGCGCAGCAGGGGCACTTTTCGGGGATGAACAGCGTGAGTGTGGCGGTGTAGTTCGTCGATTCGTAGCCTTCGCCCTTTTCGTCTTTCGTCTGGCGAGCGGCAATCAGATAGAACGTGCCCGTCTTAGGCGTGAACGTCGCTTTGCCGTCCTTGTCGGTCGTGCGTTCGTGGTCGGCATCGGTGCCTTCCTTCAGGGTCGCACCGCGTGGAATGAAACTCACTTTCACGCCTTCCAGCGGCTTGCCGTCGAACAGCAATTGCACGCGAATCGCTTTGCCGGGGCCAGCTTTGAGCACGGGGTTCGTCGTCGGTACGAGTTCGATCCGGTGCCCGAGCCGCTTGTCGAAACCGGGCATTTCCTTCGGCAGTTTGTCGAGCGAATCGCTAACTCCGAACAGCGTCTTCGCACTGCGGACCGCGCGGATCGGTTTGCCGTGGTTCACGACTTTGTCGAACGTCTGCGCGGCGATGTAAATGCCGGGCATGCCAGGCACGAACTTCGCCGTGTGGTAGCCTTCCTTCGGGGCGTAACCGAGGTCGATCAGGTCCGGTTTCAGGTCGTACTTCTTACCGTCGGGCGCGATGACGTCGAACGATTGAATCTGGTCGGCCGACAACTTCGACGCGAGTTTGAAATCGCGGTGTTCGTTGCCGTGGTTGCCGAGCATGAGGTCGATATGGATCGCATCGCCGGTGCGAATGAGGTTCGTATTCGGCTGGACCCACGTATCGTGGGCGAGCGCGAATCCGCAACCGACGCACGCCAACAGGGCGATCGTGAGAGCGCAACGCTTCATCGGGAATATCCTTGGGAAAATGGATGTGCGACGAACCGAAAACGCGGCGCATCCGAGGATGGCGCGATGTTCGGTACGCGACGATTCACAAACGGGATTTAAGCGATGCGTGGCGGAGGTGTCGGCGGGGGAGTTGCGGTGACGATGGTGTGACAGTCGTACGCGATGAGGAACGCACCCGATTCGGTTTCGACGACCGGTTGTGCGGTCCGCGTCGGCACGACGGCGGCTTCGAGCGCGAACAGTGTGGCGGGGCTATCGCCGCGACACTTTTGCGCGAAGAGGCCCACGACCCAAATGAATGGATCGGGGTTCGATTCGTGTAGCGGGCAGCACGACTTCTTTTTGGCCGCAATCGGGCGATACGACTTACGAGTTTCGACGAGTGGGCGAACGTGCGATGGTGGTTCGATGCCGTTGGTGTCTGCCCATTCGAGCTTTTCTTCGAGCGTGAAACAACAGCAATCGCCTTTCCAACACAAATCCGAACTCGCGCAGCCGCACGGGCGGAACTGGCAGGGGTACGGCACAGAGGCATCCGATGTGCGGCGAACGAACGGCAACGGAAGCCCAAACGCTACGATGAGCTGACTGACGATGGTCAGCAGCGCAATCGCGTCGTGCAGGCTACGCAGCGTCAGGCCGTGCCATTTCCCCATGAGCGAATCGCTGTCTCCGAAGTGGGCAGGACTTCACGAATCCTACGTTGTAACTCGCAGTTCGACCAACAGTTTCATCGCGAAGACTGTCTTCGTAGCGGAAGTCGTGAGACTTCTGACGCGAAGGTCGCCACCACCGAAGTCTCACGACTTCGACGACATAAGACAATTTCCGGCACGTGGCTCGTAGCGATTGCGCGGCCTGCGGCTCGTTGAAATCCCATCGCTTCTATCGCTATATTTATTGCATCTTGCCCAGCTTGTGCTGTACTGTGAAGATTCACACACGAATTTTATCCGAATTGAAAGGCATCTCGATCATGACGATGCGCCTCCTCGCTGCCCTCACTCTGCTTGCCGGGTTGGGTGCGTTTGCCACCGGCCCGCTGACGGGTCAATCGCCTGCTCCGGTCACTGTGCCGGAGAGCAAGTACCCGGACTTTGCCACGTTCGTCAAAGGTGCAAAGGTCATCGACGGTGCGTTCACGATGCACCTGAAGGATGATCACCTTTACGCCGAAATTCAGCCGTTCCAGTTCGATCGCCCGTATATGTTTGCGGCGGCGGTGGCGAAGGGTGCGGGCATGGGCGGCACCACGCTCATCGGCGACGAAGCCTGGGTGTTGTACTTCAAGAAAGCCGGCGAGAAAGTCTTCCTGATGCGGAAGAACACGCGGTTCCGCGCGACGCCGGGTACGCCGGCCGCGAAGGCGACCGAAACGACGTACTCGGATTCGGTGCTGATGGCGCTGCCGATCCGCGCGATGAACCCGTTCAAGGGCAGCGTAGTCGTCGATTTCAATCAAGTCTTCTTCACCGACTTTGCCGAAACGAACCTCGGCTCGCTCGATTCGTCGCGGACGACGTGGGGCAAAGTGAAGGGCTTCAAGAAGAACATCGAATTGCAAGTGGCGGCGACGTTCACGGGCAACCGCCGACAGGGGCACTTCGGCGACGGCCCCGGACGCGACGATGTCATCGACAATCGCGGGCTGTCGGTCGTGCTGCATTACTCGCTGATCGAACTGCCCGATCCCGGCTACACCGCGCGTCATGCCGACGACCGCGTCGGGCACTTCATCAGCGTCGTCAAGGATTTCAACGCCGCCGAGACGAAGGACACGCCGTTCGTGCGGTACGTCAACCGTTGGCGGCTGGATCGCGCCGACAATTCGCAGTGGAAAGAGGGCGGCAAACTCGCGGCACCGAAGAAGAAGATCGTTTACTGGATCGAGAACAGCGTTCCCGACGAGTACCGTGCGGCGGTGCGCGAAGGCATCCTCGAATGGAACAAAGCGTTCGAGAAGATCGGCTTCCGCGATGCGATCGAAGTGCGCCAACAAGAGGGCGAAGACTTCGACCCCGAAGACATCACGTATGCCACGTTCCGCTGGGTGACGAACGAGCAAAGCTTCGCCATCGGGCCATCTCGCGTGAACCCGATTACGGGCGAGATCATCGATGCGGACATCCTGTTCGATGCGAGCATGGTTCGGTTCAACAAGGCCGAATATCGCACGATGCGGAACGAGCGCGGCGAAGCGATGGAACCGGCGAGCGACATCCAGGCGGGTCGCCGCGGGTGGATGATTCCGACCGACCCATTCGCGCGATTCAAGGAACTGCCGAAGGGCGAAGCGTGGAACGAACGCTCGAACGAACTGATGCCGGAAGTCGAACTGCGCCAGAAACTGCACGCGCTGCGGCACGGTTACTGCCAGTGTTCGACGCACAAATCGGGCGAACTCGGTCTCGCGGCACTGCACTCGATGTTGGACTCCAAAGACGGCGATAAGGTGCCCGACGAACTGCTCCAGCAAGCGATCAAGGAAACGGTAATGCACGAGGTCGGGCACACGCTCGGCTTCCGGCACAACTTCAAGGCCAGTACGATGCTGCCCAACGACAAACTCCACGATACGACGATCACGCGCAAACAAGGCTTGGTCGGCTCGGTGATGGACTACAACCCCGCGAACATCGCGCCGAAGGGCGTGAAGCAGGGCGATTACTTCACCACGACGATCGGGCCGTACGACTACTGGGCGGTCGAGTATGCGTACCGCCCGTTGGGTGGCAGCACCGAAGGCGAACTGCCGGAGCTGTTGAAGATCGCGTCGCGGGCCGCCGACCCGAACTTGATCTACGGCACCGATGAAGACCTCTATGCCTCCGCCGACCCGCTCATCAATCAATGGGACTTGGGCAGCGATCCGTTGAAGTACGCGCAGGACCGTGTGAAAGTGGTGCAAGAACTGATGCCGAAACTCGCGGACAAAATCGTCGAGAACGGCGAAGGCTATCAGAAAGTGCGGGTGGCGTTCTCGCGGTTGCTGCGGCAGTACGGCAATGCCTCGGCGCTCGCATCGAGCTTCGTCGGCGGCGAAGCGATGTACCGCGACCACAAGGGCGACCCGAACGCTCGCGACCCGTTCGTGCCCGTTTCGGCGGCCAAGCAGAAGGAAGCACTGAAGTTCCTACAAGAGAACGTGCTGACCGATAAGCCGTTCGACTTCCCGCCAGAACTGCTTCGGAAACTGGCCGCCGACCGTTGGTCGCATTGGGGGAACGATGCGTCGATGGGCCGAGTCGATTTCCCGCTGAACGATCGTATCCTCGGCATTCAACAAGTGGCGCTGTCCGAACTGTTCGACCCCGCCACATTGCGCCGCGTGCAAGACCTCGCTCGCAAGGCCGCGAAGGACGAACAGCCGCTGACCATCGCCGACATTTTCCGCGCCACGACGGATAGCGTGTTCGCCGACTTGCCGCTCGGCGAAAAAGCGTCGACGGTGAAATCGAGCATCATTCGCCGCAACTTGCAACGGGCGTATCTGACGCGGCTCTCGACGATGGTCGTCGGCAGTCGCGGACCGGCGAACCCGCTGGCGGCATTGCTCGGTTTAGGTAGTGGCAGTAGCGCGCCGCCCGACGCGAAGAGCCTGGCCCGCAAGCACCTCCGCGAGATCGGCAAGCGGATCGACGAGTTGCTAAAAACCGACGATGTGGCCGCCCGCAAAGTCGACGGCAAGCCAATGGACGACGCGGCCCGCGCCTATATGGAAGAAGTCAAAGAGCAGATCGCCAAAGTGCTCGACGCCAAGGTGAGCGCAGGGGAACCGTAAACGGCAAGATTTAGGAGAACCACGGAATAAACGGAAATCGCGGATAGAGAACGAGCGGTGCATACCCGCACCCCGCTTCTGGGTTCCCCTCGCTTGCGCGCTTGCGCGTCGGGTTAACAAAACCGTTAAAGACGTGACCCACTCAAAAACGCTCGTGCTGTGAGGCTTGCAACTCATGTCTGAAAAAACGACTGCCGACCGTCGGGCGATCTGGTTCTTGATGGGGTTGGTCGTCTCGGTCGTTTCACTTTATCTCGCATTCCGCGTTCAAGAGGTGCGGGCCAATCCGTTTGCATCGCGTAGTGGGTGGAGTTGGTTCGCCCAACCTTCGGAGGTGAATGCCGAAGCCCGGCTACCCGAACTCAGCGGCGACCTACACGGCCTATCGGTCAGCCCGGACGGACAAACGATCTGGTTGGTCGGGGCACATCGTACCGTCTGTTACAGCCGCGACTCCGGACGAAGTTGGGTGCAAGTCAAGTTGCCGGTGTTCGATGGAGAAGGAACGCCGGAACCGGAGCCACCGAAAGAACTGGATAAAAAAGAGTCGCCGCAGAAGAAAGCAATGGCCCCATTTAGCCCGCATGTCTTCATGCAATCGCCACCCGCGAAGCCTAAGTACGAAAAGCCCGACTCGTCGCCGAAAACGGTCAGCTCCGCACCTCCTGTCGGCTCGGCGCTGACCGCCGTTACTTTCACGCCGGATGGTCGCGAGGGTTGGATCGTCGGCACGCATGGCGTGTCGTTCCACAGTATCGATCGCGGTGAAAGCTGGACGCCGATTCGGTTAGTCGCCAAAGGCGCTACCGACACCGCGCCACGCGATCCCAATAATTACAACCTCATTGCGGTGCGAGCGATGCCGGACAGGGGCGTCATGGCAGACAACAGGGGGTGCTTGTTCGAGTGTTCGCAGAATAACCAATGGGTTTGGACCAATCGAGGCAATGCCCCGTCTGCGGGTGCCTGGATCGATCCGAACGGTTTCCCGTGGTTGGCGGGATGGACCGATGCTGGAAAGATTCACAAGTACGAGGGTGAGGATCGGAAACGCAGTATCGTCGCTGAGGCTGGTGGGAAACTTCGAGGTATCACGGGCACGAACGCGGGAACGATCTGGGTCGTTGGCGAGAACGGGAAAATCGTCGAGATCCAACCTCCCGCCGAGAAAGTGCCTCGAACGAGTGAGGTCGCGACAACGCTCCAGTGCGTGGCATTCGCCGACGAGAAACGCGGAATCGTCGGTGGCGACGACAACGTGCTGAGATACACGACCGATGCCGGGGCAAAGTGGTCCGCGGCAACCGTGAATATGCCCATTTTGAATGGCACCGATTCCAAGACGCCATCGGTCCTCGCCGTCGCGCTGACGGGTACGGATGGTTGGGCCGTTGGCACGCAAGGGCTGTTGCTTCGCACGGCGGACGCGGGGCAGTCCTGGCATCGGTTTACCCGTCCGCAGTCGTCGGGTGGGTACCGTATTTTCGTTCCCGCACCGTGGCTGTTTTTGGCACTGACGGTCGCGCTGGTCGGCTTCTGGAAATCGACGAAAGCGGTCGAGTACGAACGCGAAGCCATCGACGATTCGCTGACTCCCGACCGGCCGCTGGAACCGGGGCAAGCGGACGTGATGAAGTTGGGCGACATCGCTGCCGCGCTGTCCCGCTTTCTCCGCAACGAGAACACACTTCCACCGCTGACCGCCGCCGTAACCGGGAAGTGGGGCACCGGCAAAAGCTCGCTGATGAACCTGCTGAAAAAAGACCTCGAAGCCATCGGCTTCTGTCCCGTCTGGTTCAACGCTTGGCATCATTCCACGAAGAACGAAGACCAACTCCTCGCCGGCCTGTTGGCCAACGTCATCCGCCAAGGAACGCCGTCGTGGTTCAGCGCGGCCGGGCTTCTGTTCTATTTCAAGCTCCTCTACACGCGGTTCCAACGGCTTTGGTTTCAACTGCTGATCGGTGCCGCACTGACAGCCGCCGCCCTGGCCAACTTTGGGAATACCAACGCCCTCGAGTCGAACTCGATCGACAAATTGCTGACAGCTTTATCCGGTCAGGGAACTGGCAATTCCGTGGTATTCGGGGTGAGTGGACTGATTGGTGTGGTCCTGTTCCTTCGATCGGCTCGGCAGGGTTTACAATCCTTCGGCGTGGATACCAGCGCCCTGTTGACGACCGTGGCGTCGCGCTCGAACTTATCGACCCTCGACGCCAAGGCGAGCTTTCGCCTCACGTTCGCCAATCAGTTCCGCGAGGTCACTACGGCACTGAACCCGCGAACGCTCGTCATCTTCATCGACGACCTCGATCGGTGTCGCCCCGAAAACGTCTTGGAAATCATGGAGTCGATCAACTTCCTTTCGAGTTCCGGCGACTGCTTCATCTTTCTCGGCATGGACCGCGACTACGTCCTCAAAAGCGTCGCGTTGGGGTTCGAGAAAGTCGCGGACGCCATGAGCGATGCGCCGGTCGGAAGTGTCGATGCCCGCGAAAACCGACTGCGATTCGCTGCCTCGTACCTCGAAAAACTGATCAACTTCGAGGTGCCGATTCCGACCACCGATGCGCTAAAGCGGCAAGAATTCTTGCTCCCGAAAACCGATCCGGTGAAAGGCGAGCCGACGCGACCGAAGTGGCAATTTCCACTCGCCGCCTGGAAGAACCGACTGACGACATTCGCGCTGATCGCCAGCCTGATCGTTTTGCCGCTCTGGGTTTACAACGCGATAAAACCCGCTCGACAAACGATTACGGGTTCCGCGGCAACGAAAGACAACGCACGTGGAGTTGGAAAACCGCAGTCGGAGCCGATGGGCGACATGCCTGCGTTACCGGCCAACCCGGTCACGGCGTTCGCACCTGCGCCACTTTCGGACAGTACGCTGTTCTTCTGGGTGGCGGTCCTGGGAATCGCGGGAATGGCCGTGGTGGGCGTTGTCGGGCTACTCCGTCAACCGGACGTGGTCGTTCGCGATTCTAGCCAGTTCACGCAAGCTCTTCGCATCTGGATCGGTCAAATCACGGCCAAGCGCGAGACGGCTCGGTCGCTCAAGCAGTTCATCAACCGGCTGCGTTACTTCGCCATGCGGATGCGGACCGAGGAACCGGAACCCACCTATTGGGATCGCCTACTCTGGTCGACGGGATTATGGCATCGCCCGTCTACAACGCCATCGACGGACTTCAAAGAAGCCGACCTCGTCCAGTGGAGCGTCCTCTACGAGGTCTGTCCCGCCGCGCTGGAAAACGAGTCCGGCGTGCCGAAAGAGATTGCGGACCTCATGAAAGCCCACGCGAAACAATTCGAGCGGAACAGCGAGAAGCGAGATGAGGAACGAAACCAGTTCCGCGAACTCACCAACGGTTTCCGGAATTAGCCGCGACGCGCTTCGGAATTAGCCGCGACGCGCAGGCTTTGCGTAGCGGAGCGCGTGGACGTTGCGAATGGGTGACACACGCGCCATAATTAGCGAGTGAACGTGTGGCGACGTTGCGAATGGGTGACGCGCATGCGCTCCGCTACGAAGACTCCGCGTCGCGGCTAATTTATACGTCGCGGCGAATTCTACGCCTCGACTGGCGTGGCCATTGCGGCGGCTTCCACGAGTTTGATCTTTTCGTCGAGTGCGGGCGAGACTTTGCCGGTGCCTTTGCACTTCGGGTAGTTCAAGCAGCCGAGGAAGTAGCGTCCGCCGAAGCGGGATTTTTGCAATCGCATCGGGCCACCGCACTCGCCGCACAGGTCGGGGATCTCGACGTTGGGCATCTCCTTCTTCGGTGCCGGTTTCGGGATGAGATCCTTGAACTGCTCCTTCATCTCGTCGGTGAGGTTTTTGGAGTTGCGGCACTTCGGGTAGGCGCTACAGGCGAGGAACGGCCCGCGCGGTCCCTTCTTGATCGTCATCGGGCTTTGGCACTTCTCGCACTTGATGCCGATGTCGACCGGTTTGACGGGGTTGCCGCTCGCGTCGATGTCGACGATGTTTTTGCACTTCGGGTAACCGGTGCAGCCGAGGAACGGTCCGCGGCTGCCTTCCTTCTTCGCCATCGGTTTGCCGCACTTCTCGCACTTGTAATCGGTCTCGACCGACGACAACACGGGCTTACCTTGTGCGTCGAAGTTCATCGTCGTCTTGCACTCGGGGTAACCGCTACAGCCGAGGAACGGCCCGGTCTTGCCGACGCGCTTGAACATGAACTTGCTGCATTTCGGGCAGGCGATGTCGGTCAGTTCGGGCTTCGGTCGCGCTTCTTCGCCTTCGCCCGGCTTGATGTAACGGCACGCCGATTCGTCGCGGTACCCGCTACACCCCGTGAATGGCCGTTTCGTCTTGCGGCTGATGAGCGTGATGAGTGGCTTGCCGCAATCGGGGCACTTCTCGCCCGTTTCGACGGCCTTCTGAACCGGCATCTTCTCCTTGGCGAGTGCCAGGCTCTTCGAGAACGGCCCCCAGAATTCGGTGAGGACGTCTTCGTACTTGCACTTGCCCGTTTCGATCTCGTCGAGTTCTTCCTCGAAGTGGCTCGTGAACTTCAAATCCATGACGGTGGGGAAGTGCTCGACGAGCAACTTCGTGACGACGATGCCGATGCCCGTGGCATAGAACCGGCGTTCTTTCTGTTCCACGTAGCCGCGGTCTTGAATCGTCTGGATGATGCTCGAATAGGTACTCGGACGGCCGATGCCTTCTTCTTCGAGCTTCTTCACCAGCGACGCTTCGTTGAACCGCGGCGGTGGCTGCGTGAAGTGCTGCGTCTCGAACAGATCGAGCGCATCGAGCGTTTGCTTTTCGGCGAGGTTGGGCAGTTCGGTGTCTTCTTGCTTGCCCGGTGGCAGCACTTTGCGGTAACCGTCGAACTTCAGAATCCGCCCCGTGGCGCGGAACAACCCCGGCCCCGCCGTAATCTCCACGCGGGTGACGGCGAACAGCGCGTTCGTCATCTGGCTCGCCACGAACCGGTTGTAAATCAGCGTGTACAACCGCAGTTGATCGCCGAACAACCCGAGCGCTTGCGCCCGTTGGGGCGTCATCGTCGAATCGGTCGGTCGAACCGCTTCGTGGGCTTCCTGCGCGCTCTTGCCCGACGAGTAAAAGTTCGGCTTGGCGGGCAAGTACCTATCGCCGTAAGCCGCTTGAATGTGGCTACGTACGGCGGTCAGGGCTTCCGCAGAAACCCGCGTGCTATCGGTACGCATGTAGGTAATCAGCGCGACTTGGCCTTCGCCGGTGAGTGCCACGCCTTCGTACAGCCGTTGGGCGGCATCCATCGTGCGTTTCGTCGTGAATCGCAGGCGGATGTTCGCATCTTGTTGCAGCGTGCTCGTGGTGAACGGCGGCCGCGGACGTTGCGTTTGGTCCTTCTGTTCGATCTTGGAAATGATGTACGGCACGCCCTTCAGCGCGTTCGCAATCGCATCGGCTTCGGCCTCGGTCGTCACGACGGGATCTTTGCCGTTCCACTTTGCCAGTTCGGACAGGAACGAACCATCGGGCGGGTTCGGCAGACCCATCTTTGCGGGGGCGGCTGTCACCGGTACGTCATCGCCGGGCGTCGCCACGTCGGCTTCGTCGGGTTCGACGTCGCCTTCGGCTTCGGCCGCCGCGCCAGGTGCCGGTTTTTTGACGATTTCGGCTTCGGTTTTCTCGCCCTTTTTCTTCGCGAGAATCTTGCTCTTGAGCGGGTCGGCCTTCCATTTGATGCCGCTGTTTTGCGGCGCGAGCAGCGCGGTGATGTTCCAGTATTCTTCGGTGCGGAACGCCGCAATTTCCGCCTCGCGATCGACGATCACTTTGACGGCGACCGACTGCACGCGACCGGCGCTGAGGCCGTGCGTGACCTTGTCCGAAAGCAGATTCGACAGCGGGAACCCGACGACGCGGTCCATCGCCCGGCGCGCTTCTTGCGCCCGAACGCGGTCCATGTCGATCTGTTCGATCTGCGTCAGCGCGTGTTGGATGGCGGTCTTCGTAATTTCGTTGAAGCGAATGCGGAACGTCGTCGCCGGATTGAGCTTGAGTTCGTCGGCGATGTGCCACGCGATCGACTCGCCTTCGCGGTCGGGGTCACTGGCAAGGAGAACGCGGTTGGCCTTCGACGCGGCGGCCTGGAGTTCGTCGAGGATGTCGCGCTGGGTGCGTCGGCCTTTGCGGTTTTTTTTGTTCTTGCTGCCCGCATCGACGACGTAGCGCAGTTTCCATTTGTCGTCGATGCGGATGCCGGCGATCTCTTCGCCGGTGATGCCCTTCTTATTGGTGGCGAGGTCGCGGACGTGTCCGTAACTGGCGAGCACCTTGTAGCTACTGCCGAGGTACTTGTTGATCGTCTTCCCTTTGGCGGGGGATTCGACGATGACGAGGTCGAATTTGCGGCCCGTCGCGGGGCCGGGATCGGTGCCGCCGCCGGTCGGGGCGGGTGCCCGTTTGCGGCGTGCCGCCGCCGGTTCGACGCCGGTTTCGGACGACGCAGATTTGGTCGTCGGCTTCTTCGCAGCGGCCTTGCGGGGCTTCGCTGGAGCCTTCTTCGGAACCGATGCGTCGGCATCGGTGGTCGGCTTCTTGCGTGGGGTAGGCACCGTTAGAAACTCCCTGTTGCGGTTGTTGCGACCCGCGAAAGTCATACAATCGGAGTGCTGCGGTGAGGGCGGAACAGACCTCACACTTATTACATGCTTACGAACCCCGTCAAGACATACGACCCCGCCGAATACCGGCGACCCCGACGCAACTCGAGGCTGGACAATGGCTTATAATCCGTTCGATTTCTTCCGACGCAACCAAAAATCGTTCTTCGCCGTGCTGACTGCGTTCATTATGGTGATGTTCGTCTTCCAAGTCGGACAGGGAGATTTATTTCACTGGTTGCCCCAATGGCTCAAAAGTCAGCAAAGCACCGGGAAGGCTGTTGTCGCCACCATCGACGGTCGGAAGTTCATGGACTCCGATTTGTATCGCCACGACGACGGGCGGGCAATGGCCAATCAATTTATGCAACAAGCGAACGGGGCCGCCACCAACAATCTCGCGGACTCGATCAAGGAGGGAATCGCACGCACGGGTGTCGCCTCCAAGGAATCGTTCCAGCAACTCTTGAGCACGCGACAAACCGCGTACATCGACCCGCAGATTCTGCAACTGATCCAGAACAACCCGAACATCGACCGGAACATGTTGACGCAGTTCCAGCAGCGGACGATCGGCGACTTGCGTGCCGCGTTCGGCAAACTCCTGAGCGACGGGAGCACCGCAGGCAACGAAGACAAAACGCTCGCCCAATCGGCGCTGTCGCTGATGGAACTCGATAGCAGCGCGGCCACGATGGGCAGTTACGGTTACTTCTCGAATTTGCCGAACACGAAAACGAACAGCGAACGGATGGAGTTTGAACTCTGGTTGCGGAAAGCCGACAAACTCGGCATCGCGATTGCTCCCGGTGAAGTGCCGGAATTGCTGCAAAAAGAGTTCTCCGGCCGCCTGAAGAACGCCGACGTCGTCGAGATCGAAAAGGGCTTCCAATCGAACCGCAGCGGCTTCAGCCGCGAAAGTTTGATGTCCGCACTCGCCGATGAATTCCGCGTGCGAACCGCGATGACCGTCGTCATCGGGCCAGTTATCGGCAAGTCCGGTTCGCCCGCCGTCCAAGAGTTCGCCACGCCGTACGAAGCGTATCAACACTACCGCGAAAAGTGCGACTCCGGCTTGTTCGCCGTGATGACCGTCCCGACCGCGAACTACCTGGACAAAGTGCCGGGCGCGCCGACCGAATCCGAACTGCAAGTGCTGTTCGACAAGTATCGCAAAGACGAGCCGAACCCGTCGCGCGAAACGCCCGGTTTGAAAGAACCCCGCAAGCTGAAACTCGGCTGGCTCGAAGTGAACGGCGACGAGCCGTTTTACAAAACGATGGGCGAAGAGACGCTGAAACTATCCGAGATCGGCTTCCGGTTGTACCCGATCGGCATGGGCGGCCTCGAAGGCCCGATCGCCACCGCCGTCGTTGCCACCGCCGCCGATCCTTCGCTGCAAGCCGCGTATACCAAGTTCAAAACCGCGTCGGTCGTCTCGACGGACAACAACTGGTTCCCTAGCTCGTTCGGCAAACCGGCCGCCGCCGATGTCTCGGTGCTGCGCCCGGCGAACCTCGTCGCTGCTGCCGCCGCTGCCGCCGGTAGCATTCTCACCCGCAGCGGGCCGTTCACGATGCCGCTGATTTTTGAAGAACAAGTCGCCGCCGCCGACCGCCAAGAACGCGCCCGCGTGTTCGCGTCGCTGTTCGCGTCGCCGACCGTTGGGGGGAATTCGATCCTCGCCACGACGATCGTCGCCGGGGCACGCATGCCCGACGCACTGCCGTTGGCCGTCGTCCGCAACCAACTCAAAGTCGAAGTGCAAGCCGCACTGACGCGAAACAAGGCCGAAGAAGACGTGAGCAAGTTCCAAATCGAACTCGGCCGACTCGGTGCGAAGAAGGACAAAGAAAAATCCGAAGCTCGCACGTATTTGGACAAGTTCCTGACGACGCGGGGCATCAAGTCTGGGGCATCGAAAGAGTTCCGCGACATGTTCGCCATCGACAAAGACGAAGGCTTAGCACCACTCGCGGTGAAGCTCGAACGCGGGCGCGATCCGAGCACGATGCCGATGAAGTTCGGGCCGAGTTTCTTCTTTGAAGCCGACCCGAGCGGCGCACGACGTGCCGGACTGCCGCTGACATTCTTTAACCCGAAGCCGTTCCCCGAACAGGGCCGCGGCATGGACTTCTTTAGCTTGAAAGACGGCGAACCGTCGTACCTCGTTTGGCGAACCGAAGATATCGAATCGAAGGAACCCCGCGAACTGGCCCCGATCCGTGCGAAAGTCGAAGCGGTGTGGCGACACCTCAAGGCCCGCGACTTGGCGAAGGCGGGTGCCGATGACCTGCGTAAGAAGCTCGACGAAAAGCTCGTCGCCGAGAAGGCGATGGGCCAACAAGGGGCCGTCGACCGCGTCACACGCGATGTGCAAACGACGTTCGTAACGGAGAATTTCAAGACGCCCGAGAGCCTCGCCCGCGCCCAATATTTCTTCGTCGAAGACGTCGCGTACATCAGCTCGAAAATTAGCCGCTTGAACGCGATGGGCGGCGGCGTCCAGCAGTTCGTGTTGTCGCCCCGCAAGGAAGTCGAATACCCCACGCAAGCGATGACGACCGACCTGCTCACGACGAAAGACAAACCCCTCGGCACGACGCTCGTCATGACCGACAACCCGAAGGACAACTACTACGTGGCCGTGCTACTCAACCGCGACGAACGCGCCACCGGCGGCTTCTACTCCGAGATCTACGGCAGCAACTTCGGCCCACTCAGCGGCGCAGTCAATCAGAGCCTTCAAGGCGAAACGCTCCGCAAAGCCCGCGAACAATCCGTCACGTTGTTGAAGTCCGAGTTCAAGGTCGAGAACGAAAACTTGAAGTTCGACGACAAGGAAAAAGTAGAGTAGTCACAAAGTTCGGGCCTGAAAGGTCCGTTCCTAAAGCCCAGGTCGGAGCGAGCGCAGGCCTGGGTAATAGACCCAGAAAAGCCTCCGTCCTGAAAGGACGGTTCAGACTGGATCGCTCCGAACGGTCCCTTCAGGACCGAAGCCGTTTGCACTTGCTTTCCCAGGCCTTCGCTCGCTTCGCGTGCTCCGACCTGGGCTGGTAGAACGGTCCCTTCAGGACCGAAAACCGGCCTCTCTCCGGAACGAGAATGTAACAGAAATCGGATGATCGTTTTCGCGGAAATGCGACAGAAAGCCCAACTTCACGTCACTTGGGGGTCTGCCTGCAACTTTACGCCGTTCCCTTTGGCAAGCTCGTCTACAAGTTCCACTCCGCCGCCTTCGGCATACACCGCGCCGATAGCACCCATACTCATTCGCGGGCTGCTAGTGCGTCGTCAAGTCTTGGTTTTGGGGTAAAGTCGCTTTAACTTTATGCGTGCGTCTGCGAGTTTGAATTGCCAGTCGACGCCGCGTTGCTTGGC
>JAYVQG010000258.1:0-5750 GCA_043757025.1 Limnoglobus sp.
AGCCCGCTCGACCCGGTCGTGTGGTCAGGCAGGAATTCGAATATACGCGGCACGGCACCACCACGCTGACCGCCGGCCTCGATGTGGTCACCGGCCAGACCTTTCCCCCACGCTCGAGGCCACGCGTACCGAACCCGAGTTCGTGGCACACATCGCGCGAACCGTGGACCTCGATCCTTTGGGCCAATGGATTTTCGTCGTCGACAACCTGAACACGCACGTCTCGGAAAGCCTCGTCATACCGGAACTATGCGGATCGTATCGACCAGCTTTACAAGAGCGCGGAACTTGACAAAGAAAAACAGAAACAATGGAACGAATCCGTCGAGGCCGAAATGCGCGAGGCCATAAAAGTCGGCCGAAACAGATAATCAACCCGTAAGCATGAGTTTGATTTTTGCTTCCAGTTCTCGTAGCTTCTGCTCTACGTAGTTTTTCATACTCGTGACAATCAGGTCGCCGAACGGGCCTGCGGTGATGTCCGTGAACGCGGCCTGCATATCCTTCGCCAACTGGTCCTTGTCGACCCGGAGCGTAACCTGGACTTTGTCTTCCTGCTTTTGTACTTGATCGCGGATGTTGTTTAGGCCGACGAGCTCGTCTCCATGCTCATCTGGGTTGTCTTTGCGAATCGCTTTCATCACGGGCGATTTGTTGCCTAGCACTTCTTCGCGTTTATCGACGTATTCCGGCCCGATTGACTTCCCGGAAGCCCATGCTTCCGGCCCCATCGAATCGGGCGTTTTCCCTGCCTTGATCCGGTCGAAGTTGAACTTCGCCTGCATTTGCTCGAACGAGTTCATGCCACCGATATGGCGCGCCTGCCCAATGGCCGTTTGTTCGCGCCCTTCAGCAATCCGAGTTCGTTTGCATCACACCCAGGCGCGCAGCCGCCGTCTCGGATTTCAACTGTTGGCGAAGTGCAAGCTCAGCTACGTGGCAGGGGCCGAGATCCCGAAGCTATTTCTTCCGGGCTAACGTGAATCCGTCGGCGAAGGGCAGGAAACAGAGGTCGATTCGCGGGTCGACGAATAGCTTTGCGTTCAGATTGCGGATGGCGACGGTATCGACATCCTCGATGGTCTCGTCGGCGGGTTTGCCATCCCATAGCGTGTTGTCGATGGCGATCAGGCCACCTGGGCGGACGAGTGCCAAACAGGCTTCGTAGTAGCCGTCGTAACAGCCTTTATCGGCGTCGATGAATGCGAAGTCGTAGCTGTTTTCGCGGCCGTCCATAATCAGTTTGGTCAGCGTCACCAGTCCTGGCCCGATCTGCAAATCGATGCGATCTTCGACGCCCGCTTCGGCCCAATACCGCTTCGCAACGGCGGTAGATTCTTCGCTGACATCGCACGTGGTGATCCGCGTCGTCGGGTCGGCGAGAGCCATCCAGAGCGTACCGTACCCGGTGAAGGTGCCGAGTTCGAGGATGCGTTTGGCGGGCAACATTTTCACGAGCAAATCGAGCAACGGCCCCTGTTCCGGTGCGGTCTGCCAGTCGCCGTGCGACTGCAACGCCGTCTCTTCCCGTAGGCGACGCAGCATGTCGGGTTCGCGCAGCGACACCGATAGAAAGTAATCGTAAAGCGGATCGGTCATCGGCGTCGGGCGGACGTGGCTCGTCATGGCGTGTCTCCGGTTGGGTTGGCATCTCAGGTGATTCTACGACCGAGAATCGTCATTCCGAACGGGGGAACCAACTGGCGGGGTCGAGGTTGTAGTATTCGGCTAAGAGGGCGTAGATGTTTGGGAAATCGTCGTGGAGGCCGTGCGAGGCGCAGTAGAAGGCCTCGGTGGCGTCGGCGAAGAATTCGGCTTCGTCGTCGGCGGCGTGTTCGGTGAAGAACGTCTCTTCGTCGGCCGCGATTTGCCGTTTGTGTTCGACGAATGCGGCAGTCATCACCGTTTGCCAGCGTTGCGATTGGTCGCGGCTTTTCAGCGGGGGAGTGCCGTCGATCGCGTTGTCGAGGAAGTCGAGTTGGTGCGCGAATTCGTGCAGCACGAGGTTCTGCCCGCACGACGGATCGCGACCTTCTTTCAGCACATCGTCCCACGCCAAAATCACCGGCCCGCGATACACCGCCTGACCCGTGATGTTGTCGTTGCCGATGTCGTCTTCCTCCCAGCCATCTTCTTCGTTCGGCATCCGAAACGCATCGGGGTAAACGACGACCGATTGCACGCGGCCGAAATAATCGTGATCGTCCATGCCAACGATCAAGAGCGCCGCTTGTGCCGCAATCGTGACCTTCACTTCCTCGGTAATCGCAAAGCCGCGAGCCGCTTCCCACTTCTTCTCGGCAACCAAAATTCGCACGATGTTGCGAAGCGTAAGATTTTGCTCGGCACTCAGACACGCCGCATGCGCGATGTTGCGGCGAAGGATCGGTTCCCACCAACTGGGAAACGGCCCACGAACGATGTTGCGACGGCGACGGTTGCGGAACCAAGAGAACATGACAGCATCTTACGAGCCGGGTATGATGCTCGCAAACGGGAGGGCACGAGATGCCGACGGGAATACTCATTCTGCTCGCGGCGTTTGCGGCGGGTCCGGGTGCGAAAGCGATGCAGCCGGTCGTCGATCGCGATTTGGCGGCGATGATCGTGCAACTCGATTCGCCTTCGTTTGCACTGCGCGATACCGCCACGCGAAGTCTGCGTCGCTACGGTTGGGTAGCGCTGGCGGCGTTGCGGCAGGCGATCCGCGAAACCGATAGCCCCGAAGTGGCGATGCGTGCGGAAGATCTCACGAAACAGATCTCGTCCGATATGACCGGTCTCCGTCGCACGCTGATCGGCGATGGCAAACCGCTCTATGCGGCGAAATTCACTGCGAATGGCAAACGAGTTGTGGCGGTGGGGGAAAGTGGCGTCGTCCACGTTTGGGATAGCGATAGCGGCAAAATCCTTTCCGAGTGGCCGATTGGCTTTCGCGTGTATGGAATGGCGGTTTCGGACGAGGGCGGGTGGGGCATTTTCGGTGGAACCGAAGGACAGTTATTGCGGCTGAATCTCGAAACGGGCGAAGCGCGCGAAATTTTCGAGAACAGTAAAAAAGCGACTTCGTGGAACGACCTCGCTCTGTCGCGCGATGAAAAACGCGTCGTCGGTGTCGGTGTGAAGCGCTCCGCGATCTGGGACGCCGAAACCGGGAAAGAACTTGCGGTGCTCCCGAAGCAAGCGTGGGCAATGGACGGATGGGGAACGGCCTTCCTGCCCGATGGCAAAGAGTGCGCGACGTCGTGCGGTACCGCGATCCAGATTTGGAATGCGCAAACGGGCGAACGAGTCAAAACGGTAGGCAGTGGCGAAAGCAGTGGCATCGGCGTGTCGCCGAGTGGCAAACACGCCGCTTTCGGCGCATCGACCGGCAAGCTCAGCGTATGGAACCTCGAAACGGGAAAGCCGGTCTGGTCCGCACCCGCACACACCGGCTGGGCGTGCTGGCCCGTCTTTTCGCCCAACGGGAAAATGGTGTCGTCGAGCGGTCACGATCATCTCGTCAAGCTCTGGGATGCCGAAACCGGCAAGCTCATCCACACGTATCGCGGGAATGCAGGAGTGGTGCGCTCGCAGTTTCGCCCCGATGGCCGCGTACTCCTCACCACCGGCTCGGATGGCGTCGTCCGATTGTGGAACGTCCCGCCGTAATCGTCAGCGCATTGCGCCGCCGTCGTTCCAGACAGCGCCGCACAGTTGCGGAGCCACGACGGTGGCCGCGCGCAGTTTGTGAGGTCACCATAGCGGCAGTCGCCGCAAGCATTTCCCGCCGCGAGATCGAATTCGACATCGGCTAACTCCTCGGGTGTTGTGGCTATTTTGACGCAGGCAAGTTTTGTAGGTCGTGGTCGAGGTTTGGGCGTAACGTTCACGAGGCAGATTGCATATTCAACCTTTCAGAACCCGTAGGTCGTGGTCGAAGAGGCTTTGCGATGAGGCCCGACAGAGTATCCGCGACAAAAACCCAGAAGGTTTGGAATCGTCGCGTGAATGCACTGTCGGTGCCACTCAAAGCTTCGACCCGACCTACAATACCAGTGGGTTCACAGAAAAACAGAATACCCCAACGGGTTCGGATAAATTCAATCCCATTCCGCTCCCGCAACATCAATCGCATTTCGATCCACTTGGCCCCATTCCCGATCGTATTCACCCAAATCAACCCACTTCAAAAAACTCGACCACTCATACTCGGCCGCTGATGATACCATCCCGTGTTTAACGGGATTCCAGTGAATGTAGTCGAGACAACGTTTGTAATCTTCGTCATCTTCAATCGTATGCTCCCAAAAGCGATGCTGCCAAACAGCCCGCTCGCGATGCCGCGAACGATTGGCGTCTGTGTTGCTTTCCGATCCTTCCATTAGAATATAATTGCGCGTAAATCTTTCCTTGATCTGTGCCCAACGGATTGAGTAGTCGTCATCGCCCGGCGGTAGTTGCCAAATTGCATGTAAATGATCCGGCAAAATCACGTAGGCGATCAAATCGAATGGGCGACGCGATTGTCGATGGTCAATCGCTTCCATAATCGCAGTTCTTGCAATTTCCGAAGTGAGAATGGGCCGTCGCATATGTGTAACGACGGTAAAGAAGTACGTGCCACCTTTTACATAATTTCGACGCAATCGTTTCATGGACACACCAGGCAGGATTCGTGTTGGTAACCGTTCATGGGGTCTGATTGCATTTTCAGCGTTTCAGAACCCGTCTCCACGCGAAATTTTCAATCCATGAGGGTGATTGTCGTTGCCAACCGTTCACGGCATTCACGCGAGGATTCCAAACCTTCCGGGTTTATGTCGCGGATACTCTGTCGGGCCTCATCGCAAAGCCTCTTCGACCACGACCTACGGCGTCTGGTATGTTGAAAATGCAATCTGTCGTTGCCATTCTGTCGGGTCTCATCGCAAAGCCTCTTCGACCGCGACCTACGGGTTCGGAGGATTGAAAATCCAAGCCCACAACCTTTAACTCCTCGATTTCCCCGGTACCCAGAGGACGTCGACTTTGCCGTCGTCGTTCTCGATTCGCCCGAGCACGAACAGAAAATCCGACAGGCGATTGAGGTAAATCATCGCGTGTTCGTTCGCCGGTTCCACGGCCATGAGTGTCACGATCGCGCGCTCGGCACGTCGGCAGACGGTGCGCGCCAAGTGTAACCACGCGGCCGCCGGCGTGCCACCCGGCAAGATAAAACTCGCGAGCGGTTCGAGGCGTTCGTTCAATCGATCGATCTCTTTCTCGAGCCGTTCGTATTGCGAGGCCATCATTCGTAGCCCGCCGCCACTCGGCACGCACAAGTCCGCACCGAGATCGAAGAGATCGTTCTGAATCGTCCGCAGAATGGCCTTCTCGGGCAGGTCGGGGCAGTACGCATGAAGCAAGCCGAACACCGCGTTGAGTTCGTCGACTTCCCCGTAGGCCGCCACGCGGGGGTGATCCTTCGGCACGCGGGTGCCATCGCCGAGGCCCGTTTCGCCGTTGTCGCCGGTCTTCGTGTAAATCCGCGAGAGGTAAACCATGAAATCGCCCGTAGAGTGTGAAGGCCGAACCGATCCGGTTTTATGTTATCGAATAAACTTTGCCGTTGCCCTTCGATGTTTGCGACGAGAACCATGCCGGTCCGGAATCGCCCTCATAAAAACGTCTCGCGGTTAGCCGCCGCCCCTGTCGTGAGACAGGGGCCTCCGTTCGTTGGCTAACAGACCGCTTCTGCTCGGATTTAACGTTGGAAATATCTCGAT
>JAYVQG010000259.1:0-22118 GCA_043757025.1 Limnoglobus sp.
GACTTACGTCCGATTTCGCCCAATTCCAATCACGCCGGAACCAAATTTTTAGTGGTCTTATTTGGCAAAACTGCAACCGGGTTTTGAACCGTGCCATAATTCTCGATCCGACCGCGTATCCTACGCCACGGTTAGTCGTTTGGCAATTCGACGTATGAATCGCAACGAAAGTTTCATCTCGACCGCAGATAACATCAGTATTAGCGCATCAAACAAAGAAATAAGGCCACCCAAAATGGGTGGCCCGCGACAATTTTTTTAAAATTCGTCAGTTGGTGCTTATGCCTGGACAGGAACCGCGCGGCGGAAGCGACGAGCAAACGCCAGTGCTGGCAAGCCGAGCAGGCTCAGTAACAGACCCGCCGGTGCGGGAACGATGTTTGCGGGAGGGGTCACGTCGGTACGCGAGTTGTAACCCACGTCGCCTGCTGCTCCAGCAAAAGTGAATGTCGTTCGTGTGGTAATGGAAAACGTACCTGCCGATGCCAACGTACCGGACGAGTTAGTACTTTGTGATCCTGTAGGAATCGGACTCAACCCGATCGGACCAATTGAAGGACCAGTAGTCGAGAACAGAGAATTGTCAGAGTTAATCCACGATTGATAACTCACATTTCTTCCTGGGACGGGCGTGACACCTGTGGTGGTGGAAAAGCTATCCGTCACTTTGCGAAGCCCGCCAACCGGGAAGGTGTAACCGGTACGACTGATTTCAAAAGTGATCGATCCCGCAGCGGTCGAAGAGATGTTTACGCCGAGGGCTGCGCTAGAGACGGTCAGACCCGATCCGCCGATGTTACCTGAGAAACCACTAATCGTGAAGCTTCCGATAGTAAACGAAGTGTTGATGGTGGAAGGAGCGGTGAATTTTGCGGCCTGAATGCCAATAATTGAACCATCGACATCGATAAAAGGAAGCGGGATGAAATCCCCATCGTTGATGGTAGTGGTGCCGCTCGAATGGATGATTCGAATCGCGAATGCGGCATTGGCTTGACCGCTGGTGGCGACCACTGCAGCGATGGCGAAAGCGGTCAGAATGAATTTTTTCATTGCGAACATGGAAAGAGAACCCCTTTAAAGTATTGTTCATCGCACAGGAAATCTGTGGACGAATGCTTGCGATAATCGAAGACACGAAGAAGATCGCGAACTCGGTGCATTGCCCAAATACTGAGCGCAACGGATTCGTTATCGACGTGTCGATGTTCGCGGGGGTTCAAACATGCCAGAGGGATCGCCGGAACGTACGAAAGGTGGCGATTTCGGAGCGAGGATTACCGACTGCGAAAACAGTTCGATCGCAATCGAGTCCAGGATCGCAAATGGGCCAGATTGCTGTGAACCGCGATGGCTGCTCGTATCGCCAGCTGATCGATCGCCACTCGAAGGAGTTTCAATCGCGGGCATCGGTCGAAAAGGAACGTGCGAATCGACAGACATTCCAGAAACATCCGAATGAATTGAGTCTTCATCCAGTTGAGCGATCTTCTGCGGGGCCGCAATCGAACTCGATGCCGCAGTGGCTTTCGGCAGTGTACCGACAAACCCATAACCGCCCAAGGCGATGAGGGTAATCAGTGTCTGAAGGAAAGTCCGTGTCACGAGAGTCTCTTTGCGAAGCACAAAAGCAGTCGTGAGGATATCATGTCAAACCAGTTACGATCTGTCCAGTCGGAAAATCCCATAAAAGCAGAATTTTGCTAAATAATTTCCAAATCGCTTCAGAATATCCAATAACTTGGCGATCTGGGCAAGACTCGCAGTTTGCGGGCCTATCGTCGGCCACCGACGTTACCCGTTCTCGCACCGCCGCCGATATTCCCCGTGTTTTGTCTGCCACCACCGAAACTTGCTGCACCACCGTTACCCCCTGCATTCCCGCCCATACCGCCTGCTCCACCGCCACCACCGTTAACACCTCCATTGCGATTATTCTGGAAATAGCCCCGATGGTTCATGTAACCGAAAGTTTGACCCGTGACGGGTAATGCACTGCCATCGGTGCCCGTGGAATTCGACGCGATCAGGGCATTGGTACTTTGCAGTTGCCCCTGTAACGATTGGATCGACTGATTCGCTTGAATTTGTGGTCGAACGAGGCCGTAATAGTTTTGAAACGTAGGGTTTCCGCTGCGTAAGAGGTTCAGGTATGGGCTGTATGCCGGACGTGGTGTCGGCCCTAACGGGGCTTGTGCCCGTGTGGACGAACCCGCGAAAGCCGTAAGGAATAACGCAATGGTTACACGAAATAACTTGTGAATCGTCATCGAACTTCTCCTGATTCCCTTACGTGGGTGACCCGCAACTCGAGCCACCTGTCGTGCTGTCATTCTACGGCAGAGGTATTAATTCCTGAAGCCTAAATTATTATTATTGTTGCCGTTATTGTTATTGAAGTTGCTGAACGATCTTGCCGTTCCCACTCCGAGGAGGGTAAAGCCTAACAGACGTTCGATCGGAGACACCACGCGACTGAAGGTCGTGTCGAAGCGGGTAGCACGATAGGAGTTCACGAAGACGCGGTCGCCAGGCATGAGCTGATAGTTCGTGCGAGTATCGCCGCACTCCGTGATTGCCTTCCAGTCGATCGGCATGATTTGACAGGGGCAACCGTCCGGCGAGGGTCGCGAAATCCAGATTCGCTTGGCATCGGAAATCGTCTGTAGTCCGGACGCCTGGCTGACGCCGTCGAGTACCGTCTCGTTACCGGTAATCGGTAAGCGTAAAACTTGCTGACCGGCCCCGGCTCCGTCGAAGATGAGATAATACACTTTCGAGTTGTAGCCGCTGATTTCGAGAGAAATCTCCGGCGAATCGAAATACGCCGACAGGTGCGATTCGATTCGCATTTTCGCTTCGGGGACGGTCAAACCCACAACTCTGACGCTTCCGTACGACCCGAGGCTCACGCTGCCTTCCGGTCGCACCAAGTGCGGTCCTCGAACTTGTTGCGCACCGCGAGTCTGAGCGAGTGACAATTCTAGTATGGGTGCTTTTAATGTGCTTTTGAGATAATCTTCAACCGTTTTTTTCGCTTGTGCGACGCTCTTCCCGACGACACTCACGCTGCCGTATGGAACGCCGAGATTAATAACGCCCTCGAGTTCGACGAGGTAAACTCCCGCAATCGGGGCATCGGGTGGCGTGTCTTTGACTCGAATTGCAAGACTATCCAGCGTCTTAATCAGATACGGTGACTTCGGCACAGCCGTAAGCAGATCGACTAAAAGCACGTCGGGCGGTTCGATGGTATAGTCGGGCTGAGTGATTTTGTTCAGTTCTCGAGGAGCCTCAATCGGTATTGGCGCGTTTCGATTTCGACCGTATGATTGGCAACCTCCCCCAGCGCAAACCAGGGCGATCGCGACGAGTGTCAACGATCGAATCTCACATATCGTGCCGTTAGCGAACATGTCCTAGACTCCCCAAGTGTCCATCCGAGCGAGGGATTCCTATCCTACGCTGTTTATCGGCACACGACATGCAATCGCTTGAATCGAATCGAGCCGCAAGATCGGACGAGGTTCACCAGTCAATACAATGTGACTGATCGGATTAAGGCGACCGAATTTCTGATTCATGCGACTGCACCGAGAGACACCGATGAAGCAACTGGTTTATCTGCTATTTATGCTCGGTTTAGGTTCGGTGGGTGCCTTGTTTTACGGTACGTTTTGGTCGATATTCGTTTACTATCACTTCACGGTGTTGCGCCCCCCCTATCTCTGGCGATGGTCGTTACCGCCGGGAATTGAGTGGTCGATGTATGCATCGATGCCGCCGATTCTCTTCTCGTTCTTCGCGATCGGCGAACTGAACAAACCCGGTCGAGGGTTCTCGAAAATTCACTGGGCAATGCTGGCATTTTTCTTCTGGCTCACTATTAGCGTAGTGATGGCTCGAAATCAGCAAGTCGCGTACGAATGGTACGTGGTGAATTTCAAAATTTTCTTGATGGCGGGCGTAGCCAGTTTACTGATTGAGACACTTCGCCACGTCTGGTGGATGTACCTAATGGTGGCAGCATCGCTCGGCTACATCGGCTACGAGATGAATTTTGAATACTTCGTAAACGGATACATGAAAATCCGAAATAACGGCTTTGCAGAATACGATAATAATACCGCAGGGTTGATGCTCGCGATGGGCATTCCGATGTGTTGGTTCGCCTGGGAAGCCATCTCGCGGTGGTGGCGGTGGATATTTGCGGCATTCGTTCCAATTCTGCTGCACGCCGTGCTGATGTCTTTCTCCCGTGGAGCGATGCTTTCGCTGGTGATTGCGATGCCGCTGATCGTGCTTCGCAGTCGATTTCGACTCGCTACCGCAGTGGGCATGGGCGTGTTTTTACTATTTGGTTTGCCTCTGTTTGCCGGCAAAGAGATTCAGGAGCGATTTCTTTCTATCGAGAAATCCGATGCGGATGAAAGTGCGAATTCGCGAATCGGAACGTGGACTGCTGCTTATAAAATGGCGGTCGCAAACCCCGTATTCGGCGTTGGAGTTCGAAATTCGCCCATGTTAGTCGGTGAATACGGTCACGAAAACAGCAACCAGACGATCCACAGTCAATACCTACAGGTTGCCGCAGACGCAGGGTTCGTCGGCCTCGCACTCTACCTCAGTATGGTAGGACTCGCCGTGGCAGCGACGACTCGATCGCGCTCGATCTGCGAAGTACTTCCAACAGAGATTGGACTCGAAACTAAGAGCATGTTGAGTGGACTCGAATGCTCGTTAATCACTTTTTTGGTTGGGGCCATATTTTTGTCTTTGGAAACGTTTGAAGTGACGTACATCGTCCTGGTAATGATTGCGCGATTAACAACATTGTTGAACGCAGTTAAAAAGTAAGCAACGTATCTCAATTAATAAATTTCAGGTGCGATATCAGTCAATTCCAGTTGAGCTTGCCCGATGAATCTGCGTCGGGTTAGGCTGACTCACGATCCATCATCGGGAGCATACGTATGGCGAGTAACCGGAAGCGGATAGCAGGCATCGGGCTGGCGATCGTAGCGGCGAATACCGCGTATGGTGTCATGCAGTATTCGGAACTTCGCGCCCGTTACACCGAGCATCGCCTGAGCGGCGCGACGACGCACGAAGAACGTCTGAGCCTCGCCACGGAGCTATTCACATCCGGTGAAGCGGGGCAGAATCGCTTGTTTCAAAGCTTCATTTCCGGCGATGAGGCAATGTGTGCCAGCATCGGCGAAGCCATTCAAACGTCGCTCGTAACGCTGCCTGCGATCGATCCGCAACGATCCGAATGCGCGACACGCATCCTTGCCACATACGAAAACGACAGCGAACCGGGGCAGGTTGCGGTGCTGAATCTGGCACCGGAATTCCTCAAATGCACGGACCCCGCAATCCTCGACAAAGTGCGTGTTGTGGTAAAGTCGGGCCTCGGCTCCAGCAATTCCGTTCGCGTCATTGCCGCGAAAATCGCCGCCCGACCGGGGATGAAACTCCATTTGGAACTGCAACCGTTGCTGCACGACGCAGAACCTTCGGTACGTGCCTCCGCATTACTCGGCGTCGGCACAGCGAACGACACGACATTGCCAGACGATGAACTCTTCCGCTGGCTGAACGATCCCGCAAGCGAAGTTCGCACGGTATGCGAAGCCGTTTTGCAAACGCGCGGCCGATCCGCCACGGACATCAACATGGGCCGACGGCTGACGCACCCGAACGCCACCGAGCGACTTTCGCTGTTGCTCGATTTGGCTGAAGAACCGGGGCGCGACGTTGGCCCGTGGCTCGAATGTCTGAGCCGCGACCCTGAACCCGCCGTTCGTGCCGCCGCCGCCCGCGTCGCCATCGAAACGAAAGTCCTGTTCGCTAACTGGATCGAAGTGCTCGCCCGCAGCGACCCCGACGCGACCGTGCGCCAAGTCGCCACGTACCACCGTACCCGCGCCAATGGCACCTTGACGCCAACGAGTTACGCGCCTTAAATCCAAGTCTTCCTTACGGACTTCCACGGCTTATGCGGATCGTACACCTGACGGCGAGTACCTTTTTCGGCGGCCCCGAACGGCAGATGCTCGGACTGGCCGAACACCTCCCCGCTTCGTTCCAGACGTCGTTTCTATCGTTCTCCGAGGGCGGACGATGCGAGGCGTTTTTGGAAACCATTCGCCGAGCCGGTTTTGAAGCTGCGGCGATCGCGCACGACACGCCGCACGTTCGCGCCACAATCCACGACGTGACGACGAAGCTGCTGGCGATGAAAGCCGACGTCCTGCTCACGCATTCCTACAAGCCGAACGTGCTCGGTCGGATTGCAGCACGCCGGGCCGGGATCCCGATCGTTGCGGTGTCGCGCGGCTGGACGTGGGAGAATTTCAAAGTCCGCATGTACGAACGCTGCGACCGCTTCAACCTTCGCTACGTCGATCGCGTTGTGGCAGTGTCCGATGGGCAAGCGGAAAAGATCCGCACCGCGGGCGTGAAACCCGACCGCGTGACGGTGATACGCAACTCGGCACGTGTGGACGCTTTCGCCGAGAAGAACCCCGAAGGGCAGCGCGAACTTCAAGCGATGTTCGCCGACACTCTCGTGTCGCGGCTCGTGATCTCGGCAGGTCGCTTATCGCCGGAAAAGGGGTTCGACGTTCTCGCACGTGCAGCACGTAAAGTTCTCGAAGTCGAACCGAACGTCGGCTTCGTACATTTCGGCGAAGGCAACGAACTGCCGAAGATCGAGGCACTGATCCGCGAGTTCGGTATCGCGAAACGGTTCGTTCTCGCAGGTTTCCGAGCGAATATCGACAAATATCTGCCGTGGGCCGATCTCGTCGTGTTGCCGTCGCACACCGAGGGATTGCCGAACGTGGCGCTCGAAGCGAGTGCGGCGGGTGTCGCCGTTGTCGCAACGCGAGTCGGCGGAACGCCCGAGGTGATCGCCGACGGTGAAACCGGTTTGCTCGTTCCTCCCGGACAACCCGACGCGATGGCCAACGCGATCCTTCAGTTACTTCAGGACGATTCCACACGAACGCAGTACGGCGAAGCGGGACGAAAGCGGATGAACGAGCGATTTACGTTTGCAGCACAGGCAGCCGAGTATGTGCGGCTGTTCGAGCAATTCGAAATCGCGAACCGTAGAGCGGGCTAACCAATGTCACCGCTTCGCGTCTGTTTCGCGATCGACAACCTCAGCCGGGCGGGCACCGAATCGCAACTGCTCGCGCTCATCCAACACCTCGACCGTTCGCAGGTCGAACCATCGCTCGTGCTACTCGATGGCGAAGGCGACGAATCGCGTTCGCTCGAACCGGCGGACTGCCAAATTACCCGTCTCGGTGTGCGGAAACTATTTCACCCGAAAGCCGTGCAGGCTGCGTGGCGGTTGCACCAAATCTGGCACGATGTGCGCCCCGATATTCTGCAAGCGTACTTCCTCGATGCCTCGTATTTCACGGTGCCAATCGCTCGCAGTTGCGGCATCGGCGCGATCGTGCGGGTTCGCAATAACCTCGGTTACTGGCTCACTCGAAAGCACCGGATCCTCAACCGAATCATTCGCCCTTCGGTGACCGTTTCACTGACGAATTCCGAGTCTGGGAAGCAGGCGCTCATTGCTGCGGATCGGTTGCCCGAACGGCGCATTCGCGTCATCGAAAATGGCGTCGATCTCGAACGCTTCGCTGCACTTCCCGAACCGTTGCTACGGTCGGAAATCGTCGTTGGCTGCGTGGCGAATCTGCGTGCGGTGAAGAACATCGACGGGCTAATGCGGGCGGCGAAAATCGTCTGCGAGCGTTACCCGCACGTGCGATTCCGCGTGGCGGGCGATGGCGAAAAACGTGCGGATTTGCTGGAATTGCAAGCCTCTCTGCGTCTCGGCGACCGCTTCGGGTTGGCGGGGGCGACGTCCGATGTCCCGGGCTTCCTCAGTGGTGTCGATATTGCCGTATTGCCATCGCACTCGGAGGGGATGTCGAACGCGCTGCTCGAATACATGGCCGCGGGGCGTGCGATTGTTGCCACCGATGTCGGGGCGAATTCGCTCGTTCTCGGTGGTACGGGTACGGTGATTCCGGCACGAAGTGACGAGGCACTGTCAGTAGCGATTTGCGAAATGCTCGGGAACCCAGAGCCGGCCCGCGTTCTTGCGAAGCGGGCGCGGCTACGGGTCGAATCCGAGTACAGTCGCACCGCGATGGTGCGACGGTTTGAGGCATTTTATCGCGAGATCAGCCGTTCTTCGCGAGTCGCTTCTTCCGGTTGACCGACTGGGCCGCAGGTATCGCATCGGCTGGCGCTTTCAGCGTGCCGAGAAACGCGAGCAGTGCCGCCTGTTCCGATGCGGGCAGCTTCGCGAATCGGTCGCCTGCGACTTTGCCATCGCGGCGGTGCCGAACAATCGCTTGTTGGAGGTTCGAGGCCGAGCCATCGTGCAGGTACGGTGCGGAGTCGGCGACGCCCCACAGTGGTGGCGTTCGCCATTCGTCGGGCCGTGGCACCCACGATGGTCGCGCGTTTTCGACCGGCGGTTCGGGGCCGTACGCGCCACCGTTCGGGAGTGGCTCTTCGAGGCTGTAAAGCAAGAAGTCGCTGTACACGCCCTTCACCCCGCCGATGTCCGGCACGTGGCACGTCGCGCAGCCGGTGCTCGCGAATAGCGTTTTGCCGTGCTTCGCCAGTTGTTCCCCGCTCGATGATGACGGGATGATTTCCACGGGCCGTGGCAACGTGTCGCAGAATGCCATCAGGCTCGCGAATTGCTTTTTGTTCAGGTCGGGTGTCACGTCGTGATTGGCCGTTGGCTTCAGCGGTTCGGCTTGTGCGCTCGTCGGTGTGCCGAGGCCCAACTCGTTGGCACATGCGGCGGCGACGAACTCTTCGAGCGTCGCGAAGTTCGCTTTCCAGCCGAATCGACCGATGCGGCCATCGGCGAGCAAACTGACCCGACCCGTTGGTATCGTGTCGAAGTCCATCTTCATTTCGCTGATGTTCGCACGGAACGCCCGGCCACGATAGTTGTGCAAAATCGCTCGCGTGGAAATGCGGTCGATCCAGCCGATGCCGAACATCGCGGTCGTTTGCACCGAGTGCGTGCGGATCGGATCGACGTCGGGCTTCTGTTGCGGAATGTAACCGCAATGGCCCGGCGGAGGTGGTGGTGGCGGTGGAAACTTGATGACGGGGTATCGCGCCTTGAGCGTGCCCATCGTTTCTTGTTCGGAGGAATTCACGCTGAAATCGTGCAGCACACCGGTGACGTACTCGTTGCGGCCCGGTTGCGGGAGGATTTCAAAGTGCGTGGCATTGTGCCCGACTTCGCCACCGCCACCGACGCCGCCCTGGAAGTGACACGCCACGCACGACTTCGCGTTGAACACCGGCCCCAAGCCATCGCCATTCGCCAGCGGATCGTTGGCGGTCCATTCGTGCTCGAACAACTCGCGGCCCGCTGCCATCTCGGACGCACTCGCGCTCGGCCCCCAGATTACGGGAATGCCCGTCGAGAACAGATACCAGTAGATGGTAAAGCCCGCGATGCCCAACAATCCGAAGCCGAACAACCGACGCTGACCAGCAAGGGACATGCGACGCATGACTAGTTGCTCCACGAGTGACGTGTAATCGACAATCGCAGATTAAACCGAACCGCGAACCGAAGCAAGCAGAAAACGTACAAGTTTTATTTCGCATCCGGTGCGAGTATCAACCCGTTGACTGGCCACGTCACGATGGTGAAGTAGTACCTGAACAAACACGCGGTCACCTACGATGGCGGCCCCGCCGGCGAAGGCAGCATTCAGAACCAAGCAGATCGACGGCTCGCTGTTCGGCGTCACTTGGCAAAGTGCCATTCCTGATGCAACCCGTCATCGCACCGACATCCGGCGACGACGGCATTCGCGAAATCGGTGCGTGACGATAGGCTTGTATGGACAAAAATTAAATCAACGACTATGCATGGTGGCACAAAAGGTCCGTTCTCTTACGTTAACTTACGACCGTAATCGTCGAGAGTAACAACATGATTTCGCTGATCGAGGCATTGAACTACCGTAGTCTCAAGTACATCTCTCAGCCGATCGGGGCGTTCCACGTTCTCATCGGTCCGAACGCAAGTGGGAAATCGACGTTCCTCGATGTGGTTTCGTTCCTCGGGCGACTGGTCTCCGATGGATTGGATGCCGCCATCAGCGAGCGGACGGAAAATTTCGTCGATCTCGTCTGGAACCGTAATGGTGACTCATTCGAGTTGGCAATTGAGGCCAAATTACCGGAAACCGTGTTGAAAGCGTTAGGCAACGAGAAATGGACAGTAATTCGGTATGAAGTGGTTATCGGCGTGATACACGCCGATACGGGAACGGAAGAGATTGGTATTTTGGACGAGCGGGTGTTTTTGAAACCGTCACTTACAGACCTGCAGGAACCCCGGTCGTTGTTTCCAGAAAAGATGCATGCTCCCAGTACGATCACCCACCTCACCAAGTCTGGCTGGCAGGCCGTTGTCAGCAAGAGCTACAAAGGAAACGACAACTTTAGTCCAGAAGTACGCGGACCTAAAAAAGGTTGGGCGCATTCGTTCAAACTCGGCCCGCGAAAGACTGCGTTAGGCAACCTCCCTTCGGATGAAACGAAGTTTCCGGCATCGACCTGGTTGAAAGAGCTACTGATAGAAGGTGTTCAGTCGTTCGTACTCAATAGCGCGATGATCCGCAAACCGAGTCCGCCCAATCAACGGCGAGGCTTTCGCACCGATGGCTCGAATCTGCCTTGGGTTGTTGCACAACTTGTTCAGCACAACGACAGATTCTCAGAGTGGCTCAGGCATTTACGAAGTGCGTTGCCGGATTTAAAAAATTTGCACACTGGCTTGCGTTCGGAAGACCGCCACCGCTTTCTCATGCTCGAATACGATAGTAAATTGTTGGTTCCTTCGTGGATGGCCTCCGACGGTACGCTTCGGCTGCTTGCGCTAACATTACCCGCGTATCTGCCATATTTTAAAGGAATTTATCTGATCGAAGAACCGGAAAACGGCATCCACCCGAAAGCCGTCGAAACTGTGTTTCAATCGCTCTCATCGGTGTACGACGCCCAGATATTACTCGCTTCTCACTCGCCGGTGATTCTGAGTTGCGCGAAAGCGAGTTCGTTGTTGTGCTTCGCAAAGAACGAAGAAGGCGCGACGGATATCGTTACGGGCGACAATCATCCCCGACTACTCGAATGGAAGGGCGAAACCAACATCGGCGTGTTGTTTGCGGCAGGGGTGTTGGGATGAGCAAAGCGAAATTAAAGAAGGGGAAAATGCCCGTCAAGCCGGCAATCGCACTGCAAGATCTCATCGTGCTGGCTGCGGACAAGAACATCGAAGAAGCCATCGGCGGCATGTTACAAGAGCGTGCCAAATCACTTGGGATGCGTACGATCACATACAAAATCATCACACATCCATCGCGCGATCCCGGCTGTTTGAACCAAAGTGCAGGCATTCTGGCAGGATACCAAAACACCCACCGACACGCGATTGTCATTTTCGACCATCAAGGCAGTGGCCGCGAACAACAGAGTCGTGCCGAATTGGAGTCCACGGTCGAGAACGAATTGCGATTGAGTGGTTGGGGCGAACGAGCGGCAACAGTTGTCATCGATCCCGAGTTGGAAAACTGGGTCTGGAGCCAATCGCCACACATCGCCAATTGCCTCGGGTGGAAAGACCCGAAAATCGCACTTCACGACTGGCTCGTCGAAAACGAGTATCTATCCGATGCGAAACAAATCAAACCGAAACAGCCAAAAGAAGCGATGGAAGCCGTGCTGAAATTCGTGCGAAGACCGCGTTCATCCGCAATCTACCGTGCGATCGCCGAGAAAGTCTCGCTCGCGCATTGCACCGATCCCGCATTCGCGAAACTGTGCGACAGGTTGCGTTCGTGGTTTCCGGGTTCTGGAAAATGACACTCCTCAACACCTCCGGACGCGATGGCGCGGGGGGCGTGGGTCAGGTGTGGCTCCAGCAGTGAGAATGTTGTCGGTTTTGCGCGCGACACGCTTACGGGCTGATGAGGCACGCTTTTTTGATTTGCGGATCGTCGCTGCGTTTGGCGATGTCGGACAGTGCCTCGCGAATCGGTTTGGCTGGGCACCACGTGACCGACTCGATGAACGCGATCGTTGCGACGCGATTTTTCACGTCGCGCTGCATCGATTGATCCGAGGTCGCAACCGAAACATCGAGCGATTTCAAGCGTGCGGCAATGAGTGGGGCTGTCTCTTCGGGGAAGTAGTACAGTAGGCGGATCGTCGCCTCGATTTGATAGCGGCTGCCTTCGGACCAACCGGCTAACGTCTTACCGTTGAAGATGCCTTCGGTGGCATAGTCGATGAGCAACGAATCGAGGAGTAATTTGGTCGGTTCTTTGCCCGCCCAGATTGCTCGCAGTTGTTTCGGTGCATCGGGGTACGATGTCGTACTGTTGACGACGACGATTCCCGTCGGAACGTACTTCACCGCTTCGTATGGTCGACCGACTATCTGACCGATGGCCACGAAGCAAATGTCGCCGACTTTTACGGTGTACCTTTTTTGGAACCCGCTCTCGAAATCCGTATCCGCACTTTCTTCTAATTTACCGAGTTCACGTTTACCGTTAGCTCGTGTTTCAACAATGTTGACGGGGTTGCCGAAGATTTCTGCGCCGCCAACGATCAGCGTGCCGAAGGAATCGCTGACTCGTAATTGAGTGGGCGTCGGGTCGTCGACTGCTGTCAACAAGTATGGTAGTGCGACGGGACCGGTTTCTACCAGTTTGCGGAACGCTTCGGAGGTGCGATGTTTTTGGCCGTCGAATAAAATGACCTCCCGACGTCGCCGACCGGGAATTGGCGCGAAGTTCTGCCCCGTTTCGGAACCGGAGAAGCCGATGTCGGGGCTTTGCGTATCTGCGAGCGCAGCGATCCATGCGACGATGCGTTTCTTCTGTTCCTCGGTCGCCGGTGTACGTGGAAGCAAAGTCACAACGGGAATTTTGCCGAGGCGGACATCGAGATGCGCGATGTCCAAACGCTCGTTAACGGCCAACGCCGGAGCGATTTTGGCAATAGCCTCTGCCGTCGCCTTTCGTTGCGAAGAACCGAGTTCGCGATTGCGGACGATAGCCATGAGCGTAGGAATCGCAGCGATCGAGTCCGGACCGATTTTGCCAAGGGTTTCTACAACATCGTTGTCGTTCGGTTGTACTGCCAGCATCTGGATTAAGTGTGGCACAACCGCTTTGGCTCCCGGTCCGATTTCGCCCAACGCGACGATTGCGTTCTCATTCTCGTAGCACTTGCGATCTTTCACAAATTCGATCAGTTGCGGTACGGCAATCGCGGCATCGGGGCCAATCGAACCGAGTGTATAAATGATTGCTTTCCGCAATTCCCGGTGTTGCGAGTGAACGGTTTCCAGTTTATCCATCACGAATTCATAGGGACGACTTCCGAAGCACTCCTTCACGAAAACCGTCACCGGGCGCAGGTTGCGACCCGTTCCGAAAACCAACGCAACGCAGCGGTAAAACGAATCGTCGCTTTCTTTCAAGACTTCGAGAAGTGTTGGCACGGCGTCCTTGGCGGCTGGCCCGATCCGTGCGAGTGCGAGCGAGAAGTGCCTCCCGTTGTGGCGTTGTTGTTTGTCGCGTAACACAGCGATCAACACCGGAACGGCGGCAGCAGCCGCAGGCCCGATCGATCCGATTGCCTCGGCGGCACTCCAACGCACGCCGTCCAACCAATCGACGCCGTTATCCTTCACCGTCAACAACTTTGCGAGTGCCAGGATCGCTGGCCCCGGTTTGCGCACCAATTCTCCGAGCGAAAATACGCAACATTCGCAAACGCCGGCTTCGGAATCGTTCAGCCCCAAAATGAGTGCGGCAATGACTTCGTCCGTTGCGACTCGCAGACTGCCGAGGCTACCGGCTGCGGAACCGCGAACGTGCGCATTCGTGTCTTTTATCGCATCCAGCAGTAGCGGAACCGTCTCGACCGGCCGCGGCCGTATTAGCCCCAGACACATTGCCGCACCGGCTCGAACGCCAGGCTCACGCCGTTTCAGTGCGGCAACCAGGCTCGGCACCGCTGCCGTCTGGTAGTCGGAAAGGGTTTCGACGAAACAAACGTAACGGGTCTCGTCTTTGAAAGCCTCGATGAGATGCGCAATCGCGACGTCTTTGAACGGTCCGTCGGGCCGCAGCGCATCGCGCGCTTCGCTGCGAAGATTACCGTCGTTGCCCTTCAGTGCTGCAATCCACTCGGCCAAAGTTTTCGCAGGATTCACCGGTGCCTTCGGAATTTGCGCGATACAAACTCCGGTAAGCCAAGCGACGACAGCCACCGTCGATAGCAAGCGAGCAAATATTTTCACGATCGCTCCACGGTCGATTTGTCAAATGTCAATTTTACACAGATGTCGAAGGGCATACGATTCGTGATCGACTTCGTTTGTACCCAATTTTGACGCTTAGCCGGTTCGTCGTTGCGACTTGAGCGAAATGCGAAACGAAATCGGAAATTCCGTACTTGGCACGAATGCTCTGAGACGACAGACTAAAGAGGTTACGCTTTTTGTCGGCTCGCCACCGCGAGGATGCTATGCGCTTATATTGTTCCGTTCTCGTTCGTTGGATTCTTACGGCGAGTGCAATTGTCGGCGCTGTGGACGTGGCCGCCGCACAGGTGGTTTCTCCGGCAAAACCGGAGTCGGTTCACGTCGATTTGCGTTACCGGATTCAAGCGGGTCGCGATGAGCGGGTCCGTCAGTTCCGCACGATGACCGAGTTCCTTGCGAAACTCGGTTTTGTAGCCGACGCCAAGCCCGATGCGGACCTCGATATTCTCGACCCGACGGCGGAGCGATTGTCGGGGACGCTGCCATCGAAGGCGGTGAACTCGCTCATCACCGACCCGCGAATTTTGACGGTGATTACCCGCGGCGTCAATGCCAAGTTACCCGACGACACCGCGAAACTTGTGGAAATCCAAGCATTGATTACCTCCGGTTTGGACCAACCCGAACAGCATCAGTTTCACGATCAAGTGGCGGCCCAGCTGACGCGGCTCGGCTTCCGCGAAAACGTCGGCTACGACCACGCGGGCTATTCGCGGGTTCGCGGCGCGATCCCGGCGGGGCGCGTTGCGAACCTGCTGACGGACCTGCGCGATCAACCGACGGGCTGGTTCTTCAACGACATTCCGCGCGATCAACTCAACCAGCCGTTTCGCTCGTTGTTGCCGTTGCGAATTATCGAAGTGCTGCCGGAACTGTCCGCGCCGCCGGCGTTGGCGATCGTACCACCGGGCACATCGCCGAAATACGCACCCGATGTGCGAATGTTGTTGGCGGATGCCGCCAAGCAGAATCAGCCGATTCGCGTCGAGTTTATCGCGTACGCACCGATTCCCGATGGCGGGCGCGACGTACGATTGAAGATCAAAACCCGCGTTCCCACCGCTTCGATTGAAGGGGCAGTCGGCCCACTCTTGACGCTCACCGCGTCGAACGCCGCCGACCTTGAGAAGCTGGCCGAGTTGCCGGACTTCCACACGATTCGGTTGCCGCGTTGGGCGGTCGATGCCCCGAAAGTGGCGGCGAAGCCATTCGATTCGGCGCAGTTCCTCGCATCGTCGGGGCTTGCGAAACTTCACGCGAGCGGCTATCGGGGTGCCGGTTCGCGGGTGGCGATTATCGGCACAGATTTCACAGGTCCACTCCCGAAGAACGCCCGGCTCATCGACCTCACTGCGGAACTTTCACCCACCGTCACACCGTTGCCGCAGTCCGTGCAATCGCCGTCGGGACTACTCGCGGCGGCGAACGTTCGCATTGCCGCACCCGAAGCCGAACTGCTGCTGATTCGCGTCGATCCGGCTGCGATTCATCAGATTCAATCGCTCGCGCAGGCGATTTACGGCGTACCGAGTTCGTCGATTGCGGTGCAAACGCGGTCGGAAGAACTCATCGTCGAATCGGACGTCCTCAGCATCCGTCGCGATGTGGTCGTCGATGAGTATCGCAAAGCATTCGGCGACCTGAGCGACGAAGATAAACCGCGAACTCGCCGCGAAAACGCACAGAAGTCGTTTGCGAAGTTGAAAGACGATGAGGCCGCGTTCAAGGCGAAATACGATCGCCTCGCGAAGTTGAAGAACGATCTTTTGGAACTGAAAACCTGTCGCGTCATCCTCAACACGCTCGTCTGGGAAGATGGTTACTCGCTCGATGGCATGAGCGACCTGAGCTTGCTTCTCGACGCGCGGATTGCCGGCGCATCGACATCGACTCGGCGATTGCCCTCGAACGCGAAGTCGCGTCCAACGTGGGTGCAAGCCGCAAGTCCATCGGTGGGTAGCGTCTGGTCGGGTTCATTCCTCGATACCGACAGAAATGGCATCATGGAGTTCGCGACTGATAGTGCGAAAATGCCGAACGGGTCGTGGACGCCGGAGATTAACTTCCTCGGGTCGGTTGGCAGCGATGGTGTGGCCACACAAACGATCGCCGCCGGCACGAAGTTGCGCTTCAGTATGCAGTGGCGCGAACCGCGCGACGACCTCAACGAAGTGAATATCGATGCCGCAGCGATGCTCTCGTTCCAGTTGCTGCGCCAACGCGATGCCACCGGCAAGACGACCGCAACCGACGATCTCGTGCTTGTTGCAAAGTCGATTGCGGCACCGGTCCGGTTGTCGCGAACGGCCGGTTCTGCGACGTACGAACAATCGCTGGAAGTAACCGTTACCGAGGCGGGGCGTTACGCGATTCAGATCGTCGGACGCATCGAGGCCGCAGGGTTGAACGCACGGTCGTTCGAGATTCAACCGCGAATCTACGTGGCCGCGGTCGATGCGAACGGGGCAGGGAAGGGGACCGTCGCGTTCCAGACATATGCACCAACACTCGTCGGTGTCGCGATCCCCTCCGATGCCGCAACGGTCATCACGGTCGGTCTGCCCGATGGCGTTTCGGGTGCGGGGCCAGGGATTACCTTGCGGCCCAAGCCCGACGTCGTCGTCCCCGGCGTGGCAAACCCGATCTCCGCATCCGGCCTGGTCGCCGGTGCCGCCGCCTGCCTCATCGGCTCGGGCGTCTCACCATCCGGCGTGTCCCGATCGCTGACGCCGAAGATCGGCGACCCGTTGCGGATCGTGCGATAGGGAGTGACGAGTGACGAGTGGCGAGTGACGAGTAACGAGTGGCAAACGCTATCCTCTCGCTTCGCTCCGAAGATTGCGCGGCGCGACTGGATTTAAGTAGAACCCACACGATTCTTGTTAGTCAAAAAATCGGAGACGATTTGACGTAAGTCGACTTTTGCATCCTGTCACGTAATGACGCAAAAGTGTCGCGAAATGACATAGAATTGTCGCATCCGGTCGATTTTGTGTCGATGTCGGTCGATTTTCGGTCGCATCCGGTCGATTTTTGCGCCGGTTGTCGAAACGATGGCCATCGGCGTAACCCACAATCCGGGTTCGAGATGCGGGATACGGATCGGTATTTCGCGATCAAAAAGTGGCATTTTTGGGCCTCAAAAACCGGAAAAACACCCAAAAAACCGATTTTCGAGCCTCCGCAATGGTGACTTACGTCGATTTTGAGACGGTTGGAACGAGGACTTCGCCGCGACCTCCGGTGAGGAGATCGCCGCGATAACAGCGAAACATCTGCGAAGGCTGTTGTAACAAAGCCAGCCCGTCGAACCGTGCGATTGACGCGAGATACCGGAAGTAGATGCCGAGGAACGACGGGCGATAGTCGCACGACAAGCCAAAGCTTCGCGGTAAATCGACTTCGGGCGTTCCCACGACGATGGTGCCACGTTTCATGCCCGCACCGGCTCGTTCGCCGACGCCACCGAGCGCGAACAAGCTGCCCGCAATCATAGATGCCCCCGCGAACGCACCGCATCGGCCATTCACGGCAATCAGCCCGCGCCGCATCCGGTTACCCACTTCGTCGCCCGCATTCCCACGGACGATAATCTCGCCACCCGACATGCCTAGCCGCGAACCGATATACGCACCGCCTACGCTGTTCCCCGCGTTCCCGTTTACGACGATCCGCCCGCCCCGCATCTCCGCGCCGAGCCAGTTTCCTGCGGAATTCACTTCTAAAATGCCGCCCGTCATTCGCGCACCCGCATGAATGCCGACCTGCTCCGCAACGATCCGCCCCGATGCCATGTCGGCACCGATACCCTTGATGCATTCGAGGTTACCGCGGAAGTGAATGACGGCATCCGCAGGGTCGCCATCAACGCGAAACAGTTCGCCGAGTGGCACCGAGCGATTACCGATGCGCACGGTCAGTTGGCACACCGCACTGAGCGAAAGCGCCTGAAGCCGATCCGGCGTGATGCCTTCGATTTCGATTGGTATCCTCGACGTTTCGCGAAGTGCGAGTGTCAGCATGGTGCCACTCCCTCGCCGAGGACGGTCTTGAGGTGCAAGTGATGCGGGCCGAGTTTGCCGCCATAATTGCCGGCACTGATCTGCAAAATGCCCGGCACGCAAGCCGCGTGGATACCTCGCCGCATCGCTTCCTCGATACTTGCGATGTCCAGGCCGTCGATCACGATTTCGTAGACGGTATTCACACCGCTCGGCAACGCACTTGGAAATACGCCTCGTAAAGTCGGGCAATACGCCTCATTCGTGCTCGCCTTGAGCTTCGCGTATTTGCTACCAACCTTGCTGCCCGAGCGAACGATCCCGCCAGGGAAGGGCATGATCACACCGGGCACCGCACGCATCGCGATCACCGCCGCCTCTGCCGCCGCTAGCGTCACCGCCTGCGTTTCGCCGAGGATGAGGAAGTTTCCGCCGCCGATGCCTTTCGCCGTGCCGAACTGATCTTCGCAGAGGAATTCGCCGTCCATCGTCGGCATCCGCCAGTAACGTTTCCCGTCGAGTTGCTTGCTGATCTGCCAGCCATCGCCGAAATAACGGAGGTTCCCACCGATGCGAATCGATCGGCCCGCATCGCCCACCAAACCGTTGAAAACCGCCGTGGTGGCGCACGTGAGAATGCACTGCGCGACGCGATTCACGACCGCTTTCTGCAAACCATCGCGGCTGAAACCGAAGAAGAGCAGCGAAACACCGGGCCGTCCATCGGGGGTTTCATCGGGGGAAAGCGTCCGCTCGATACCCGCCTCGGCATCGCAGCCGATCACCGAAGCGGCGTAACCCGTGGCCGCCACGGCTGCAATCTCCGCCCAACTCGGGCTGAGCGCCGTGACGATTACCCGACACGCAGTCATCGGGAACGCCTCGGCAAACGTGTCTACGATCTCGATATTGTGAAGTCGCAACTGCCAACTGGGGTTAAGGGAAGCCGGGAATCGGTTCTTCGACGCGGTTGCCATTTACGAGCGAATAGAATTTCATCGCCTTCATTCGATACGCGCCATCGGCTTCCTTGACGAATCGCGTACGGATGTATCGCAACACCGCACCCGGTTGACCGCTCGCTTCGCCCTTCGCGTAGAAGCCGAATTCGATCTCGCTATCACTCAAGATTTGAAAATCGTCTTTGCCCAACCCCCACACGGCCACCCGCGCATCGTATTGGCGGATCAAGTTCCAGATGCCCGAGTTTCGCATCTTCGCGAGTCTTGCCGTTATATGCAAACGACTTCGCAATCTGTTCGACGAACCGCGTCGGATCGCGTGCCGTGGCCGCCGCTGCCATCGCTTCGACGCGACGTACCGATTCTTCGCGAGGGCTTTCGACGAAGCGATCGATGAGAATTAATACACCGAGCAACGCGCCAATTGCCGTCACTGCGATCAGCGATTTGCGACTCCGCAAACGATACCAAACCGCTCCCGCCACGACGAACCCGATAAACAGGATCGCGTAAAGCAAGAACGGCGGGTCGCTGAGGAAGTTTGGCATCGTGTTGACTACTTCTTGCGCATTTCGACGCCGTAAACGGCCGCCGAACCGAGTTGCTCTTCGATACGCAGCAACTGATTGTACTTCGCAATCCGGTCCGTCCGGCTGGCGGAACCGGTCTTGATCTGACCGCAATTGGTCGCCACCGCGAGGTCGGCGATCGTCGTATCTTCCGTCTCGCCGGAACGATGGCTGAGGATCGCCGTCATCTTGTTCCGCTTCGCCATCTCGACCGCCTCGAGCGTCTCCGTGAGCGTGCCGATCTGGTTTACTTTCACCAGAATGCTGTTCCCGCAATGCTCGTCGATACCGCGCTTGAGCCGCGTCGTGTTCGTGACGTAAAGATCGTCGCCGACGAGCTGCATCTTCGAGCCGAGCTTCGCGGTCAGCTTTTTCCAGCCGGCCCAATCGTCTTCGCTGAGGCCGTCTTCGATCGAAACGATCGGGTATTTGTTGCTCAGCGTCGTCCACAAGTCGATCATCTCGTCGGAACTGATGATCTTGTCCGGGGCGCTCTTAAAGAAGCAGTAGCCTTCCTTGCCCTTGTGTTTCGCTTCTTCGTAAAGCTCGGTACACGCGGCATCGAGTGCGAACGCGACCTGATCGCCGAGTTTGTACCCGGCCTTTTCGACGGCGATACTGATGATCGCGAGTGCTTCATCTGCCGACGCGATATTCGGCGCGAAACCGCCTTCATCGCCCACGGCAGTGTTCAGATGCTTGTCGTGAAGCACTTTCTTGAGACTGTGGAACACCTCGGCACCCATCCGCAACCCTTCGCGGAACGTCGGGGCACCGATCGGCACGATCATGAATTCCTGGAAATCGACGGTGCTATCGGCATGTTTGCCACCGTTCAGAATGTTCATCAGCGGCACCGGAAGTACCGTCGCATTCGTGCCGCCGACGTAGCGGTAAAGCGGCATCCCGCACTTTTTCGCCGCCGCGTGCGCCGCCGCCATCGACACGCCGAGAATGGCATTCGCCCCGAACTTCGACTTGTTCGGCGTGCCATCGAGCGCGATCATCGCCTTGTCGATACCGACCTGATCGAAGACATCCTTACCGATCAGTGCCTTGGCGATGTCGTTGTTGACGTGGGCCACCGCTTTCAGCGTGCCTTTGCCGAGGTAGCGTTTCTTGTCTTCGTCGCGCAACTCGGCGGCTTCGTGCGCTCCCGTGCTCGCCCCACTCGGCACCGCTGCGCGGCCCAGCGTGCCACATGTCAGCACGACATCGACTTCCACCGTCGGGTTACCGCGGCTGTCCAAAATCTCACGGGCACGAATCGTCTGAATCGTCGTATGGCTCATCGCACACTCGGCAAAAGGGTCGAATATCTAGCAGATAACAGGATTATGCATCGTCCGAGAAAGGGCAACCCACAAGCCGCAGTTGACAGCACGCGCTACCCTCCGTATTATTTCCACATGCACTCGTAGCTCAACTGGATAGAGCATCGGTCTACGAAACCGAAGGTTACTGGTTCGACCCCAGTCGGGTGCAATTCGGTAGAACTCACTTTTTCGACTATAAAAGCCTTGTTTTCCCGCTTCGATTCGATCTTCCCGGCCACTGCCGGAGGGTCGCTCGTTTTCTCATCATTACTCGATTTTCCCCAACTTTCCCCACGCGCCGGGGGAAGGTTCGGGGGAAGGTTCGCGGAATGGTTCGCCGTCCCGTCGGTTCCTGTGGCACGCAGACCGATGCTTTCTGACGACGTTCCGGGCGAAACGAGTTTGAGTTTCGATAGTGCGGCGGCGGTATCGCGCAACCCGACGTGGGCGTAACGATCCATTGTTAAAGTGATCGTCGAATGCCGTGCCAGTTCCTTGGCATCCTTCGGATGCACCCCGGCCTTTACCAATTCCGTAATGAAGCGATGCCGAAGCGAATGGAAGTCGGCCACTCGGCCCGCAGAGTCTCGGTAGGTCAGGAAGTCCGATGCCGTCCGTTCGTCGCGCTCCCGGTCGTTTGTCGCTTCGCCGATCCAAGTCGTGCGGGCGTTCGCCAAATCGCGACGGATGAGGTCACCGGCTTCGTTGTTCACCGCCCACTTCCCCGGCCAGAGCGGGGTATCGAGGGGCTTATCCGCCGTACCACAGCAAGTACAACCCGATCGAGCGGTGCTGGTCGATTCTGGAACAGAAATGGGGCGGCACATTATTGACGAGTGTGGGGGTCATGA
>JAYVQG010000260.1:0-5707 GCA_043757025.1 Limnoglobus sp.
CGACGATACAGCTGACTCGCCACGCGATCTGCCCGCAATGGAACTACACGATCCGCCCACATCCGAAGCTCACGGAGTAATTCTTGGACAGGTACTTACTCGCAAGTTGTTGCGGCGTATGTCGGTGCGCCCCCAACCGAAAATGCAGTTGCGGGTGTGACCATCGAACTCGACCTCGGTAGCGATGGGACTTACGAACGAACCACCACTTCCGATGCATCGGGCGAATATCGCTTCATGAATGTCCCCGATGGTGGCCACAAGATTCGCGTCTCGAAAGCCGGTTTCGTCTCGACGACAACTTCGCCAAATCCGATCGGAATCTCGAACGGAGCGATCGTTGTTGTGGCGATCAGCCCAGCCATCGAACTGCCCGGCCAGTTGCTCGAACTCCCGAAATTCCCCAGCAGTCCGCTATTCTTTGGCCTCGTTCGTGCAGGCGGGATCGCGAGTGGTACGGTTTACCTCGATACCAACGGTAACGGAAAACCCGATGCCGGAGATACCGGCATCAGCCGCGACATTGGCAGCAATTTCAACGATGGTGCATCTGTAAACATCTACTCTGCGTCGAAACTGGTCGCCACGGCACGAACGAATTTCGCGGGGAACTTCGCCGTCGCCAGTCTGCCCGATGGCAACTACACGGCGGTTGCGACTTCGTTCGCGGATCGCGGCTTCGTCGTCAACGGCCCCAGCACTTTCACCATTACTGGTGGCAAAGCCGTTACGGGGCTGAATATCCAGCTGAAACCGTTCGGCGAAATCACCGGCACAATCTTCGAAGATGCAAACGCCGATGGTCGCTTTCAGGATGGACGACTCATCGATTCAACGAATCCTGTCGTCGAGGCGAGACTGGCCGGAGCGACCGTCACGCTCGACCTCAACAGCGATGGCACCATCGACCGGACGACGACGAGCGATGCCAACGGCAAGTACACCTTCACCGGTGTGCCCGATGGGTCTTACACGGTCGCGACGTCGAAGTCAGGATTCTCGACGACGCGAACGGCGTTTGTTCGACTCGTCGGCGGGTTTCGACAGCCGACCCCAATTTCACTGATTGCGGCACCGCCCGAGGGATTCCAGCCGCGAGTCGGAGTGTTGCCGGGGCAGGCCTACTACCCCAATTTCAACGACTCGCTCGATCTCGGACTCACGAAGTCGGCAATCGTTGCGCTCGGAACCTACGTGGATGTCAACACAAATGGTGTGCAAGAATTCGACGAACGCGGCATTCCTAACGCGACGATCTCGATCGATCTCGATTCCAACGGAACCGTCGACCTCACAAAATCCACCGACGCGAACGGGAACCTCGTCCTGACCGGCATTCCGAACGGCACGCATACCGCGAGTTATAACGGCCAGCCGCGCTCGTTCACCGTTGCCGATGGCAAGACCGTTACGGGGGTCGTGTTCGGCGTGCCGGGTGGGAAGAACGCTTCGTTTGCAGTCGGCACGATTGGCGTCGCGGGGCCGGTTCGCATTTTGGACAGCAACGGCAATCCGAAATTCGATCTCAACCCGTTCCCGAATTCCGTGGGTGGCACTCGCGCCGCAACGGGCGATGTCAACGGCGATGGCATCGCCGATGTCATCATCGGCGTCGGGCCGGGCGCGTCCGGGCCGGTGCTGGTATTCGATGGCGCGACGCAAAAGCAACTGTATTCTCTCGAAGCGTTCGAGGCGTCGTTCCTCGGCGGCGTGAACGTGGCGCTCGCCGATGTCACGGGCGACGGCAAAGCGGATGCAATCATCACGCCGGACAATGGCGGCGGCGCACGAGTGCGGGTTTACGATGGCGCGACGCAGAAGTTGATCGCCGACTTCTTCGGCATCGACGATGTCAATTTCCGCGGCGGTGCCGTCGCATCCGGAGCGGATGTCAACGGCGACGGCGTTGGCGATCTGATCGTGGCGGCAGGTATGGGCGGCGGGCCGCGCGTCGCCGGTTGGAACGGCAAATCGCTGGTCGCTGGAGGGAAACCGACCCGCGCGTTCGACGATTTCTTCGCATTCGAATCCTCGCTCCGCAACGGCGTCTACCTCGCGTCGGGCGATGTCGATGGCGACGGCAAAGCCGACATCATCGTCGGTGGCGGCGCGAGTGGCGCACCGCGTGTGACCGTGTTCGGCGGCAGCGATTTGACCGCAACCGGCAAGCAAACGCAGCTTGCGAATTTCTTCGCCGGCGACAGCAACGACCGCACCGGCGTTCGAGTCAGTGCCAAGGACATCGACGGCGACGGCAAGGCCGACATCATCACCTCGTCGAAGTCCACGACGAATGCCGGCACGGAAGTGAACGCCTACCTGGCAAAGGGCATCAGCATGAGCGGGCCGGGCGAAACCCGCTTCCGCGTCCCCGCCTTCGCCGCCTTCCAGGGTGGCGTATTCGTGGGGTAAGGTGCGTCGGAAGTTGGCACCCATGGGTGGCAACGCCGTGAAGGATTTCACTTTTCCGTTTCCCTATTCGTGTAATTCGTTTGTTTCGTGGTAAATTTCGGTCTTTATCGATTCGAGTGGTCGGAAGAAAGAAGAGAACCACGAAAATCACGAATCACACGAATAGGGCAAAAAGGGACTCCACGACAATATCTGTGAGGGAAACCTCAAATAACAAGCGAAATAATCCTTCACGGCGTTGCTTGGGTGGACCGGATCACAAATGGCGCAACTTCAAAACTAGCGCGTGCCTGCGGTCCAGCTACTTCAACTCGTATGCCTGTGGGTTCGCACCGGGTTTGAACTCGACTTGAATGGGCGAGGTTTCGATCTTGGCGAACTTGACGGGCACGGAGTTTCCGAGAAGCGTGACGGTGTACGAGCCGGCAGGTAAGCCCGCGAGTACGGTGAAACTGCCATCGGCGACAGTGGTGGCCGAGGCACTCGATGACTTCGCGCCGCTGGCCGTGTAAGCGAGCGCGACACCGCCGAGCGGCTGACCGGCCAGCGTCACTTTGCCCGAGATCGTTGCCAGCGTCGGCAGAGCTTGTCTCAGTTCGGCTTTCAAGTCGGCACGCACTTGCTCGATCACTTCGTGCAGCCGAAACGCTTTCACCTTCGGGTCCATAATCGCTTTGTCGACTTGCTCGACACCGTCGGCGATCAACGCTTGAATCTTGGGCCGGTGCGCGAGGAATGGCTTCACGGTGATGATCGCGCCTTCGTACAGCCGAAACGCACTGATGTGATCGCCCGCGTTGTAACTGGCCGCGCCGCGATTGTGAATTTCCTTCAAGGTTTCCAAAACCATTCGATCGAGATCGGTAAGCGTGATCGACATGGTTGCGCCTGCTACGGGTTTCGGCGGTTCGGCTCGCGCCGCGATGGCGAACCCGAGCACGAAGACGGTTGCAAAGAGGGACCGTCGCATCGGGAACCTCGGTGAGATCGACCGGCGAACGAAACAGATTCTCCGTTTATGGTAACTTCGATGGGAGCGGTAGCCAATCGTCGAAACGGCGACAAACCGGGAACGGTGCGGCAACGGTAGCGAATGTACCGAAATTGCCGGTGGCGTATCAGGACCAGCCCCATTTGATCGGCCACGCCATCGCGAATGCGGTCATTTTGCGCCACTTCGCCACGCGAACGCGATCCGTGAAGACGTCGAACTTCTTGCGCACGATGGTAGCCAACAGTGCCCGATACGTGCGATTCATCACCGAGAAGATCGCACGGCCTGACGGCGAGAGATACTCGTTCAGCGCTTCGCCTTCGCGGTAAAACTGCTCGGCGCGTTCGACCTGGAATTGCATCATTGCGATGAACGCGGGGTCGGTGTGCGACCACGTCTCCGGTGGGCAACCGAAGCGAACGAGGTCGTCTTGCGGGAGGTAGACCCGGCCCCGTGCGCGGTCTTCGTCGAGGTCGCGGAGGATGTTCGTGAGTTGGAACGCGATGCCGACCGCTTCGCCGGACCGCGTTGCCGCCGGATCGCGACAACCCCAGATCGGCAGGCACGCCAAACCGACCGCCGATGCCACGCGGTAGCAGTACGGGCGAAGTTCGTCGAACGTGGCAAATCGCACGATGTCGAGGTCGGCTTCGACGCCGTCGATCACGTCGAACAAGTATCGCGGCGAAATTGGAAACGTGCGAACCGTATGGTGGAGCGCCGCATGAATCGGGTGCGTATATTGGCCCGCCAACGCGCCTTCCGTACCGTGTCGCCATGCCGCGATTGCGGCGCGTTTCTCGAGTGTCGTACCCGTGTCATAAGAGGTTTTGTAGCTGGGGTCTGTGACCCCGGTCTTGTGAGAACCGGCCTCACAGAGGCCAGCTACATCGGAAAGATCGTCGGTCGCCCGCATGAACGCATACAGCGCATCCATCCCTCGACGGGCATCGGGCGGCAGCAGGTAAAACGCCAGCGAGAAGTTGCTCTTCGCACTGCGAACGGCACGGCGGCAGTAATCGAACGAGTTCACGGCGATGGCGATTCCCCACCGACGGCCCGCGCGAATGCAGCCAACAGGTTTCCCACGTTATCGATGAACATTCGCGGGCGATGCAGGATGGCAACCGCACCCGTGAGGCCGAGGAACTGCCAGACTTCGCCGGTCGTCACGCAGCCGAACACAGTGGGAACCGGTTCGCCCGCACGCTCGTTGTAGAGTTGTGCCGCCACCATCTGTGCGAGGCATTGACCGAGGCCGCTGTCGATGTCGTTCCGCTTCGCTTCGACTACTGCCATCAGCGGGGCGCGCAACCGAGGAACCGGTACGGAGCGCGCGAGAATGAAATCGCATTCGCCGACCAAACGGCGTGCGGGATCGACGTCGAGGCGTTGCCCCGAGAGAATCGTGACGCGATCGTGCGACAATTCGCGGACCGCAAGCAATATCGGCGCGACGATGTATTCGCTACGAGCTTTCTCGCTGACGAGCGCCAACCGCATTCCACGTGCAAGTTGATCCGCAAGCCACATCGGTACCGATTGCGCCACCAGATTGGGAAACAAGTCACCCGGTACGCACGTCACCCCGAGTTCGACTTCGGCCGATTCGAGCGTGAAATCGGTATATGCCATCGGCGTACGTTCCGTGAAATCGACCGCGGTGAAGCTACCGACATGGTATGGCATTTGCTCATTTTATAACATATCGCGGACGACGAATCGTGGCAGTTTGCGACGAGGGATCGTAGCGGAATCTTGCGGAGAGACTCGATGAAGAACGGACTTCGATGTATTGCGGTGGCCATGTTTTTGGTCGTTCCCAGCGTGCGTGCGCAGGAGCCGGCGAAGCCCGGCCCCGAGCACGAGATGCTCAAGAAGCACGAAGGCACTTGGGACACGATAATGACGATGGGCGGTGCCGAATCGAAAGGGGTTGCAACCTACAAGATGGAACTCAGCGGGTTGTGGTTGGTCAGCACCTTTGAAGGCGATCTCGGCGGCACCAAGTTTACGGGCAAGGGACTCGATTCCTACGACGCCAACAAGAAGAAGTACGTCGGCGTCTGGGTTGATAGTTGGTCGACCAGCCCGATGAACCTCGAAGGGACGTTCGACAAGGAAAAGAAAACCTTGACGATGGCGGGCGAAGGCCCTGGAATGGACGGCAAATCGCAGAAGTACAAGTCCACATCTGAATGGAAGGCACGGTTCAAAACCCGGTTGCAGTTTTGCCAAATAAGACCACTAAAAATTTGGTTCCGGCGTGATTGGAATTGGGCGAAATCGGACGTAAGTCGT
>JAYVQG010000261.1:0-21910 GCA_043757025.1 Limnoglobus sp.
GACTTACGTCCGATTTCGCCCAATTCCAATCACGCCGGAACCAAATTTTTAGTGGTCTTATTTGGCAAAACTGCAACCGGGTTTTGAACCGTGCCGAAAACTGCGACGCAGATTGAAAAAGCTCATGATTTTTCTTCTTTGCGTACTTTGCGCCCTCTGCGGTTAATGTTTTGTTTTTCGTTTTTGATAACTGCCCAAATGGGACAGTTAAATAATTTAGTTGCTTACGAACAGCCACTCGTTTCGCCGCAGGTGTCGCACTTGCAACACGCGCCGCTTCGCACCATCGTCAGTTGGCCGCAATTTGAACAGGGGTCGCCTTCGTAGCCTTTTTGCTTGGCGATACGGATCTTTTCCGTCTTCACTGCGATGGCCGATGGGGCGACCGTCGTTTGCCGCGCGACCGCTGGTAAGGTTGCAGTCGCCCTCGGCGTGGTGACTTTCACTGCGGTCGAATCGTGGCCGTTCGCGGGCTTCACGTGGACCGAGCGCGGCGGTGCCAACGACAGTTTGGCCGGTTCGATGGCGTCGATGATCCGCGTCGAGACGACTTCTTCGGACTCGAAATCGTCTTCGGGGCCGTGCAGCGCGTCGCCGCGAAGGTCTTCGGGGATCACGTGTGCGAGGTCGTGGCGACCCAGATACGTGACGGCGAGTTCGCGGAAGATGTAGTCGATGATCGACGTGGACATCTTGATGTGCGGGTTACCTTGCACGACGCCGTTCGGCTCGAACCGCGTGAACAGGAACGCATCCATGAACTCTTCGAGCGGCACGCCGTGCTGCAATCCGAGCGAAATCGCGATGGCGAAGCAGTTCGTCATGCTGCGGAAGGCGGCCCCTTCCTTGTGCATGTCGATGAAGATTTCGCCGAGCGTGCCGTCTTCGTATTCGCCGGTGCGGATGTAAACCTTGTGGTTGCCGATCCGCGATTTTTGCGTGTACCCTGCGCGGCGATCCGGCAACCGGCGACGCTTCGCGAGGTAGCGGTGAATGACCTTCTCGGTAATCATTTCGGCTGCGCGAACGGGTTCGGATTTCGCTTCCACTGCCGGTTCGTCGTCCGCGGAGATGTTCGCGAGCATGGCCGCTTCGGGCGAATCCGCCACCGAGTTCAACGGCTGGCTGAGCTTCGAGCCATCGCGGTAAATCGCGTTGGCTTTCGTCATCAGTTGCCAACTCAGCCAGTACGCCTTTTTAACATCTTCCGTCGTCGCCTCGTACGGCATGTTGATCGTCTTCGAGATCGCCCCACTGATGTACGGCTGGGCGGCGGACATCATGCGAATGTGCGATTCCCACGACAAGTACCGCTTGCCGGTCTTGCCGCACTTGTTCGCGCAATCGAACACCGGCAAATGCTCCACCTTCAGGTGCGGCGACCCTTCGATGGTCATCGTCCCGCACACGAACGTGTTCGCATCGGTCACTTGTTGCTTCGTGAACCCGAGGTGCGTGAGCAGGTCGAACATCGGTTCGGCCAGCACATCGGGCGGGATTCGCAGCGTGCCCTGTAGGAACTCTTCGCCGACGGTCCACTTGTTGAACACGAACGGCAACTCGAACGCACTGGCGAGTGTCGCTTCGATCTTCGCGAGGACTTCATCGGTGAAGCCTTTCGCTTTCAGACTCGCCGGGTTGATGTGCGGGCACCCGATGAGCGTGGCGGCCCCACGGCACGAGCGAACGATGTCGTCGATCTGCCACGGGGCATAACCGAGTTTCGCCAGCGCGGGGGGCACCGATTGATTGATGATCTTGAAGTAGCCACCGCCCGCGAGTTTCTTGAACTTCACGAGCGCGAAGTCCGGTTCGATGCCAGTCGTGTCGCAGTCCATAATCAAGCCGATGGTGTTGTGGCTCACGAACCCGTTCGCGGTGTACGTCACGTTTGAAGGGACCGAGATGTCGTAGGTGAGTTGCTCCCCGCCGTCCTCGTTGGCTTCCACAGTGTCGTAGAAGTAGTCGAGCGCGTCGCGCAGTTCTGCATCATCGGTTTTCTCCAGAATCTCGGTCGCCGCGCGGCGTGTGATGCCTCCGTGCCGTTTAACGGCCATTGCTACGGCGTTCTTGTTGTAGCCCGACTCTTGCACCCGCTCCATCGCTTCAGCAGAAATATAGATGTAGTCGCGTCGGCCAGCCTGGGCGTTCGGATTGACGACGATGGCCAAGTGCTTGCGGGTACTCATGAACCCGATCTCGTCGCGGAACGCTTCGCAGTACGAGGCATTCCGCAACCGCAGGACGTATAACGTCGATTGACCCCACCCCGACGTGTCGTGCTTGGTGGAGGTCGGGTAGCCGAGAGCGAGGAGCAGTCCCTTCACCTCATGGAAGAACTGCTCGGTCGCCGTCGTCCAACACGGTGCCCCTTGCGTGACCGTTCCGTCGGCCTCGAACAACCCGCGAAGGAAGGCGGCGTAGCACCGGCGGTCGTTGGTATACAGCACGGATGTCGGGATGCGGGGCATGTACCCTTTGCCGGTGTGCCCCTCGTGCGGCAGAAGCTTGCAGAACCCGCACGCCTCCCACCACAAGGTCAACCCGACCGAGTGGATGGCCACTTCGACGTACCCTTGCTTGTCCGCGATTGTCACATCGAGGTTGAACAAGTCCTTCACGAGCCGTTGCAGGTGAACCACGACATCCGCGTCTTCCTTGGTGACACAGAACCGCAGCCCCCTCGCGTGGAACGAGCCATCGCCCATGAAGTAGCCGACCAACTCCGCGAGTTGAGGAGACATGGTCTTGGGCACACGGGTCTCGTAGTCGCCCGTCCAGTGCAACTCACCGAGCGGCGGCAAGATCACCTGCTTCGGCTTGCCGGTCATTTGATTCAACGCCAGCGGAACCACGTCACCGGCGACGACATCCGAGAACCGCTTCCATACCCACTCGCCCGATTCAGAGTCCACTATCCGAATGCGGTGTTGGAGCGTGCCCTGAAGTTCGTATCCGGCGGCCGTACGCAGCTTCCTCGTTTGATCGACACCGTTGACGAAGAACTTGGTTGCCTGCCGGGGGCCGTCCGGCGTGACGACCTCGAAGGCGACGTCCTGCCACTTGGCCCCATCGATATTCCCGATCGTATGGAGCGGAACCAACCCGCGATCCGTCGCGATCAGGCTGCTCCCGACGAGGCACCCAGTCGGAGCAATCACACTGACTTGTGCGTTCCGGAAGCCGTGCTTTTCGCCGAGTTCGAGCATCCGGTCGCTCTCGCTGCGAGCCGCCGCAAGAAGGTCTGGCGGGCAGACGCGGGCATCGATGCCGACGGGGTAAACCGTCAGCCCTTCGTACTCGGCAGGGGCCGCGTTGTTCGCCGCGCGGCGGTGGTTGCGGATGACGCGGAGCATGTGGTCCTTGTTCGCCGCGTACCGCGAGAACGTGCCAATCTCGGACGCGATTTCGGCCGAGGCGGCATACGCACCGGCGTGCATGATCGCGGTGATCGCACCGCACTGGGCGCGTCCTTCGGGCGAATCGTACGGGATGCCTTGCACCATCAGCATCGCGCCGAGGTTCGCGTAACCGAGGCCGAGCGTGCGGAAATCGTACGACTTCTGCGCGACCGGCACGCTCGGGAATTGTGCCATATGCACGCTGATTTCGAGGATCAGCGCCCAGATTCGCACGGCGTGCCGATAACCTTCGATGTCGAATTGGTTCGTGGCCGTCGAGAAAAACCGCAACAGGTTGATCGACGCCAGATTGCACGCGGTATCATCTAAAAAAGCGTACTCACTACATGGATTAGTTGCGTTGATTCGTCCATCGACGGGGCAAGTGTGCCATTCGTTAAAAGTCGTATCGAACTGAATGCCTGGGTCGGCACAGCTCCACGCGGCAAAGGCGATTTGGTCCCACAGTTCGCGGGCTTTCATCGTCTGCTTCGGCTTCGGCGCGCGTCCTTCCTTCGCGGCGCGTTCCTTTTCGGTGCGAAAGTACGTGTGCCACGGGCCATCGTTTTCGACCGACTTCATGAACTCGTTCGGGATGCGAACCGAGTTGTTGCTGTTCTGCCCGGAGACGGTGTAATACGCCTTCGAGGTCCAATCGGTGTCGAACTCTTCGATGTCGATGTGCGTGAAGCCCTGCTTGGAAAGCTGCACCACGCGGGCGATGTAGTTTTCGGGAATCAGCGAGGCTCGCGCATCGAGCACGGTTTTGCGAAGTGCGGCGTTCTTCGAGGGGTCGTACTTATCGGCGGCGATTGCGTACGATTGAATCGCGAGCAGAATCGCGTTGAGGTGCTTATTCATTAGGCGCGAGCCGCTGACGAGCGCCGCGACCTTTTGCTCTTCGACGACTTTCCAGTTGATGTACTCTTCGATGTCGGGGTGATCGAGATCGAGGACGACCATCTTCGCGGCGCGGCGGGTCGTGCCGCCGCTCTTGATCGCACCGGCCGCACGGTCGCCGATTTTCAAGAAGCTCATCAGGCCCGACGATCGACCGCCGCCCGAGAGCGGTTCGCCATCGCCGCGGACGTTCGAGAAGTTGGAACCGGTTCCGCTGCCGTACTTGAAGATGCGAGCCTCGCGGACCCACAAGTCCATGATCCCGCCTTCGTTGACGAGGTCGTCCGACACCGACTGAATGAAGCAGTTGTGAACGACGACGTTGTTCGTCAGGAAGTTGTGGCTCTCGGTCTCGATGTCGTATACGTCCATCTCACCGATCGGCTCGATGGCTTCGATGACTTCGTCCCGCACCTTCGCAACCGTGCGACCCGGCACGTTCAATGCGCTGACGAGTTTGGCCTGCTTGTCGGCCGACACGAAGCCGATCCATTCGGCGAACTTCTCCTTCTCACTCTTCCACGCGATCACGACGTGGAAGTAGTCTTGCCTGTCCTCTCGCGAGTCGTCGCAAAGCTGGATGCGGTTGTAGATGCCGAGGTTGTGCAAAAGCTGCGAAACGCCGATGGCGAGTTTCGGCGAGATCGTGCCGAACACGATATCGCTGCTCTGCCGTTCGGGGCGGATGCGAACGCACCCGTCTGCCTGGAACAGGGCACGCAGGTAGGCCGCAACGCTGGCGTGCCCGCCGGACTGGATCGCCGGCGGCACTTGCATTTCCAAGCGGCGGTCGAGCAGGTCGTATCGCTCTACGAACTCGCGGAGATTCTCGCCGTAGAGCCGCAGGCGGCGGATATCGAGCTGTTCGTCAACGGAATCCACAGCGCGTTCGTGGCTGTGGGCATCTGGGAAGATGCGGCCGACGAGGCCGTGAACGTATTCCCGCTCGCCGTCGTTCACGGTCATCGCTTCGATGGTCAGGCTGCGGTTCGTACCGTGTGCATATTGCCCCACGAATCCATCACCCTGAAGCCACCCGGCCAGCGCGGCTTCGGCTGCGAGGTGCTCCTGGCTCTCCGCAGTGATTGCGGTGTCGGTCCGCTGAATGAGACGCATGCCCGGCTGAAGCGCACCGACTTCGACCCACTCCTTTCGGGTTTTGTGCCCCTTGCTGGCGAGTACGAGGTGATCGGCGGTGGCCTCGATGCTGTTGCCGTTCGCCAGCTTGACGCGGAACACCGGCTTGATGCCGTTGTGCTTCACCGCGACGACCCGCGTCACGTCGGTGCGGTCGTACACGGGCAACCCGATCATGTTCTGTTCGACGATCTCGCCGATCGGAACGGGTCCGCCAGGCGTCGTCACCAGCGCGTGGAAAGGCAGACACGCGTGCGGGGCTGGCCGCTCGTAAGCCGAGGTACTGCGCGTGAGTTCGCCACTGATCGGCTCGACGAAGTAGTGCCCCTGCGGCGGGCCGGAAATACCGTACGCCCAGTTCAACCCGGTGTTGAACCATTGCGGGCTGTTCGGTGCCGCCATCTGGTTCGCGAGCATGAAACAGGTTTCGTCAAAGAACGTCCGGGCGTCGGCTTCAGAGGTGAAATACTCGCCCTTCCAACCCCAGTACGTCCAGCAACCGGCCAAACGGCTGAAGACTTGGCGGCTATCGCGCTCGCCGACGATCGGCTCGTCCGCACTCGCGGGCACGCTGCGCTGCAACCACTCCGGCACGCCCTCCTCGGCGACTTTCACGTTGTTTGCAGTGACACCGCCCCGGCGGAAATACTTCTGCGACAAGATGTCGACCGCCACTTGCGACCAACCTTGCGGTACGTGAATATCGTTCATCTCGAATACGACGGAACCGTTCGGGTTCACGATCTTCGAGGCACGCGGCACGAACGTGAGGGCGGCGAACGGGTCCGTCCCCTCCTCGGTAAATCGACGAGAAATCTGCATTGATGTTGCTCAGCTTCTGGGTGGTAATCTCTAACGAACCGAACCGAAAACACACGGGAAAGGTCACTGCAAGTTTAGCTTATGATGCCTCTGCTCAACGTACGCGATCTACACGAAACCCTAACAGTTGACTCGCATAACACGTACGATAATCGTTACAGTTGGCGCATTCGTTTCAATACTCAAATCCTTCACTTCGGCGACACGAACGGCAGCGTGAGCCCGGGTTGGTCTTGGTACTTCCCTTTTTTGTCGGCATAACTGGTACGGCAGACTTCGCGGGCTTCGAGGAAAATGATCTGGGCGATACCTTCATTGGCGTAAATCTTCGCGGGAAGTGGCGTCGTGTTGCTGATTTCAATCGTGATGCGGCCACGCCATTCGGGTTCGAGCGGCGTGACGTTGACGATGATTCCGCAACGCGCGTATGTCGACTTCCCTACGCAAATCGCGATGATATTGCGGGGAATATCGAGATATTCGACCGTCTCAGCGAGGGCGAAGCTATTCGGCGGAATGATGCACTCGTCGGCTTCGACATCCACAAACGATTTCGGATCGAATTTCTTCGGATCGACGGTGCTACCCCAAACGTTCGTGAAAACTTTGAAGCGGCGATCGACGCGCACGTCGTAGCCATAGCTGGTCACGCCGTAGGAAATGACGCCGGGCCGATGCTGTTGCGGGGCAAACGGCTCAATTTTGATCTGCTTTTCGATGAGCCAATCGGGTAACACGCTCATATTCAGTTGCCTTTTCGCAGACGGGTTTTCGACTGTGTCAGCGTATGAGAAAAGACGATCAGCGACAAAAGGAACAGTCGGCAAGCGACTGCAAAACGATACCTCCCCGTGTGAAGGTTTGACCGCAGATTGTAAAGATGGGTTAAGATCGAATCGCGTTCGGGTTCTGGCACCGCTTCTATCGCTTCGGTGCATACAATCCTAAGAGTCGCGAACGATACGTTTCCTGGCACTCAAGGTAGGTACTGCGATGAACGCAGCGATTGCTTCGACGCTCCTTCTGAGCATGATGCCTTCGATCCAACTGCCGATCGGCTTTTGGCAGGTTTCGCCCGCCAACCGCGTCACCGTCGATGGCGAAGCGGTCGAGATGAAGATCGTCAAAACCCGTGCAGCAGTGATAATCCACGGAATGCAGCTTTACCCGATACGCCCAGAGAAGGCGGCGAAGCCACAACAGCACGATTACCAAATGCCGAAATCGTTGCTGGTCGAGGCGCTCGCGCCCGATTTTGACGTTTATTCACTCAGTTACGCGCAAACGGTTACCGTCGATGGCATTTCCATTAGTGAGGGCGTGCGGTCGAACATCGAGAAATTGCGTGCGGCCGGTTACAAGGAAATCGTGCTCATCGGCCACAGTGCGGGTGGAATGATCGCACGGCATTTCGTCGAACGTTACCCGAAAAGTGGCGTCACCAAAGTCATCGAAGTCTGTGCGCCGAACCTCGGATCGGAGTTCGCAACGATCAACCTCGGGTTGCCGAAACTGCAAATCCCGATCATCAAATCGCTCGACCCCAAGACGCGAACCAACATATGCGAGTATGCCACCCCGCTATCGAAGGAGATCGAGTTCGTCTGCGTTGTGTGCAAAGTCCGCGGCATACCCAGCGATACGCTCGTCGGCCTCGATAGCCAATGGCCAATCGACTTGCAAAAGCAAGGCGTGCCTGCGGCGCTCGTGGCCATCAATCACTTCGACGCAATGAAGGCGAGCCACTCGGTGAACCTGATCGGCGAATTGGCCCGCGAAAAACTCGTGCGTTGGACGCCGGAACAAGTCGAGACGGGTCGCCAGATCTTGTTCGGCCGCGAAGCCGACATGGCCGCGATTAAGAAAGCCGATGTGCGCGATCGGCCACTGCTAAAACTCCTCGGGAAAAAGCTCGCGGATCGTTAGAACACCACCCTCAATTCGAGAATCATTCATGGCATTTTGGTTGTTCAAACAAGAGCCGGACGAGTTCAGTTACGACGACCTCGTTGCGGCGGGAAGCACGACGTGGGAAGGCGTGACGAATGCACTCGCACAGAAGCACCTGCGGGCGGTAGCAGCAGGGGATCGCGTGTTCCTTTACCACACGGGCAAGGAAAAGTCGGTCGTGGGCATCATGGAAACCACCGAATCGCACATCGACCCGGACAACGAAAAGTTCGCGATCGTGACGGTGAAACCGATCCGGAAGCTAACGAACCCGGTGACGTTGGCGGACATCAAAGCCAACCCGGTTTTCGCCGCATGGGAGTTGGTGCGCATCTCGCGGTTATCGGTCATGCCCGTGCCACCGGAGTTATGGAAAGCGATCGAAGCGATGGGGAAATGAAAAACGCCCGGCAGTTTCCTGCCGGGCGTCTTGGTTCAGGCGGCCGTCGCAGACAGTCGCCCGTCTTGCGGTGGTCAGGACGACCCTACCTCTGAACCTCGAAAACTATGACTGATCAAGTGGTCACCTCCTTATAATTTGCGTTTACTTACATCGCCCGTGATAGTGTTTGGGCGTGCAAGCCGTTAGTTCGTCGTGCCACGGTCGCACGACCCACACCAGAATAATAGACAGCGTTTCGGCGGAGGGGAAGAGATTTTTCGCGACGCGGCAATTTTTTATGCGAAGATTACTGCACTGCGTGCGGAGTCAACGAGCAGATCCTGAATTCATCGCGTGAGACAATGGACCACGATCAACGCTTCAAAGAGATGATCCGCCTGTTCTTCCCGGAGTTTATGAACCTCTTCTTCGAGACGTACGCAACGGATTTCGATCTCACATCCCCGGAATGGCTCGACAAGGAAGTGCTGCCTAACCCGCCGGAAGGCGAGCGACACGTGCTCGATTTGGTTGCGAAACTGCGTGCGAAACGATCTTCAACCGCAGGAGTATCGAAAGAGTGTCTCGCGCTCGTTCACGTCGAAATTGAATCGCAAGACCGCACGTCCGAGTTGAAGCCACGCTTGCCGCGATACTTCTTTCACTTGCACGACAAGCACCGATTGCCGGTATTGCCGATCGCGTTGTATCTGCGCGTTGGCATGGAAGGCATCGGTATCGACGAAGTGACGATCGACTTCGGTCCACTTCAGGTGATGAAGTTTCAATACTTGTACGTTGGGTTGCGGTCGCTCGATGCGTTACAATACGCACGTGGCGATAACTGGCTCGGCGTGGCGTTATCGGCACTGATGCATGCGAATCGCGACGACTGGCCGCGGATCGGTGCAGATGCGTTACTGAAACTCGCCGACGCCCCGCTCAACGATCAGCAGCGATTTCTTTTGAGCGATTGCGTGCAAGCGTACTTGCCGCTCGACGAAGCCGGACGTGCGACGTACGAACGAATCACGAAGGCCGAACCTTATTCGAGGATAATACCGATGAACAAGACGCCGTACGACTTGGGGATGGAAACGGGCGAAGAAAAGGGCATGGAAAAGGGCATGGAAAAGGCACTGCGTGATGTTGCGATTGCCTTACTTGAGAGCAAGTACCGCTCGGTGCCAGTCCACGTCATCGAACGGATTGGCAAACTCACTTACGCCGAACTGCGGACGCTTATCATTGGGATCCCCGGTGCGGCGTCGATCGAAGAATTGTTCCCTACGACTTGATTCGGTGTCCATACATTTAACGTAGCACTGCGTCCGTAACCCGATTGGAAGGAAGAATCTCATGTGGGCATCGGCACTCCTCGTCACGAGCTTACTGCTCTCACCGGCGCAAGGTACGGGCACCGGTTTGCAACTCTCGAACGTCCGGAACACCTACGGGGAACTCGGCGGCACCCGCCCCGATGGTAAGTTCCTGCCCGGTGATGTCGTGTTTATCGGCTTCGATATCGACGGCATCACCGTCGACGATCAAGGGCGTGTGCAATACCGCATGGCGATGGAAGTCATCGACAAGAACAACAAGCCGATCTTCAAACAAGACCCTTCGGACAAAGTCGATTTCGTCCCACTCGGCGGCAAAAAGTTGCCCGCACGGGCGTTCGTGACGATTGGCCTCGATCAAGAACCCGGCACGTACACGCTGAAATTGGTCGTGACGGATACGGCATCGAAGGCGACGCAAACGCTGTCGAAGCCGTTCGAAGTGACGAAGAAAGATTTCGGCATCGTCGCCGTTTACGCGAGTGTCGACGAACGCGGTGCGATCCCCGCACCGACGACGGGAATCATCGGGCAGTCTATCTTCGTGCAGTTCGGCATCGTCGGTTTCGACCGCAGCCCAAAAGACGCCGTCGACCCCAAGAAAGGCAACCAGCCCGATGTACTCATCGAAATGTCGCCACTCGATTCGACGGGGGCACCGACATTGAAAAAGCCGATCGCGTACAAGCTCGAAAACGGCGTCGACGAAAAAGAATCGGGCTTCACGATGCGGTTTCTGTTGCCGATGACTCGCGCGGGAAAGTACACCGTGCGTCTCAGTGCGACCGACAACCGGACCCGCAAAACGGCGACGTTCGATCTGCCCGTGACCGTCGTGCCATCGGCAAACTGATAAGCTAACCCGAGATCGATTTTTGTCCCATGCGAGGCAGTGATGAGTCAGCTTCAAGACCGGATCGCGCAGTTTCGGAAGATGGCGACCGACGACCCCGAAAACGAACTCGGCCACTTCCGCCTCGGCCAGTTGCTCATGGACGATGGGCAACTCCCCGAAGCGGCGGCTTCGTTCGCGAAAACACTCGAACTCAGCCCGCAGTTCTCGAAGGTGTATCAACTGCTCGGCGAGTGTTACATCAAGCAAAACGACAACGCGAAAGCGATCGAAGCGTTGACGAACGGCTACAAAATCGCCGATGAACGCGGCGACAAGATGCCGCGCGATGCGATGGCGAAGATGTTGACCACGCTCGATGCGCCTATCCCGAAAGCCGCAGAACCAACGGCATCCGTCGATGATGGCCCCGAAAGCGGGTTCACCTGCGAGCGCCCCGGTTGTGCCGCAGGTCGGCGTGCCCAGCCACTCGCACTGCCACCGCTCAAGGATGAAATCGGCCTGCGGATCCAGCAAAAAATCTGTGCCGACTGCTGGCAGGGTTGGTTCAAGGATTTCAGCATCAAGGTCATCAACGAGCTTCGCCTCGACCTCAGTTCTGAGTCCGGACAAGCCGAATACGACAAACACATGCGGGAATACTTCGGCTTCGAGAATTGATCATGACCGCCCCGACGTACCTCGTGCAGTACGGTCTCTCCGCACACATCGGTAATTTTCGCGCCCCTACCGCGGGGCGTTTCGTTCGTTCGGATCGCGTCGTCGTTCGTAGCCCGCGCGGTCTGGAACCCGGAACAATTTTGTGCGAACCGAATCGACCGTTCGGCACCGCGATCGATGGCGAATTACTTCGCACGGTTTCCGAAGATGACGAATCGAAGTGGTCGTTACTGCTTCGAGAATCGCAAGTGATCTTGAACGCCGTAAACGATGCGGTGGTCGATCGGCCGGTGCAATTCGTCGATGTCGAACCGCTACTCGATGGCCGCACGTTTCTGCTTCACGCGCTGCCGTGGGGCGATGCGGATATCTCGCGAATCCTCGAACGATTGTCGACCCAACTCGATCGCACGTTACTCGTTCACGATCTCTCGCAGTTGCAAAATACTTCAGAAGAACCCGAGCCGAGCGGTTGCGGCAAGCCCGGTTGTGGCACGAAAAGCGGTGGTTGTTCGAGTTGCAGCACGGGTGGCGGTTGCGGCACGTCGTCGTGTTCCAGCGGCAAAGTGAAGTCCGCCGCCGAGTTGACGGGCTTCTTCAAACAGCTACGCACGCAGATGGAAGCCGACGCGAAACGCACGCCGTTGCTGGGGTGATTACGTGGCGCAAAGAAAATGTTCGACTTTCGCGGCTCACTTCGCCAAACTAATTCCAACTACGACTTACCTTTCAGGAGATTCACCATGCTCGGGCGTTACCTAGCGGTGGCTGTCGTGCTGCTATCGCCTTTTGCGGCGAGTGCCGATGACGATGTCCCTGCCGCGATTCAGGCGATCAAGGCCGTCGGTCGCGAAGGCGCGGGCAACGAGGCCGCTGCGGCAGGTTGGAAGCAACTCGTAGACGGGGGTGGCGTCGCGCTGTTCCCGACGCTGAAGGCGTTCGATGGGGCCAGTCCCACGGCGGCGAACTGGTTGCGATCCGCGATCGATGGCATCGCGCAAGCCGAGAAGAAAGCCGGTCGCAAGCTCCCGACGGAAGCGCTGATCGCGTTCGTGCAGGAAGCCAAGAACGCACCGGCGGCGCGGCGGATCGCGTTCGAGTTGATCGCCGATCAGGATAAAACCACCGCGAATGGCTTGCTCGAAAGCATGGTCGACGATTCGAGCCTCGAACTGCGTCGCGATGCGATTTCGGCCGAAATCGAGAAACTGAAGCCCATTTCGGCGGCGCTCACTTTGAAACCGGCGTACGAAAAGCTGTTCGCCGCTTCGCGCGATCCCGATCAGATCGAGCAACTTGCGAAGCTCGTCGAAAAGGTCGAAGGCAAAGCGGACATCGCGAAGCACATGGGTTTCATCACGAAGTGGCAACTCGCTGGGCCGTTCGATAGCCCGATGGGCGCGGGTTTCGGTACGCCGTACCCGCCGGAGAAAGCAATCGATCTCGCGGCGGAGTTCAGAGGCAAAACGCCCGAGAAATTCACCTGGATGCCGAGCGAAACCAAGCAGACTTACGGTATCGTCGATCTGAACGCCGTCGTCGGCAAGTACAAACACGCGGTCATTTACGCCTTCGCGGCAATCGATGTCGAGAAGGAAACCGCCGTCGATTTCCGTGCGGGTAGCCAAAACGCACTGCAAATTTTCCTGAACGGCAAGAAGATCTTCGAGCGCGAAGAGTACCACCACGGCACGAAGCTCGACCAACACGTCGGCAAGGGCACGCTTGCCGCTGGCAAGAACCAGATTCTCGTGAAGATCTGCCAGAACGATCAGTCCGAGCAATGGGCGCAAGTGTTCGGCTTCCAGCTGCGGATCTGCGATCATCTCGGCGGCCCCGTACCGATGCAAATCGTCACACCCACCACCAACAAGTAACGATATGAAATTTTAACCGCAGAGTTCGCAGAGAGCGCGGAGTAAAAATCCATGATTTCCGCACGGGTGAAACACAAGCGGAAAACGGCTACCCATAGTGAAACATCACATGATTTTTCTTCTTTGCGTACTTTGCGCCCTCTGCGGTTAATGCTTTGTTTTTCGTCTTTGATCACTGCTCAAATGGACCGCTAATTAAAATCAAGTGCTAACAGGAGTTCGCCGCATGAATCGCTTCATCGCATTGGCCGTGTTGGTCGTCGGTAGTCCATTCGCACACGCGGAAGACTGGTCGCAGTTTCGCGGGCCGAACGGCACGGGCGTTTCCTCCGAATCGGGGCTGCCCGTGAAATGGTCGAAGACCGAAGGCCTCCGCTGGTCGATGCCGCTCCCCGCTCGCGGCGTATCGTCGCCCGTCGTTCATGGTGGGAAAGTCTACATCACGTGTAGTTCGGGTGCGCTCGACAATCGTTTGCACGTGCTCGCCTACGACGTGAAAACCGGCGAGAAACTTTGGCATCGGCAACTCGCCGCCACCGGTGGTACGAACTGCCACCCGATGACTTGCATGGCCGCACCGACACCCGTTGCCGACGATACCGGAATGTACGCGATGTTCGCAACAGGCGACCTGGCCGCGTATGACACCGATGGCGCGCTCCGCTGGTATCGTTCACTCGTCAGCGATTATCCGAGCATCACGAACCAAGTCGGCATGGCCGCTTCCCCCGTGCTGGCCGATGGCAAACTGATCGTACCGATGGACAACGCGGGTGAATCGTTCATCGCCGCGCTCGACCGCAAGACGGGCAAAAACCTCTGGAAAATCAACCGCGAACGCGAAATCGGCTGGGTGACACCAGTCGTACGGACACACGAAGGCAAGACCGAAGTCATCATGTCCGGGCGCGGCGTCGTGACTGCGTACTACGGCGAAACGGGCGAGAAGTTGTGGTCGCAAAAGGGCACCGGCCCGAGCGATATTGCCTCGGCGACGTTCCAGGAAGGCGTGCTTTACAGCCCCGGTCGCGGCGGCACCACGGCACTGAAAGCGGAGAACGGCACGTTCAAGGAACTCTGGAAGTCGCCGAAACTCAACGGCGGAATGTCGTCGCCGCTCGTGTACAAGAACATCGTGTATGCCGCCACGGGCGCGGGCGTTGTCAATGCCGCCGACGCCTCAACGGGGAAGCCACTCTGGGACGAACGCTTCAAGGGCAAAGCCTCCGCCTCACCGCTCGCGGGTGACGGCAAAGTCTACATCTTCAACGAAAAAGGCGTGACGACCGTACTGAAAGCGGGCGACAAAGCCGAGATTCTCGCCGAGAACGACCTCGGGGAGGAAACGCTCGGCACACCCGCAATTAGTGGCGGTGCAATCTTCATCCGCACCGACAAAACGCTGTTTTGCGTCGGGGCGAAATAACTCCGCCCGGTTGCGATCTGTAAGAGAATGCGTGCGACAGGCGTATCTTGTGTTGGCGGTTACGACTCATGGACGATGGCAGTCCGTGGGTTTTCTTTTACTCGGGAATCTCCTCATGCGTGGGATCGCGAACATCGCTTTCGTCTTGCTCTTTCTTGCGATGCCCGTTCGGGCGCAGTTCGACGATCCGGTTCCATCGAAGTCTTCCAAGAAGGCCAGCACGTTCGCCGGCGTTGCCACAATGACATCGGAGATCGTTCCTGCAAAAGCGAAGCCGGGGCAACTCGTCACGTATCGTCTCACCGTGTCGCCGAAGCCCGGCTGTTGGACTTACCCCGCCAACCCGCCACCGACGCAACTCAGCAAGAATAAAATCAAACTCCCTCCGGCGGGCGACGTGGTTTTTGTCGAGCCAGTGACGGATCCGACCGGTGCGAAGGAGAAAGCAAGCCCGCTCGGCGGGACCGATCTTTACTATTCCGCACCCGTCACGTGGGAGTTCAAAGCAATCGTGTCGCCGAAGGCGTTGGCGGGGAAGCGAACGATCACCCTGACGGGTACGAGCATCCAGGCGTGCAACGACAACAACTGTTATTACAGCGACAGCGCCCCGTCGGCCGAGATCGAAATCCTGGCCGGCCCCGCCGATGCCGTTCCCACACAATATGCTTCGTTCTTTACGGACACGCCGCCACCTGTTGCGGTCGTTGTCGAACAACCCATCACGTTGCCGAAGTTGGGTGGCCTAATTCAGAAGACGCCGATACCCACGGCGGAGTACGAGAACGCGCTGAAAGAGGTCCAAGCGAAGCTGACAAAAGGCGACTCGAAACTCCCGTCGAATAGCCTGTGGGCGTTCCTGATAACGGCGGCCGTCTGGGGTTGGATTTCACTGGCAACGCCGTGCGTGTTCCCGATGATCCCGATCACGGTGAGCCTGTTTTTGAAGCAAGGCCATCAGTCGCCACGGCAAGTGTTGCGGCTCGCGACGGTCTACAGCCTGACGATTATCGCGGTGCTCGGTGTGTCTGCATTCGGGCTGCTTTCGGTGTTCCAGGAGATGAGCGTTAACCCCTACATGAACATCTTCTTGGCGGCGCTATTTCTCTTCTTCTCGCTCAGTTTGTTCGGCATGTACGACATTAGTTTGCCGGGGTTCTTGCTGCGTTACTCGGAGAAAAAACGCAGTGGCGGCGGAATGCTCGGTACCATCTTCGGTGCGATTGCGTTCTCGATTGTCAGCTTTACGTGCGTGGCTCCGTTCCTCGGTGGCTTCGCCGGAATGGCGGCATCGGGGCAATTCAACATGCTGCAACGCATCGCGGGTGGGATCGCATTCTCTGCTGCGTTCGCCTCGCCGTTTTTCCTGCTCGCGCTGTTCCCGAGTCTGATCAAAAAGCTGCCTCGCTCGGGAGGTTGGCTCGATACCGTGAAGGTGGTGATGGGCTTCCTCGAAGTGGCGGCGGCGCTCAAGTTCCTGCGAACCGCCGAGGTGCGTTGGCCCCCCGTGACGCTGTTTACCTACGACTTCGTACTCTCCGCATGGGTGGCACTCGCCATCGCTTGCGGGTTGTACTTGCTGAATCTGTTCCGGTTGCCACACGACGACGAGAAGCCGACCGTCGGCGTGACGCGGTTGATGTTCGCGCTCGGTTTCCTCAGCATTGGTGTCTACCTCGCACCGGCGATTTTCAAAAATAGCGACGGCCAGAATCAGCGTCCGAACGGCGTGGTGTATGCGTGGGTCGATTCGTTCTTACTGCCGGAGGCGACGAAAGGCGCGAAGGAATTGCCGTGGAACGCCGACCTGCCCGCCGCCATCGACAAGGCCCGAATGCGGACCGGCAAGAATGGAAGCTACATTTTCATCGATTTCACCGGTGAAACGTGTACGAACTGCAAGCTCAACGAAAAGAACGTGTTCCCGATGCCGGAAGTCGATGAACTGCTGCGGCGATACACGCTCGTCGAACTGTATACCGATGGCGTGCCAATCGATTTCTTCCGCAGCCCGCCATTCGACCGCAATGCCGAAGCGTTGGTCAATCGCGGCTTCCAGATCGATGCCTTCGGTACGAGCCAACTGCCGCTCTACGCGATTCTCGAGCCGCTACCCGACGGCACCGTTCGCATCGTCGATGTCTACGACGAAGGGATCATCAACGACGTTCCCCGCTTCATCGCGTTCTTGAAAAAGCCGCTCGCGAAGCCTTAATAGCAAGCTTCATTTTGCGTGGCGCAGTGCCTTCCCGGCGAGCACTTCCGGTTGGTGCTTGCCGGTGTCAATCACCATTTTGCCGTTCACGAACAGATACCGAATGCCCACCGCGAGTTGGTGAGGTTTCTCGTAGGTGGCGGTGTCGCGGAAGGTTTTCGGGTCGAAGATTACGACGTCCGCGAACTGCCCCGGTTTGATGTACCCGCGATCTTTCAGCTTCAGGATGTCGGCGGGTAACCCCGAGCACGAACGGATGGCACGTTCGACGGGAATCAGTTTCTCCTCGATCGAGTAGAAACCGACTTTCTTCGGGAACGTGCCATAGCTGCGCGGGTGGGGGACGGTGGCCCCGGCGAGGTGAGTGCTGCCGTCGCTGGCGGTGGCGACCCAATCTTGCTTCATGTAAATTCGCACATCTTCCTCGCTCATGCCAAAGTTGACGATCCCAGCGCCGCCGTTGCGTTCGATCTCCAGAACGATGTCGATTGGCTCCTTCTTTTCGCTCTCGGCAATCTGCGAGATACGCTTCCCCTGCCACGCCGGTTTGCTCGAATAGCGTGCGATCTGGATCGCCTTGCCGTTGTCGCGTTCCTTGAGTGCCGCAGCAATGTCAGCCTTTAGTTTCAGCCCCGTGTTCGGGTCGTCGATGCGTGCGACGAAGTCTTTCTGGTTGCCTTCGCGATACTTCGACGGCACCAACGTCGCCCGTAACGAGGTACTGCTCGCGGTATACGGATATTGATCCGCCGTAACGCTTTGCCCAGCTTTTCGAGCGGTTTCGATGAGCGCGATCGCTTGAATCGACATGCCATGTGCGGCGCGGCCACTCGCCTTGATGTGCGAAATGTGAACGGCGCATTTTCCCCCTTTGCCGATGTCGATTGCTTCCTGAATCGCATCGAGCAACCCCGAACCTTCGTTGCGAATGTGGCTCGCGTAATGCCCGCCATGCTGCCCGCTGACTTTGGCGAGCGCGATGATTTCTTCGGTCTTCGCGTACGTCCCCGGATTGTAGATCAGCCCCGTTGCCAAGCCCCACGCACCATCAGTCATCGCCTTACCAACGAGGGCTTCCATTTTCTGAAGTTCCTCCGCCGTCGGTGCGCGGTTGGCGTTACCCATGACGGCTTCGCGAATGCTGTTGTGCGGGGCCTGATGGATGACATTCGTCCCGATGCCGCCCGCTTCCAGAGACGCGAAAAACTTCGCGGTATCGACCGGCCCGGAACCGCAATTGCCCGTCACAACGGTGGTAACGCCCTGCATGATGTAGCAAGTATTCGGCCGGCCCGCCTTCGCCGTCAGCGTTGGGCTGCCGGTATCGCAGTGCGTGTGCAGATCGATAAAACCGGGGCAGACGATCATTCCCGCACCATCGATCACGATGGCATCGGCAGGGCGTTCGACTTTGCCCACCGCCGTAATCTTGTCGCCGACAATGCAGACATCCGCAACGCGGCCCGGCCCACCGCTGCCATCGTGAACCGTCGCACCGACAATCACAATCGGCTTCTCTGCCGCCATCAACGTGCCAAAACCGGCACACAAAATCATCGCAAGCAGGTAGCGCATTGGCAAAGTGTCCTTTCGGAGTTTTCAGCTTTCAGCGATCAGCTATCAGCGGTCTGCAAATCTTGGTGCTCTTTGCTGACCGCTGATCGCTGACTGCTGATCGCTGCCGAAGTACGGAACGTAACGGCGACAAATCGCATTTTGCGGGAGATTCCGCTTCGGTGGGTAGTGCGTATCCGGATGTGATGGCTTATCATCGCAAGTAACTTCAAGTCACATACCGGAGGCGTTCTACGTGAGCGACCAGACTACGCCCGTCGACAATGCCGAACGAGTCCGGATGAAACAAGTCGAAGGTGGCTCGAAGAAATGGCGGATCTGGGGGCCGTACCTCAGCGATCGTCAGTGGGGCACCGTTCGCGAAGACTACAGCCAGAACGGCGATGCGTGGAATCACTTTCCGTTTGCCCACGCACACCAGCGCGCGTACCGTTGGGGCGAAGATGGCATCGCGGGGTATAGCGATAACAACCAACGGCTCTGCGTCGGCCTCGCGCTCTGGAACGGCCACGACTCGATCTTGAAAGAGCGATTGTTCGGCTTACCGAACGAGGGCGCGAACCACGGCGAAGATGTCAAGGAAGTTTACTTCTACCTCGATGCGACGCCCTCGCACAGTTACCTCAAGTACTTGTACAAATACCCGCAAGCGGCTTACCCGTACGATGCACTCATCCACGAGAACAAACGGTTGAGCCGCCTCGACCCCGAGTTCGAGCTGATCGACGCGGGTGGCTTTCACGAAGATCGCTACTTCGATGTCTTCGTCGAATACGCGAAGGCCAGCCCGACCGATGTGCTGATGAAGATTACGGTACACAATCGCGGGCCGGAAGCATCCGACATTCACATCTTGCCGCACGTCTGGTTCCGCAACACATGGTCGTGGGCCGAAGATGCGTTTCGGCCAATTATCAGTGCCGTCGATGCCGATACGATCCGGCTCTTCCACCCCGACTGGGACGAGTATCGTTGCCATTTCGATGCAGTGGAAACTGCAAAGGCCGCGCCGCTGCTGTTCACCGATAACGACACGAACTCCCCTGCCCTCTATGGCGTGAAGGCGGCGGGGCACTTCAAGGATGGCATCAGCGAGTGCGTCGTTCACGGCAACACATCGGCGGTGAACCCCGATAAAACCGGCACGAAGATGGCCGCGCATTACCAGTACAGCGTGCCCGCGGGTGGATCGGTGACTGTGCGCGTTCGGCTTCGCCATGCGGCCGAAGAGCGTATCGATTCTGCGTTCGCCGATTTCGATGCGATCTTCGCGGACCGTGTCGCCGAGGCCGATGCGTTTTACGACGATATTCAGCGCGAGATGCCGAACCCCGATTCGCGGCTCGTTCACCGACAGGCGATCGCGGGCTTGATCTGGACGAAGCAGTTTTTTAACTACGACGTGTGGCGCTGGCTGAAGGGCGACCCCGCGCAACCGCTGCCGCCCGCTTCGCGCAAAGACCGCGCCGCCCGCAACGTCGATTGGGAGCACCTCAAGAATTCCGACATCATCTCGATGCCAGATAAGTGGGAATACCCGTGGTATGCCGCGTGGGATTTGGCGTTCCACACTCTCCCGTTTGCAACCGTCGATGCGACCTTTGCGAAGGAACAGTTGCTGATGTTCCTCGGCGAATCGTACATGCACCCGAACGGGCAACTTCCCGCGTACGAGTGGAACTTCGGCGACGCGAACCCGCCGGTTCATGCATGGGCGTGCTGGCGCGTGTTCCAGATCGATCGTCAACAGCGCGGCGACAAGGGCGATCTCGGCTTCCTCGAACGCACCTTCCACAAGTTGATGCTCAACTTCAACTGGTGGGTGAATCGCAAAGATGCCTTCGGCCGCAACGTCTTTCAGGGGGGCTTCCTCGGCCTCGATAACATCGGCGTGTTCGATCGTAGCCGACCACTCCCGACCGGCGGGTTCATCAACCAGGCCGACGCCACTGGCTGGATGGGTATGTACAGCCTGAACCTCATGCGGATCGCGCTGGAGTTGGCACTGCACAACAAATCGTACGAAGATATGGCCATCAAATTCTTCGAGCACTTCCTCGGCATCGCCCGCGCCATGACCGACATGGCCGGCAAAGGCATCGGCCTCTGGGACGAGCAAGACCAGTTCTATTACGACGAGTTGATATTACCGAACGGCGAAGTGCAACCGCTGCGCGTGCGCTCGATGGTCGGGTTGATTCCACTGTTCGCGGTCGAAGTGCTCGAACCCGAGCTGCTGGCGAAGCTGCCCGAGTTCGCGAGCCGGATGCGCTGGATTCTCGAAAACCGACCGGACCTATCGACGCTCGTATCGCGATGGTACCAAGATGGCCGCGGCGAACGGCGGTTACTGTCGTTGCTGCGCGGGCACCGTATGAAGAAGCTTTTGGGCCGATTGCTCGACCCGAACGAGTTCCTGTCGGACTACGGCATACGGTCGTTGTCGAAGGCACACAAAGATAATCCATTCGTGTTTCACGTGGGAAATGAGCCACTGACAGTCGACTATCAGCCCGCCGAGGCTACGATTGCGAACTTCGGTGGCAACTCGAATTGGCGCGGGCCGATCTGGTTCCCGATGAACTATCTGATCGTGGAAAGCCTGCACAAATTCCACCACTATTACGGCGAAGAGTTCCGCGTCGAGTGCCCCGTTGGGTCGGGCAATTCCGTATCGATTCTCGATGTCGCGAATCAGATTTCGGCACGACTCACGCAGATATTCACGAAGAACGCGAAAGGCGAACGACCCGTCAACGGCTGGTACGAGAAGTTCCAAACCGACCCGCACTTCAAGGACTACATCCCGTTCTACGAGTACTTCCACGGCGACACGGGAATGGGCCTCGGTGCCAGCCACCAAACCGGCTGGACCGCCCTCGTAGCGAAGTTACTGTTCCCAACAAGCAGCGTCTTCGCCGACTTATGTAGCTCCGCCGCCCAAGCCACAATCCGCTGCCAAGCGTGACGCAAAGTGCCGCGAAGTTGCGGTTGATGGTGTTATCGATTCATCCCGGTTTTGGATTCTTTATCCCTCCGGGATTTCAGCCATTTTCTTTATCCCTCCGGGATTTCAGCCATTTTCTTTATCCCAACGGGATTTCAGCCATTAGCCCCAGGTCGCGCTTCGCGCACCTGGGGTACGAGGCCCCCATTTCTCACGACCCCGAACGGGGTCGCAGCGGCTTCCTCGGTCCAGCGGCGTGCAATTGGAATGGGCCGATCGCTTGTGATACATCATGCGAACGATGTGATGACGCCGCTACGACCCCTTCGGGCAACGCCGCGAACGATTATTTCATTGTATTTTGAGGTTCGCGCAACAGATATTGGAGTGTAAGGGCGGTTTTTACGTAGCCCTCTCGCTCCGCG